>WRFE01000038.1 GCA_009778965.1 Candidatus Endomicrobium labiotermitis
TCAAGCTTTTACCTATTGGCGTTGGAGAACCTGATGACGGCGGGCTTTTAGCCCTATTCTGCGTCGTTCTTCCAACGCCCTTATACGCTTAATTATATATTCTTTTTAAGGAACAATTCTGCGGAGGCATAGCCTCTCGCAGAATCTATAAACATTCATAGACACTGCGACTTCGCGCAGTGTGACACAGCAAGTATCTCAAGGAATAATACTAATCAATATGCGGTTATTAAAATTTTTTATCCTTTCAATATTTTTAACATCTATTCTTGCCTGCGGTACAAGCTATGATAAAGATAAGCTGACCGATCAGCTTGAAGCATTGATAAAAAAAGAGTGTAAAACCGATTCACAGGCTTTTATAGTCGGTAAAACTTTGTATCTTGATATGGAACTTGATTCCATTACTTCAAAAGAGCAGCAGCAGGCTGCGGCAGCAGTGCAAAAGATGCAAACCGCGGTTATGTCTATCGTAAGGGTTGTTTTAAGCAGTAATTCCGAAATACAATTTATGATTGTAAGTGTTTTCGATAAGGACAAAAATGTACTTTTCAGAATCATTCAAAATATAGAAGACATAAAGTCGTATTATTATATGCGTATTTCCAGAGGCGATTTTCAGTCGCGCAATATTATGGAGATAGAAGGTCCGGACTATGCTGAAACAATGATTAACGACAAACGCGATATGAGTATTGAAGAGTATGTCGGCAGAATGATTGCTTCGCAGATAGATATGGCTTCAAGGTCTAATCCGTTTTTCGGCGCTTTGATGTCTATGGCTCGTTTGAGATATGCCGGATATGAGGACGGCGTTCTTATATTAAGCACTATGTCTGAAGCTGACGAAAAAACCGAAAGTCTTATAAATGTTCTTGTAGCTGAAGAAACTAAAAAATATGCCGAGAAATACGGTTTGGATTTTACATCTGTCCGAATAATAAATTTAAAAAATGATCAGGAAATAAAAATAGAATTGGAATAGATATTTGTTGTCATTCCGCACTTGATGTAGAATTCACGTTTAATATTGTCGTCATTGCGGACTCGATCCGCAATTTAATATGTAATTTTTTAATGGATCCCCGACTACAAATTTCGGGGATGACAAAAGAGCGGAAATACGAATTGCTTTTGTCAATTTGCTTTTAAACCTAGTTTATTATAAAATACAATCCTGCTTTGAAACAAAGTTTCTTTGAATAGAAACTTCTGAAGTTCTTTAAGCCGAGGTGGTGGAATTGGCAGACACGTGAGACTCAAAATCTCAAGTTGCTCAGGCGACGTGCGGGTTCAAGTCCCGCCCTCGGCATATCTTTTTTAACAACTATTATGGCGGCTTGTATTTTGAATTTATACTTTGTTACACCGCTCCTCATTTACGTTTCACAACTATTGCTTTTCAAACATTTTAGCCTTAATGACAATTGACAAAAGAGAGGTCTATTACATGAAACTTTCCTTTAAAAAAATTACATGTTTTTTGGTCATGTTCTTAATGCTTGCCGGTTCCGTTCCTGTCGTTTATGCTATGGACACGGAAGCGGAAATTGAAAAACTCAGTCAGGATTTTGAAGACGGAAAGATTAGTATGTCAACATTTATGACGCGGATGATGGAAATTCAAAAACAAGTAATACAGGAACTCGAACCTGAAGTTAAGCAACAGATAAAGCAAGTAAGAGAGGCTATTGAGGACGGTTCATTGATGCGCAATGTGGAAGAGGCGTTACAAGCGATGGAGGCGGGAATAGAGTATATACGTCAGATACCCGAGCGTAAAGCGAAACGGGATCCGGACCGGAGCTGGATGCGGGAATTTCCCGTTCCGCCGGAATTGCTTGCCATTCTGCCAAAAGGACAACAACAAATCTACTCTTCGGGTATCAGGCTTTATGATGAGTATGCGGATATAAACGTTAGTATCAGGGTTTATGTCGAGACTAAAGCTGATGACGGAGATGTGGGCACTTTCACTTTCAGGATTATTGCTTTCAATCCGGATTTTAACGACATTTCTTATCTGCATGCCTACGAGTTCAAAAATGTAACCATGGAAGATGTGAAGAAACATGCGGCGGAAAAAGGCATCACGCTGCGTCAAAGGCCGTGGGGCTGGGGTTATTCCCGCACATATAACTGGGAAACTCATACTGTTACAGGCAGATTGCTGACCGGAACGAATTATGAAGGCGAATATGTGGGAGTCGACGGAGATGTGACATTTACGGTTGGCGTGGCTCAAGGCGGCGCAGGCTATACAAGAGGAACCCCTAAGGATCTGGATAACGTAGCGGACAAACTTGGCGAATTGACTAAAAAGACCCTGACTTACGAAAATCTTCGTTCCCGTTACAAATAAACGATGGTAAAAAAGGAGAAATGTTATGTTTAAGATGTTTACGACAAATTTGATGGTAGAAAGTGTTGATAAAACAGTTGAATTTTACAGAGATATTTTAGGTTTTTCCGTTATTGCCTCTGTGCCGAATGAGCAAAAAGGGCGTTTGGATTTTGTGATTCTTTCAAAGGATAGTATGTCTTTGATGCTGCAAAACAGAGAGAGCCTCATAGAAGAATGCCCGATACTGAATTTTCCGAAAGTGCAGCCTTCCGCGACTTTATATATTACGGTTGATAATTTTGACGATATGTATAAAGATATTAAATCAAAATACGCTATTCTTAAAGATATTCATGTGACTAATTACGGTATGACAGAGTTTGCCATAGCGGATAATAACGGCTATGTAATTACCATAGCGGAACATAAAGAAATAATGCCGGGACTCTAAGTTTTTTAATGAAAAATGGAGAAGTAATATGCGTTTGGTTTTCAGATATAAATTTATTGTTGCTGTCATTGTAGCCACTATTGCTTGGTGGTTTATAAGCTATCAATCTTATTATTACGGATTGGCTTCGCAAATAATGACAGACAATAGTTTTTCTTTAAAAATAGCCAAAGAAATTTTCAACAGTAATACTAAATTTGAATCAGTGCTGGAAAAATATAAAGAAAAAACGGCTTTTTTCCGTTCCGGTATAAAGATAATAAACATTGATAATAATAAAGAGTGGATAGTCAGAGAACCATTATTGATAGGAGATGGCAATAATAAAACCATTAAGATAGACAAACGAAATTTTGCGAAAGATCCGATAGAAACAAAAAACGGCAGGCTAAAATTTGAATTTACATTTTCAGTAGAGCCTGTTGCATATATAGGCATATTCAGAGCATATACATTGTCTTTATCAGATATGTTAATGGACAAAGGCTATAAAGATTTATCCATTTCTGAAAAATTTAGTAAATGGTGGGGAAGTGTTGTAAGAGGGAATTGGCGAAGAAGTTTTAATTTAGGCGTGTTTCTTGCAATGTTCTGGATAATATTGCGTTTGTATGAAAAACAATATAAAAAGTTTACATCAATAGAAAAAGAAAAGAACGCATTGGACCAATTGTTGAGTGATAATAAGCAAGATGCTGAGAACATAGAAAAAGAATTACGTAATCTGAAAAAAGAAGGAAAACAGAATGTAGAGAAGATCAGCGAAATGGAAGGGCTTCTTAAAAAATCGCAGAAAGAAAAAGAAGATTTAGTCATGCTAGAAAATAAAATGCTTGAAATGTTATATGAGATAGACAGGCATAAGTCAGAGAATCAGGATCTTTTAAAGGAATTGCAAAATTGTAAAAATAAAAAAGAAGATATAAATATTGAAAATATTGAAGAAGACGCTAAAGCTAATGAAAAAAGAGTTCCTGTTGAGAAAAGATGGAGCAATGCTTTTCCAAAGTTTGTTTTTGCGAGTGGAGTAATAAAAGACGCTTTAAAGTATTTTAAGTTTGAGGATTTAGGAAATTTAGAACGCGAACTTATGGAAATTCATGAAAGCGAAAATAGATATAAACGGAGTAAAAGATTTCAGGGTACGGAAGATTATGAATGGTCTTTTAATGTAATCAGAATTCATTATAGAAAGTTGGAAAGAAATCAGAGTAATAAAGATAAAGAAGTTGAGATTACGGAAATTTATAAGAAACACCAGAAAGGCGTACAAGATAGAATTAATAAGAGATGAAATTTGTAAATTAAGGAAAGCTGCGTTTTGAAACGCGGATTAAAAGTACTTAATAAATAATAGAAGTGTCATGCTGAACTTGTTTCAGCATCTAAAGTTAAAACATAAATTATCAGACCCTGAAACAAGTTCAGGGTTACAAAAAAATATATATAAGCTAAACATGAGTACCCGGCTTTTACTCTTCTCCTTCATTATCCGAGCTTCTTTTTCTTACAGTATGGTTTAAAATCTTTTTTCTTAAACGTATTGAATTTGGCGTTATTTCTACAAGTTCGTCAGGGGCTATGTATTCAACCGCCTGTTCAAGATTCATAATTCTCGGCGGCGTAAGCATAGGCGCGTCATCGGATCCTTTGCTTCTCATATTGCTTAATTTTTTAAGTTTGCAAGGGTTTACCACTAAATCATTTTCTCTGGAATTTTGTCCTACTATCATCCCTTCATATACTTCTACTCCGTCCGTCACAAATAACTGTCCGCTTATTTGTAAATTATCCAAAGCGTAAGCCGTAGTTTTGCCGTGTTCTTTTGCTATAAATACTCCGTTTACTCTTAAATCGGAAACATTAGTTTTGGGAAGATAATCAAAAAAACTGTGATGCATAATTCCCTGTCCGCGCGTGTTTGTTAAAAATTCATTTTTAAATCCTATCAACGCTCTTGACGGAATTATATATTCAAGCCTTATTCTGCTTTCGCCTTCGCTTATCATATTTTCAAGTTTTGCCGCGCGTTTTCCGACAAGTTCAAAAACCGCTCCCTGATACTGGCTGTCTATATCTAAAGTAAGATATTCCATGGGCTCGTAAATCTTGCCGTTTTTTTCTTTATATATAACTTCGGGAGACGATACCGCAAGCTCAAAACCTTCGCGGCGCATTGTTTCTATCAAAATAGTCAAATGAAGTTCTCCCCTGCCCGAAACTTTAAATTTCCCTTCACCCTCAAGCGGTTCCAGTCTAAGCCCCACGTTTGTCTGCGCTTCTTTTTCAAGTCTTGCGTTTAAATGTCTGCTTGTAAGAAATTTTCCCTCGCGTCCCGCAAAAGGAGAATCGTTTACCAAAAATTCCATGGAAACTGTCGGTTCGTCAATAGTAAGCGGCGGTAAAGGCAAAACGTCATAAATTCCGCATACCGTATCACCGACTTCTACGCCCTCAAGACCCGCTATGGCAACTATATCACCTGCTTTGGCTTCGGTCACTTCTTGTTTTCCCAGCCCCGAAAATTTATCTATTCTTACGGCTTTTGATATTTTTGTTTCTTTAAGGTTTGCCAATGCCACAGGTTGCCCTTTTTTGACTGTGCCGTTTAAAATTCTGCCTATGCCGACATGTCCTAAAAAATTATTATAATCAAGCATTGTTATCTGCATTTGAAGCGGTTTTTCAATGTTTGCGACTGGAGGAGGAACGTGAGAAAGAATTGTTTTAAAGACAGGTTCAATATCTTTGCCTTTTTCTTCCATAATTGTACTTGCCCAGCCTTCGCGTCCCGAAGCGTAAAGTATAGGAAAATCAAGCTGTTCATCCGTCGCGCCGAGTTTCATAAATAAATCAAAAACGTCATCAACAGTTTTGCTTGGCGTAGCAAAAGGCTTATCCATTTTGTTGATTATCACTATCGGGCGGAGTCCCAAAGCCAGCGCTTTACGCAAAACAAACCGTGTCTGAGGCATAGGGCCTTCGGCTGCGTCAACCATAAGTATCGCGCAGTCAACCATTTTAAGCACTCTTTCAACTTCGCTTCCGAAATCCGCGTGACCGGGAGTATCGACTATATTTATTGTGTTGCCTTTATAATTTACCGAAGTGCATTTCGCAAGGATGGTTATGCCTCTTTCCCTTTCAAGAGGGTTAGAATCCAAAACCGCGTCCTGCACTTCATCATTTTTTACTGTGAATTGTCCGGAAAATTTTAGGAGAGAATCCACAACAGTGGTTTTACCATGGTCAACGTGGGCGATAATAGCTACGTTTCTGACATCGTTTCTTTTCATAATGTTTGTTTTGCCTTTATTCTTTATAGCATTTAGAAAAGCCCGCGTATGAAAACGCAGGCTTTTCAATTTTAGTTTTATCTTTGTAGTTGATTCGTAATTTTGAATTTGTAACTGCCGTTATTTCGCTTTGCCTTGGTTTGCTACCGCTTCCATCGCTTTTTTTACCGCTTCAGGATCTCCGAGATAATAATTTTTTATCGGCTTCAAATTTTCGTCGAGTTCATAAACAAGCGGCATTGCTGTAGGTATATTCAAATTTATGATATCGGCTTCGCTTATATTGTCCAAATATTTTACTAAAGCTCTCAAACTGTTTCCGTGCGCGGCTATTATTATTTTTTTACCGGCTTTTATTTGCGGAGCAATTTCCTGCTCCCAGTAAGGCACGACTCTTGCTACCGTGTCTTTCAAACATTCCGTCAAAGGAAGTTCTGCTTTTGAAAGTCCTGCGTATCTCGGGTCTTTTCCGGGATATCTTTCGTCGCTTTCTTCGAGCGCTATAGGAGGAATATCGTAACTTCTTCTCCAGATTTTTACCTGATCTTCTCCGTATTTCGCGGCAGTTTCGGCTTTGTTTAATCCCTGTAAGGCGCCGTAATGTCTTTCATTAAGTTTCCAGGTGCGTATAACAGGCACCCATAATAAATCCATAACATCGGTAACAGCCCAAAGGGTTTTAATTGCCCTTTTAAGAACTGAAGTATATGCCAAATCAAAAGTGAAACCGTCTTTTTTAAGCTGTTCGCCGGCTTTTAACGCTTCTTCTTTTCCTTTTTCCGACAAATCAACGTCATACCAGCCGGTAAATTTGTTTTCTTTGTTCCAGATGCTTTCACCGTGTCTTATCAAAACTATTTTGTACATTTTGCCGCCTCCGAAAATATAAAGTTCATTTAAAATACTATATTTGGAAATTTTTTGCAAATTTAATTGAAAATAAAAGTGTTTTTTCTAAAATCATAATTAAATTTTTTTGACAAGAAGCTCAAAAAAATGCTTAATTAATACCTGTTAGGCAAATAAAAACGAGGGGGTGAAAATCGCCGGTTTTATATTTTGTGTATCTTAATAAAAAAATAAAAGGGGTTAAGTAATGAAAAAACTAGTTGTTTTGGCATTGTCAATGGTATTCTTTACAGGCGCGGCGTTTGCGGCAAAAAGCGTAAATTTGAAAGCAGGATTTGATACATTCGGTAATCTTGGACTCAAGCAGGATAATAACGAAGCTTCCGCATTGGTTGACACAGCGTTTTCAGTCGCGATCGAAGGTCTGTCTAAAGTAGTTGAAGGTATGGACAATTTAAAAGTCGGCGTTGGCTTAGAATATCAGTTTTTCAGACAGATAAATGAAAATAATGATTTTGGCTATGCCGGTATGAAATACAGATTTATACCTATTTATTTAACAGCGCAGTATAGTCCTAGTGAAAACTATCCTATTTACGTAAAAGGCAATCTCGGATATAGTTTGATTTTAGATGTGCCGCAAAGAGACAGAGCGGAAACAAACGGCGGACTCTATTTGGGCGCCGGAGTCGGTTATGAATGCAAATACGGTTTTATCGTTGAATTAATGTATGGTATGTACAGCGGATCAATAAAAGCATTAGGCGAAACAAAAGCTATGGATCTCAGCTACAGCAAACTCGGCATTAATTTCGGCTATAAATTTGATATATAAATAATTTGAGCATAAAATAAAAATAAAGGGGTTAAGTAATGAAAAAAGTTTTGTCACTTGTAACAGCATTGCTTGTTTCACTTTCAGTATCGTCTTATGCGGGCGGGTTGGGTCTTAATAATCTTGAATACTATGGAGAAGGCGCTTTAATCGGCATCACTATGGATAATCCTCCCACAGGCAGCAACAGCGGCAGAGTTTTCGGATACTTTCTTTTGGGCGCGTCTTTTGACCTTACGTCAAGCGTTCAAGGTAATGTGGCTTTGGGATATGCGACCACATGGGGCGGATTGAACGGCGATACATTAAATACATATCTTGGCGCTATCAGAGTCCAGGAAGCTAACTTAACGTTTAATGAACTTTTGGACATTAACGGTTTAAGCGCTAAAGTCGGTCGTCAGTTTTACGGCGATGAAGACAGCACTGTAATGTATTTGGGAATAGTAAGATATAATGCTACGCTCGGCGCAACTACCGTAATGCCTTCAATAGACGCGGTAACGGTATACTATGACTACGATAATATTAAAGCGAATGCAATTTATGGTACTATAGCTGATGTATCTAACAATAGAAACCGTACTTTGGCCGGTGTTGACGTCAAATATTCTAATATTTATAAAGATATGTTTGATATTCAGGCATACTTATATGAATTCCAAAATATAAGACCTACGGGAATTCCTACAGGAACTAACATTCTTAATAAATACGGTTTTTACGGTATTAAACCTACATTTAAGATGGACGGTTTAAAAGCGTCTCTTGAATATGCGCAAAACTATGAAGGACGCAACACGTTCAGCAATGACCGCGCCAACACGAATTTAATTAAATTTGACGCGTCTTATAATTTTGAAGATGCAGGCGTAACGCCCAGAGGAACATATTTTGTTTCAGGCGGAGCAGTAGATAATTATCCTAATGATTTAGTAACCAAAAATTTCTATACCTATGGAAATTATACTCCCGGTTTGATTTACGGTCAGGAAATTTTCGCCACTTCTCTTAACCAGCAAATTGTAAATGTCGGTTTGGATAAAGTGTTTGATAAATACACGTTTAGCGCGGACTATTATAATGTGTCTCAAAGAGACGGATCAACAAGATGGGGAGAAGAAATTAACGTGATGGTAAAATATCAGTATTCTAAAACTGTTGAATTCCATCTTGGTGTTGCCCATGCGTTTCTGTACGCCGTTGGCGCTCCTGACGCTTCAAAAGCGCAGCTTGGCGTATTATATAAGTTCCAATAATTTGTAATACAGTTTGTCATTAATCTAAAAAACGAGATCCTGAATCAAGTTCAGGATGACAAATAAATCTAGAGATAAAAAAAGGCAGGCAGGGTTATAAAACCCTGCCTGCCTTTTTTTGTCGTCATTGCGAGGAGGAAACATAGTTTCCGACGCGGCAATCCACGTTAATTTTAAAATGGATTGCTTCGTCATTTCATTTCTCGCAATGACAATGGCTTTTACTTCAACCCTCTTTCAAAGTTGAATTCCCATCCGTTTTGCAGCGGAATCTTTCCCAGGAAAGCGTTTAATACAGTATCAAGATATGTTTTATTAGGATTTATAAACGATAAGTCTATAATAAATTTATTGACGCCCAATTTTTCAAGACGTTTCTTTTTATTAAAAAGCATTACAGGGTATTGCGGCATTATGTTTGTTTTGCCGTTCCTGTGTATAACCTGAAAAATATCTTTCGCGGATTCAATATTTTTGTTTTGCGATAATTCATTACATGCCGTCATTAAGGATACCGCAAGCGTTGGAAAGCCCGATATATAAAATATTGCGTAATCAGAAAGGCCGTTTTTTGCAAGGTCTGAAATATTTTTAAAATCATCTTCACCCGAAAACATAAATCCATTTATTCTGTTTTTAAATAAAAAATCTGCCGCGAAAGAATTTAAAACGTATAAAAAATTCCCCGCAAGAAGGGAATCTTCTTTTTTGAAAAACATAAAATGGCTTATATTGTTAACAAAGAAAGTTTTGTCTTTCAGATTATTTAATGCCTGTTCAAAAAGCGGTAAGTCATGTTCGTCTATATACGGCGGCAGTTCGAAATATTTTATGTTTTCAATTTTTGACGCGTGTTTAATATTTTCTTTGTCGAGTGTGAAAATTACGGAAATATTTTCATTTTTTTGTGTTTTTAATGATGTGTCATGCTGAACTTGTTTCAGCATCTTGCCGTTAAAACAGGAACTGCCGGACCCTGAAGCGAGTTCAGGGTGACACGGCGAGAGAGTTTTTTGAATAACAGGCAGCCAGTTGATATCGTTAATTTTTATAAATAATTTTTCCTGCGGCTGGCTTTTTTTGAATTTAGGATAAGATATATTTTTTTCCGCGGGACTAAATTCTTTTTTTTCTATTTCCGCGGTTTTAATAATGTTTTGTAAAAATTCTTCAAAGTTTCCGTCGGCTGTCTTGAAAATCTGCATTCCGGATTTTAATCCCGGCGTATCTGTTTCTATTTCATATAATAGCGTATCCGTGTCATTCCGATGAAAATCGGAATCCATTTTATTGTTATCGCAAATAGAATTTACTGCAACGTGGATACCGGCTTTCTCCGGTATGACAGAGTTGATGTGCCTTATATCTAAAACGTTTATCTTGAAATAAGCGTCGGCTTTTGAATCGGCGGCTTTTAAAGCGTCGGTTTTATTTAATTGTATTTTTGTTTTTAACGTTATTACATTGTCTTTTACGGATATAATATCGCCCGCAAACGCGCCGATTTGCTTGGCTGTTTCCGGAGCGAAAATATCTTTTGATTTCTGTATAAAGTTAAACGAGGTTTTAGTTCTGGCGAAATCCGTATTTAAGATTTCTTTTACTTCCTTAAGAACTTCGGCAAAATTTTTTTCACCCGCTGAAAAAAGGATTTTATAAGCTTTTACGGTTTTATAAACGTATTGAGGATTTTTCATCCTGCCTTCGATTTTTAGCGAGATTATGCCGGATTTAGCAATGTCTTTCGCGTAATTTGATAAATCCAAATCTTTCGGGGAAATGTAAAATCCGTCTTTTTTATTAACAGTCCATTTTCTTCTGCACGGCTGCGAACACATTCCTCGGTTGCCGCTTGCGCCGCCTATAAAACTGGACATTAAACAAAGTCCCGAAACGCCGAAACACAGCGCTCCATGACAGAATATTTCAAGTTCCGTATTAGTATTTTTCGATATGCTTTTTATTTCCTGGAGCGACAGTTCTCTTGCCAAAACAACTCTTTTAAATCCTGCTTTTTCTGCTTCTAAAACGCCGTAACTGTTGTGTATTGCTAACTGCGTGCTTGCGTGAAGTTTTAAACGGGGAAAATACTTTTTTACTATATTGGCAACGCCTAAATCCTGCACAATTACCGCGTCGGCATTTGCCTGTTCGATAAAATTTATTTGTTTTACGGCGTCTTTTAGTTCGATTTGTTTTATAAGGGTGTTAAACGCAACATAAACTTTTACATTTTTTTTGTGAGCGTAATTTATATAATTATTCAGTTCCGCGGGAGTAAAATTGGAAGCTTTGCTTCTCGCGCTGAAATCTTTCAGTCCGCAATAAACCGCGTCAGCGCCTGCTTCCACCGCCGTTATAAAAGATTCTTTAGAGCCTGCCGGAGCAAGAATTTCAATTCTAGAATTTTCCATGTCAATATTATACTAAAAAGACCGGCAATATGCAGTTGAAAAGAGGTTTAACTATAAGCTATAATAACCAATTATGAAAAAAGCATTAATTATTTTAACTGTTTTATTATTTTTTACGGGAATATCTTTAGCTAACAGCGTAAGATATATAGTCTTTTTTGCGGAAAGCTCCGATATTTCGCAAAGCGTTATCGAAAAAATTCTGGAATCAAAAAGATTTTGTATATCTATTCCCGTAAATCCGTCTGAACCTCTTCCCGAAAAACTGGAAGAACTTGTTTTTTGGGGTAAAGCCGAGCCGTCTTTGGTTTTTGACCCGGAGCCTGTTTTGCCTTTGCTAGCGAACGTTTACAGCGGAGGTCCTTCCAAAGCCGGCAAAAATACCGCCTTTTCAGATTATGTTACAGGTAATATAAACAGTTTTGAAGAAAACATAAACAGGGAAAAATTCGGAGTTTTTTTAAATTCCGGAATTGTTTCGCATAACATACTTTACTATTTTGAAAGTTTAAAACTGCCGTGGGTAAACGTAAGCAACGCGCAGGAATCTTTTAAAGGAATTTATAATATCAGCGGAATGAACGCTTTTTCAATACATACCGATTTTCCTAACGATAAAAGAAACGTTATGAAATGGCTTGAATCTAAGACAGAACCCATTATTCCCGTGATGTTATCTAAAAGACAGCTGAACAATTTAGATCTTATGTCTTATCTTACCGATCTTTTTGATCAAAGTAAATTTATAAAGCCTGCTGTTCCTCTTTATATTACAATCGTCAGAAAAGATTTGATAAGCGTAAACAATTCGATATCTTTTGAACAGCCCTCTGTAAACAACAATGTTATGTCCAAGCTTTTCACTGCGGCGTCTTTAATAAATGATTATAAAGATTCCAAAGATTTTAACGAATATTCCTATAAAGGAGCTCAAAGTGAGCTTGTTTATTTGTCCAGCGCGGATTTGTTAAAAGGCGTATCTCAAAGTAAGGTTACAAACTTAAGAATGTTTGACGCTGCGTACAGTAATATTTTCCGCCTTTTAGGTTCGACCCAGTCTTTTCAGGTGCAGCCTGATATTGCCGAAAAAATTGATTTGCAGCCTGTAAGCGAGGAAACTTTCCGTTCTAATGTAAAAGAAATCCTCGGAGGAATATCCATAACAAACAGCGGTATTCTGCAGGGCGTTGATATTACCGCGGCAGACGGTTCTGTAAACATCAGTTTGATTTTTAATGACGGCGGATGGGACTCGAAAATTGAGTATATTGATATGTACATTGATATGAACAATATTGACGGAGCCGGTTCTACTTCAATGCTTCCTGACACAAAAGGCTTTTTAACTCCCGATTCCGGATGGGAATACGCTATAAGAATTTTTTCAGATAAAGCTTTGTTATACAGGCATACAAATGAAGGACCGTCTTTAATCGCGGAAATTTTGGTGCATGACGCGTCTTTTTCAATCGAGCAAAAACATATAAGAGGAAATCCCGTTAATTGGGGATTTCAGTTTATATGCGTGTCTGATTCCGGAAAAATAATAGATTTTCTAAACCAGAGCACGCAGTCCGACGCAAGTATTCTTGCCGTTAAACCTTTCCAAATCCATGCGGTAAGATTAAAAAAGTAAAAAGACTCTAAATATTATTTGTAAAGGAAACAAAATGAGTGTTATCAGAACGGCTGTAATAGGCGTCGGGTCGCTTGGTCAGCATCACGCGAGAATTTTGGGCGAACATCCAAAATCGAAACTTGAATTTATTGTTGATCCGGATTTGAAGCGCGCCGAAAAAATTGCCCATGCCAACAAGGCGGCTCCGGCTGTTATAAGCGACAGTTCCGGACTTATCGGCAAAGTTGACGCTGTTGTAATTGCGGCTCCTACCCAGTATCATTATCAGATAGCCAAACCTTTGTTGGAAGCCGGCATTCATTGTCTTGTAGAAAAACCGTTTACTTTAAAAATTGAAGAAGCCGAAGAACTTATAGAAACCGCGAAAAATAAAAATATAATTTTACAGGTCGGACACGTTGAAAGATTTAATCCCGCTATTATAGCAGCCGCGCCGTTTGTTCATAATCCTAAATTTATTGAAATAAACAGGCTCGGACCTTATGACCCGCGTACTGCTCATATAGGCGTTGTTTTGGATTTAATGGTTCATGATTTGGATATGCTGTTTTATCTAGTAAAAGATAAAGTGGTTGCGCTTGAAGCTCACGGCGCTAAAGTTCTTTCGGATACCGAAGATATTGCAAAAGTCCGTTTGACATTCGCCAACGGCTGCGTTGCCGACGTTTCGGCAAGCAGAATTACGATTGACAGATACAGAAAAATAAGAGTTTTCCAGTCTGATGCTTACATTTCCGTGGATTATGCGGGAAAAAGCGTAAAAATTTACAAGAAAAAAGACGGCGTTGAAAAAATGACTTCTTTAACGGATATAAAAATAGAAAAACCTAAAATTCCGTCTAATGAACCGCTTTTTTACGAACTCGATAATTTCTTAAACAATATTGTTGAAGGCAAGAAGCCGATGGTTGCTGGCGAACAGGGAAGAGACGCTGTAGAGCTGGCGCTGCAAATTTTAAAAAACATGAAGTTTTAAATTTTTATGTCGTCATTGCGGGCTTGACCCGCAATCTCGTCGTAAATCATAGATTGCGGGTCAAGCCCGCAATGACAGCAAATAACAAATAAATCGTAGTTTTCCTCGCGCCCCTTGCGGGAGAGGGACTGTGAGTATAGCGAACAGGGGACTAGGGGTTGCTGTTGCTAAACATGGATTCCGTGTCAAGCACGGAACGACAGACAAGAAGGGTAAATGGCAAACAATAAAATTTTTATATCGGCGGGCGATTTATCGGGTGAAATTCACGCGGCAAATCTTGCGCGCGAAATAAAAAAAATAAACCCGCAATGCCAAATATATGCTTTAGGCGGCAACAATCTCAAATCAGTTTCCGATATTTTTATAGAAGATATAGTAAATATAAACGCTTTTGGTTTTCTTCCGATTAAACAATTCTTTTTTCTTAAAAAACTTTTACAAAAACTTGAAAACTTTTTTTTGTCTGAAAAACCCGATAAAATAATACTTGCCGATTATTACGGATTTCATATCGTTGTGGCAAAACTTGCTAAAAAATTAAACATTCCGGTTTATTATTACATAAGCCCGCAGGTCTGGGCGTCGCGAAGCTACAGAATCAAAACACTTGCCGAAACAGTTAAAAAAATGTTTGTCATTCTGCCTTTTGAGGAAGAACTGTATAGAAAAAGCGGTGTTGACGCTGTTTTTGTAGGTAATCCTCTTATAGATATTGTCCCTGTAAAACAAAATTTTGAAATTACAAAACCGCCTCTTATAGGATTATTTCCGGGAAGCCGTAAAAGCGTTATTAAAAGGCATTTGCCGATTATTTTAGAAACGGCAAAAATTTTAAAAGAAAAACTTAACGCTGATTTTATGCTGTTTAGCGTCAATAAAGATTTAGGTATAAAACTTCCCGATTATATAAAGTTTGAACCGAATAATGATTTTTCCAAAAGAGAAACTATAGATATTGCCGTTTGTCCATCGGGTACAGTCAGTCTTGAAAATGCTTTGATGGGTATACCGATGACCGTTATGTATAAGCTGTCATATTTTAATTATTTTCTAGCAAGGCTTATTGTCAAAGTTAAATATATTACGATTGTTAATATTCTCGCAGATAAAAAAGTCGTGCCGGAATTTATACAGTTTGACGCGACGCCCGAGAAAATAGCTGCATCTATTATAGAACAGTTAAAACCTGATTATTATGCTTCTAAAACGCAAGAACTTGCTGATTTTAGGAAAATGCTCGGAACCACGGGCGTAAGCAAAAGAGTCGCTGAAATGATTCTAAACGACAGTGTGAAGAGTTAAAAGTGGAGAGTTGAGATAAAGTGTTTTCGCTATGCGAAAACCAATTATTTAAATTTAGGCTTTGCCGAAATTCATTATCTTCACTCTGCACTCTTCAATTTTTAATCTTAAATGAAATGTATTTTATGAAATTAAAAAAAATCACATTATTCTTTATCGCATTATTTTTATTGCAAGCTAACATTGTCTTTGCAAAGAAGCCTCCCACGCAGCCGGACACTTATAATGGGACTGCGCCTATGGCAAGGTCTATGGCTATGGGCGGAGCAGGCGCGGCGATTGTTTTAAGCCAGGAATCTTTTTATTACAACTCCGCGAATTTGTCTTATATGTCCGGAGCGCATATCGGCGCGGGTGTTATTGTATCAAGAGACAGCAATGCTTCTCCTGTCCAAGTTGCTATTGCCGACCCGTCAGGACAAGGGCTTATGAGCGCTTACGCAATAAAAGACAAAGGCGCTTTTTACTGGCAGTCTCTTTCGGATAGTAAAATTTCTTATGGCAATAATAAGATTGAAACTAATATTAACGCTTTAGGTTTTGCGGCGGGAAAAAAGAGCGAAAACGGATTTAGTCTGGGATTAAATCTAAATTATTTATACGGTAAAATAGGCGAGTCCGGCATTGACGGTTCAATTCCTTACGCGAACATAGCTTCTGGAAACGGATTCTCAATGGACATGTCTATATTGTATCCCGCGGGTAAAAATGTCTATTTCGGAATGAATTTTAAAAATATTGCCGGCTTTATGTTTTGGGATAATTATAATACCGAACAGCTGCCGTTTTCCATAAGAACCGGCATTGCTTATTTACTCGAAGCTTTTACTTTGGCAATAGATTTGGACAGAAAATTTTACAGATTCGGGGATTTGGAAGAACAGTACTATTGTATAGGCGCAGAGCAATATATAAGCGGAGCATTCTGCGTTCGCGGCGGCGTTACTGCCGACAGCGGATTTAATTCCGATAAAATGAAATATACTTACGGTTTCGGAATAAAACTTAATACATATGAAATAGCTTTTGCGGGTGAGCAATCCAAAATAGACAATGAACAGTTTTTAAAGTATATGGTGTCGCTTAGCGCGTCGGTTTATTAAAGACAATTACGAATTCAAAATTACGAATTACGAATCAACAACAAAGCGGAAATTAGGCGGAATGCATTGGACGAAAAATTAAAAAGTTTACTTTCATATCTTAATAATCACGATTTAGAATTTATATCTAAAGCGTATGATTATGCTTCGTGCGCGCATTCTTACCAGACAAGAGCTTCAGGCGAACCTTACATGACTCATTGCGTTGCCGTTGCTGTTAATCTTGCAAACATAAAAATGGACGGTCATACAATTGCCGCGGCTTTACTGCACGATGTTTTGGAGGATACTCTTGTAACCGAATCGGACCTTATAAAAGAATTCGGGGAAGAGGTAGATTCTCTTGTGTCAGGCGTTACGAAACTTAATAAATACCGGTTTGACGATAATATCACTGCGCAGGCGGAAAATTGGCGGAAAATGCTTCTTGCCGTGGTAAAAGACATAAGGGTGATAATAATAAAGCTTGCCGACAGACTTGATAATATGCGCACGTTAAAGTATCTTCCTCCGGAAAAGCAAAAAACAATCGCCGCGGAATCTCTTACGCTTTACGCGCCTTTTGCCCATCGTTTGGGGATATACAAATGGAAAAGTGAACTTGAAGACCTTGCCTTTGAAATTTTGCAGCCTGTAGAATACACTAAAATAAAAATACAGTGGGAAAAACGCGCAGAAAGCAATATAGAAAATCTTACCGAAATAGAAAATAAACTTAAAGAAAAAATTACACCATCAGGCATAAATTTCAGGATTTCGGCAAGACCTAAAAACCTTTACGGCATATACAAGAAAATGGAACGCCAGAATAAGCCGTTTTCAGCCATAGAAGATTTATTCGGACTTCGCATAATAACAGACACTGTAGAACATTGTTATGCGATACTAAGCGTTATAAATTCAGAATTCAAACTTGTCGAAGGTTCTTTTACGGACTATATAAATGTACCCAAAGAAAATATGTACCAGTCTTTGCATCTTACTATAATCTCGGACAAAAATGTTATGGTAGAAACGCAGATAAGGACAGAAGAAATGCACCAAAGGGCGGAATACGGAGTTGCTGCTCATTGGCGTTATAAAAGAAAAGTCGAACCCGGAAAGGAAGCTCCTTATAAAGAAGATAAAGCGGACAAAACTACGGAAGATAAACTAGACTGGCTCAAACAATTTTTAGAATGGCAGACTGATACGACGGATTCATCGGAATTTTTGAATACTTTAAAAACCGAATGTAATTTTGAACAGATATTTGTTTTTACCCCGCAGAAAAAAGTTATAAAACTTCCTTTGGGCGCGACGACTCTTGATTTTGCTTATGCCGTTCATTCCGATATAGGCGACAAGTTTATGGGCGCTATTGTCAACGGAAAAATGGCGACTATAGACGCTAAACTGAAAACAGGCGATGTGTGTGAAATTTTGACAAGAAAAAACGTGAAGCCAAGCAAAAACTGGCTTCAATTTGTGATAACCGCCCAAGCGCGTTCAAGAATACGTCGTTATTTAAAGGAACACGGAACAGATATTAAGGAAAAATAAAATAATTTTACTATCTATTAAAAAAAATATAGAATGTTGTAATAAATATTGGCAGGGGAGAGAAGTGACAACATACAACATACAACATACAACATACAACATACAACATACAACATACAACATACAACATTAATATATTTCGCAAAAGCATTTTTTAACAAAAAAGTAAACCTGATGTCTGATTTTAGACATCAGGTTTTTTATTTTATAGTTATTATTGCGGACTTAATTAATATGTGTCATGCTGAACTTGTTTCAGCATCTAGTAGTTAAAAAAACAGTAGTCCTGAAATGGGAGAAAAAATGAAAAAATTATTCATCAACTTATTTGTCATTGCGGACAACGAATCGCGCAAGCACGTCATTGCGGACTCGATCCGCAATCTGAAGTTCGTATTATCATTTTTTATTCTTACGGCATTTATGTTTTTTGCCGGCGTTAA
>WRFE01000039.1 GCA_009778965.1 Candidatus Endomicrobium labiotermitis
AAAAGTTGTAGTTCCTCCGGCAAAGGTTATGCCTGTTCCGGCATTTAAATTCATTGCACCGCCGTTTCCTGATGTTCCCGTAGTAAAATTCAATATATATCCGCCCAATATTGTTATTGTTTTTGCACCAGCTCCCACGTTAATAGGCGCAAGAGTATAATTTATGTCACTATCTATTATTATTTCTTGGGTTGTTCCGGACTGAAGCAGTGTCTGTAATACCGCAGGATCTGATACTGTAGTTTGGGCATACGCTTTAACACAAAGCAAAAACACAAACGTATTAAGAACCAATAACAATTTCAGATTGCGGGTCAAGCCCGCAATGACGCGCTTGCGCAACTCAATGCCTGTGCTGGTCAATCCTGTGACTTTGCGCAGGACAGGTCCGCAATTGTTGACTAATTCATGAAGTACTCTTTTCATTTCCTCTCTCCAATAAAAAAACCGTTATATCTGTTTAAGATATAACGGTTTGTATTTTTAAAACTTCGTTTTTATTAAATAAAAAACATTTAAGTTGTTGTCTTGTCTTGTCTTGTCTTGTCTTGTCTTGTCTTGTCTTAATTATTTTTTTCATAACAAAATTTTATCATTTTTCTTCTCTATTTTCAACAAAAATTATGAGCATTTTATATTTAATGCAATCTTAAGTTTTACTTCCCTACAACTTCCAGACTTATTCTTTTAAGTTCGGCGTCTACCTTAAGAACTTTAACTTTTAAAGTTTCGCCTACTGAAACCACCTGATACGGATTATCAACAAATCTGGAACTTAACTTTGAAATATGAACAAGCCCGTCCTGATGAACGCCGATATCTACAAAAGCTCCGAAATTTGTGACATTTGTTACTGTTCCGTCAAGTATCATATTCTCTTTTAAATCATCAAGAGTATTAATTTCCGTACTGAATTCAAAGCCTGAAAAATCTTTTCTCGGGTCGACTCCGGGTTTTTTGAGTTCCGCGACAATATCGTTTAAAGTCAAAATACCTGTTTCGGGCGTAACATAATTTGAGGGATTAATATTTTTTATAAGGCTTTCATTCCCCACAAGTCCCGATACGTCAACGCCTAAATCCTGAGCCATTTTTACCACAACTGTATAACTTTCGGGATGGACAGCAGAATTATCAAGAGGGTTTGTCCCTCCGGGTATTCTTAAAAACCCGGCACACTGCACAAAAGTTTTTTCGCCAAGCCCGCTGACTTTTAAAAGTTCTTTTTTATCTTTGAATGAACCGTTTTTAGTTCTGTACTGAACTATATTTTTCGCGGCTGTTTTTCCTATGCCTGAAACATAAGACAATAGTTCCGTGGAAGCCGAATTCAAATTTACGCCTACAAAATTAACAGCTGATTCTACGGTTCCGTCTAATTGCTTTTTAAGCTGTATCTGGTTAACGTCGTGCTGATACTGTCCGACGCCTATCGATTTCGGATCAATCTTTACAAGTTCTGCTAACGGGTCCTG
Source organism: Candidatus Endomicrobium labiotermitis (assembly GCA_009778965.1). Classification (GTDB taxonomy): domain Bacteria; phylum Elusimicrobiota; class Endomicrobiia; order Endomicrobiales; family Endomicrobiaceae; genus Endomicrobium; species Endomicrobium labiotermitis. The sequence continues at coordinate 1,476 of WRFE01000039.1, forward strand.
CAGCCTTCTTGCAATACTTATAGCCCCTCTTACAGTTACGTCCAAATCCGGAAACTCTAAAGACGCTAAAGGAGACGCGGAATATACCGACGCGCCTGCTTCGCTGACTGTTATTACTCTGGGAGTATGCTTTGTTTTTGTTAATGCTTCCCTTACAAAAGAAACAGTTTCTTTCGACGCTGTTCCGTTGCCGATAGCTATAAGATCCACATAATACTCTTCTATCAGGTCAATTAAAATATCTTCGGCTTCTTTTACTTTCCGCATAGGCTCATGCGGGAAAACCGGATGATATTCTTTAAAATTACCGTTAATATCTATTACCGCAATTTTACAGCCGGTCCTGAAACCCGGGTCTATACCCATTATGACTTTATGTCCTGCCGGAGGAGCCAAAAGCAGATTTTTGGCGTTAGTGGCAAAAACGTTTATCGCGTCTTTATCGGCGTCATCCATTTTTGATACGAATATTTCGACCTGTAAAGACGGATATAAATGTCTGTCATAAGAGGTTTGAACGGAATTAAAAAGTTCCGGATAAAAAAGCGAACGATTATTTACCGCGACTTTTGAAAGTATCAAATCAACGGCTTTATCGTCTTCAAGAACTATTTTCCAGGACAAGACTTTTTCATTCGTACCGCGCCTTATGGCAAGAAGCCTGTGTCCGGGAACGGTTTTCAACGGCTCATTGTAATCGTAATACATATCATATTTTGTTTTTAGATTTTCCGCGGCTTTGGTAGCTTTGGAGCGTATGCTGCCGTTTACTGTTATAAAATTCCTGAGCAAGCCTCTTATTGCGGCATTATCGGAAATTTGTTCGGCAACAATATCTATGGCGCCGGCAACAGCTTTTTCAATAGTGTCTATTCCTTTTTCAGGATTCAAATATTGTTTAAGAATTTCTTCCCTGTTTTCTTTCATTGAGCGTTTTTGTTCCGTAATTTCTAACGCAAGCGGCTCTAATCCCGCGGCTATTGCAACTGTAGCTTTAGTCTGGCGTTTGGGTTTATACGGAAGATAAATATCTTCAAGCTTTGTTTTTTCTTTACATTCTTCTATCTGTTTTCTTAATTCCGCCGTAAGTTTTTTTTGCTCGTCAATACTGTTGATTATGGTTTCTTTTCTGGTTTCAAGCTCTATATAGTACTGCAGTTTGTCGGCTATATCGCGGACATTTATTTCCGTAAGATTTCCTGTTTTTTCTTTTCTGTAACGGGATATGAAAGGCACAGTATCTCCGTCGCTAAGCATTGAAACCGTATTTCTTACGCCGCCTTCCGGCAATTCCAAATCCGAAACTATCCACTCAATAATTCTTTTTTCCGCGCTCATAAAATTTCCTCTTAAATTATTACGGAATTATTCATTGACACAGTATTTGTTTTGTCACCCTGAGCGTAGTCGAAGGGTCTGCTGTTAAAAGGCAGATATTTCGACTTCGCAACTTCGTTGCTACGCTCAATATGACAACTTAATATGTCAATAAATAATTCCAATTTATTATTTCTTTTTATTTTCAAGTTTCCACGAAAGATACGCGCCGATAAAATCGTCAATTTCGCCGTCCATTACAGACGCAACCTGTGACGTTTCATAACCGGTTCTGTTATCTTTTACTAATTGGTACGGCATAAACACATAAGAACGTATCTGACTGCCCCATTCTATCGCGCCTTTTTCGCTGTAATGTTTTTCATAAGAAGCGCGCTGCTTTTCGCGTTCAAGCTCATAGAGTTTTGCTTTTAAAAGTTTCATCGCCGTGGCTCTGTTTTTTATCTGCGAACGGTCATTTTGGGACTGTACGACTATTCCTGTAGCCAAATGGGTAATCCTGACGGCAGAATCGGTTTTATTTATATGCTGTCCTCCCGCTCCGCTTGCTCTGTACGTATCAAGTCTTATATCCTTATCCTCAACAATAATGTCAATATTATCATCAACTTCGGGTATTACGTCAACCGATGAAAAAGAGGTGTGTCTTCTTTTATTTGAGTCAAAAGGAGAAATTCTTACAAGCCTGTGAACGCCTATCTCGGATTGCAAAAAACCGTAAGCATACTCGCCCTTTATTATCATTGTAATACTTTTTATTCCGGCTTCATCGCCGTCTAAACTATCAACGACTTCAATGTCAAAACCCTTATCTTCAGCCCATCTTGAATACATTCTCACAAGCATCTGCGCCCAGTCACAGGATTCCGTTCCGCCGGCTCCGGAATGAATAGACATAATAGCGTTATTTTTATCGTGCTCTCCGCTGAGTTTCATTTTTGTTTCAAACGCGGACAACTCTTTTTCAAGTTTTTTGCCGCCTTCTTCAACATCTTTTAAAAGGCTTTCATCGTTTTCCAAATCGGCAAGCTCTTTTAAATCCGCCAAATCTTTTACGCGCGTATTCATGTCATTCCAAAGAGCGCATAAATTTTTCAAAGCGTCAAGTTCCGACATAACTTTTTTTGCTTTATTCTGGTCATTCCAGAAATCAGGGTTTGAAATCTCTGTTTCAAGTTCTTTGATTCGATTCAATTTAGAATCTATATCAAAGAGACCCCCTTAATTCCCCTATTCTTTCTTTCTGATTTTCTAACATAATTGACTCCCATGATAAGAAGGTGAGATGATGAGAAGTTGAGAGGGTGAGTAACGACAAGAACAAAAAAGCCTTTGCCTTTGCTCATCTTCCCAACTTCCCATCTTCTCATCTTCTAAATTATAAAATCAAAATCATTACAAACAAAAATATTAAAACCAATATGCATATTCTTACAAAAGTATCCCCGTGGACTGTATAAAACGACAGGAAATTATTTTGTAAAAATTCGCTTATTATCAGCGCTTCCCGCTCTGCCGGAACATAAGAAATTATTCTTCCCGACGATTCAATAATTCCGGATACGCCCGAGTTTGCCGAAACCAAAACAGATTTGCGGTTTTCAACAGCCCTGAAAACATTCATCATAAAATGCTGGTATGGAGCAGCCGTATCAAAAAACCACGCATCATTAGTGTGATTAGTCAAAACTCTTGCGCCGTTAAGGCAAAATTGTCTTGATATATCAGGATAAAAGTTTTCGGAACATATTGTGGGTCCCGCATAAATTTTACCGTCGGTAAAAACCGTTATACCATTTCCTGTTTCAAAATCTCCCATTTCGTTTAAAACGCTAAAAAATCTGCCCAGAAATTTTCTAAAAGGAACATATTCGCCGAATGGGACAAGATGATTCTTTTTATGAATGGATGTATAACCTTTTTCTCCAAACTGAAAAACCGCGTTAAACCATCTTCCCGATTCATCATTATAAGGAGCTCCTATAATATTTAAGCCGCCTGCTGTTTTTGCGATTCTTTTCGCGGTTGACAGAACCTGTTTATTATGAGGAATAAAATCCGGCAAAACCGTTTCAGGCCATACGACCAAATCTACTTTACTGCCGGATATTTTAGCGGCATAATCTTCCAGACTTAATAAAATTTCATCTCTATGCGCCTGATCCCATTTCTTATACTGATCAACATTAGGCTGAACTATCGCCGCGGTAAATTCTTCATTTCCGAAAAACTTAAACTTTTCAAATCTGAAAGCGCCAAAAACAGAAAGAACTATTATTAAAGATAATGCGGCGTATAAATATTTATTCCCTCTTTTGTCGGCAGCCCAAAAATAAAAAAGCATATTGCAAAAAATTATAATAAACGACACGCCGTAAATTCCGGTAAATTCAGCTATTTGTATTATCTCAAGAAAACGGTATTGCGAATAACCGATAAGCATCCATGGAAAGCCCGTTAATAAATAACTTCTCACAAACTCTAAAACAACCCATGCGGCCGACACAAACACGGCAAGAATCCACGGAGAAGAAAAAGTCCGCTTTCCTACACAAAAAAACCAGCCCCACGCTCCCCAATACAATGCCATATATACCCATAATGCGCACGAAGCCGCAAAAGCCTGAATATACGACCCGGTATTAAAATGAAGCATCGGAATAAGCCAGTAAAGTCCCGCGGCATTGAAAATGAAACCCGACAAAAACGCATACCAAAACGATTGCTTAACGTTTGACTGAGATAGTACAATAGCCAAAGGCACAAGCGCTATCCACGCTAAAAAAAACAGGCTTATTTTCGGAAATGCGGCAACCGCCAATAAACCTGTTAAAACTGAAAGAGAAATGTTTTTGTATATTTGTTTCATTTCGTAATTCGTAATTTTGAATTCGTAATTGCCGTTTAAGCTCCGCAGCATTTCTTATATTTCTTTCCACTGCCGCAAGGACACTGATCATTTCTGCCTATTTTATTTAAATCTTTAGGCTTAACAGGCTCGCTTGCCGGCTTTTTCAATTCGGGATTTATTTTAGCGCCGTCATCTTTATACTGCGTCGCGTCCTGAGGAGGCTTCATTATCCCTTGAGGTCTTACATCAACCTGCACCTTAAAAATGTATTCTACAGTATTTTCTCTTATTCTTTTCATCATTGATTCAAACAAAATAAATGACTCTTTTTGATACTCTCTTTTCGGATCTTTCTGCGCGTAAGCTCTAAAACCGATTCCGCGTCTTAACTGGTCAAGTTCATACAAATGATCTTTCCACAATGAATCTATCATTTGCAGCAAGACCATTCTTTGAATATGCTCCAGCAATTCCGGAGTCAGCTGCTCTTTTCTTCTTTCATAGGCTTCAATTATTTTCGAATCCAAATCTTCTTCAAGAGCTTCCTGAGTTACAAAACTAATCGCGTCTTTGTCTACTTCATACTTTATGCCGAAAATTCTCAAAAGCCATGATTCTATACTGTTCCAATCCCATTCTTCTGGATATTTCGCGTTTGCCCAGAGCTGTATTTTCTCGCTGACAGACTCTTTTATCATATCTTTAATGGTTTCGGTTACATCTTCGCCTTCGAGAATTTCATTTCTGACGCTGTAAACAGCTTCCCTCTGCTTGTTCATTACGTTATCAAAATCTATAAGCTGCTTTCTTATATCAAAATTCTGTCCTTCAACTTTTCTCTGAGCGCCTTCAACAGCTTTCGATATCAAAGGATGCTGTATATCTTCACCGTCTTTAAGCCCGAGCTTTTGCATAAAAATGCCTATTCTGTCCGAACCGAAAAGTCTCATTAATTCGTCTTCGGTAGACAAGAAAAATCTTGAAGAACCGGGATCGCCCTGTCTGCCGGCGCGTCCTCTTAACTGATTGTCTATTCTTCGCGATTCGTGTCTTTCGGTACCTATAATATGAAGTCCTCCGAAAGATTTTACTTCTTCATTTTGCGTCGGATCCCCGGCGCCTAAAACAATGTCGGTACCTCTTCCCGCCATATTGGTGGCTATGGTTACAGAACTTTTCGCTCCGGCATTAGCTATAATCTGCGCTTCAAGTTCATGGTATTTCGCGTTTAAAACCTGATGGGGAATGCCTTTTTTTCTTAACATCGCCGAAAGTCTTTCAGACTTTTCGATAGTTCTCGTACCGACAAGAACCGGCTGACCCTTTCTCCACGAAGATTCAACTTCATTAATTACAGCATTGTCTTTTTCTCTTTCCGTTCTGTAAATAACATCGGCAAAATCTTTCCTTACCATGGGGTTATTAGTCGGTACTTCAACAACGCCGAGCTTATATATGTCCCAAAATTCCGCCGCTTCCGTTGAAGCTGTACCCGTCATACCCGCGATTTTTTTATACATTCTGAAAAAATTCTGGTACGTTATTGTTGCCATAGTCTGGTTTTCGTCGGCTATTTGAAGATTTTCTTTGGCTTCAACGGCCTGATGAAGTCCGTCCGACCATCTTCTGCCCGGCATAAGCCTTCCCGTAAATTCATCAACGATAATAATTTCACCGTCTTTTACGACATATTCTACGTCACGGTGATACAACTCGTGCGCCCTTACAGCCTGTGTTATATGGTGCACCCACTGCGCCTGCAAGTCATCATAAATATTTTTTACGCCCAATATTCTTTCCGCTTTCTGGGCTCCTTGTTCGGTCAAAACAACCGAATGATTCTTCTCATCTACAAGATAATCGTAACCTGCGGACAAATCTATTCCTTTATACTTCGCGTCTATTTCTTCGTTTTCAGTCACCCTTCTGCCTTTAAGCATCGGGACTACTCTGTTTGAAACATAATATTTATCAGTAGATTCTTCCCCTGCTCCGGAAATAATTAAAGGTGTTCTGGCTTCGTCTATCAAAATCGAATCGACTTCGTCGATAACCGCGTAATTCAAAGGACGCATGACCCTGTCTTCTTTGGAAACGACCATATTGTCTCTTAAATAATCGAACCCGAGTTCGCTGTTTGTAACATAAGTTATATCGCAATTATAATTGGCGCGCCTTTCTTCGTTATTATTCTCATGAGAAACGTTGCCGACCGTAAGACCAAGTTTTTCATGGATAGTACCCATCCACTCTTTATCTCTTTTCGCGAGATAATCGTTGACCGTTACTATATGTACACCCTTGGCAGGCAATGCGTTTAAATACGACGGCAGAGTCGCGACCAATGTTTTTCCTTCACCGGTACGCATTTCGGCAATTTTACCTTTATGTAAAATATAACCGCCTATAATCTGAACGTCAAAATGCCTTAAACCTATAGTTCTGATTGACGCCTCTCTGACACAGGCAAAAGCTTCGGGCAAAATATCATCAAGAGTTTCGCCTTTTTCAAGTCTTTCGCGAAACTCAACTGTTTTAGCTTTTAATTCGTCATCGGAAAGTTTTTGTATGGAAGGCTCTAATGCGTTGACCTTATTGACTATCGGCATTATTCCTTTAATATCTCTTTCGTTTTGCGATCCGAAAATCGCCCCTAAAATTTTCTTTAACATTTATTTATTCCCCTAAAAGCCTGTTTTTTGTCGTGTCATTCCCGAGTGTTTTTGTCGGGAATCCATTTTGTATTTAACGTGGATCCCCGACTACAACATTCGGGGATGACAGGCGTGTCTTTTTGTCATTTTTTATAACTCTGTACGACTTTTATTATTTTTTCAACGTCAGTCTGTGAAATTGACGGATGTACAGGCAAAGAAACAGTTTCTTTTGCCGCTTGTTCCGCATTCGGGCATAACCCTGATTTGTATCCGAGTTTTTTATAGTAAGGCTGTTTGTATAAAACTGTATCGTAATAGATTCCGCAGCCTACGCCGTTGTCTTTCAAATACTGCATAAATTTTGCCCTTTCGGAAGCTTTAACTCGCAGAGTATATTGATGAAACACATGTTTATACTTTAACGGAATTACGGGCGTTTTCACAAAATCCAAACTTTTAAAAGCTTCGTTATATTTATCGGCATTTGCGATTCTTTTCGCAGTCCAGCCGTCAAGCTGTCTCAACTGGGCTATACCGATTGCCGCCGCCAGATTTGTAAGCCTGTAATTATATCCCAATACGGTAAATGTTGAATGTCCGTCTCTGCCGTGGTTTATAACCTGCCTTCCGTACTTATCGGATTTCGCGTCGTTAGTCAAAGTTATTCCGCCTTCGCCGGTCATCATATTTTTTGTGGCGTAAAATGAAAAAGCAGAAGCGTCGCCGAAAGAACCTATTTTCTTGCCTTTATACTCGGCTCCATGAGCTTGAGCACAGTCTTCTATAAGTTTGAATTTATATTTTTTCTTTAATTTTAAAATCGCTTCCATATCGCACGGAAGACCGTAAAAATGGACAATAAGTACGACTTTAACATTTTTTTCTTTTTTCAATATTTTTTCAAGCTCAACAGGGTTAATGTTATAGGTCTCGGGATCAATATCCGCAAATATCGGTTTCGCGCCGCAAAAAAGTATGGAATTAGACGTAGCTATAAAAGAAAACGGAGTAGTTACGACTTTATCTCCGGCTTTAACGCCGCACATTAAAAGAGCGGTATGCAAAGCTGTTGTTCCGTTCGCGTTAGCTATGCCGAATTTCGAACCGCAATATTTAGCAAAAGACTGCTCAAATTCCGCGACATATTTTCCGCTTGCCAAAATTTTCGAATCAAGAACTTCATTAATAAGCTTTCTTTCTTCCTGCCCAATAATCGGACTTGCAACATTAATCATATTTTTTCCTTTTTGTTGACGCTAGTCATTAATTAATAATGAATAATTGTTGTGTTTTCGCAAAACGAAAACCTATTAAGTATGTTTCGGTTTCACCGAAACTCCAACATTATTATCTATTAATTATTAATTGTCGTTATACTCCGACTATCGTAACATTTGACTCGTTTGCTTTTTTTATGACTTCATCTTTATCTAAAATCAAAGTAACTCCTGTTTCCACAGCCATCACTCTGACTTTGTTTTCTTTTAAAATATCAATTGTTTTAACGCCTATAACCGGAACATCAAACCTGAAATCCTGATTAGGTTTGGCTACTTTAACTACAACGGAATTTTCTCCGCCTAGAGCATACGCTCTTTTTATACATTCGTCTGTTCCTTCAATGGATTCCACCGCCAAAACAGATTTATCTTTTACAACTACGGTTTGACCTATGTCAAAACCGGCTATTCCTTTTGCTATTTTAAAACCAAAATCAACATCTTTTTGTTCATCGGAATTAAGTTTTTTACCCGATATAAGACCTTTAGGAGCAAGCAGATGGGTTAAATATATATGGGAAGGCAAAAGATTCATGCCGTCTTTTTCAAACTCGCCGGCTACCGCGCCTAAAATAGTGTCGGTTTTTTTATTTACAAGACTTCCCATAAGTTTAATAGCGCGCCAGTCCAAATTTAAAGCCGAATAAATGCGGACATGCTTTACCTGACCAGCCATTATAACGGTTTTAACGTTCTCGCTTTTTAAAGAATCTATGATTTTTTGGGCTTTCCCGAGAGGCAGCCAAAAGGTTTTATCGCAGATTTTTTCAAGTTCCGGATCCGCTTCTTCTTTTAAGGCTATGCAAACGACTCTGTCGCCTCTTTTTTTTATTTCTTCGGCGACGAGAAAAGGAAATCTGTTATTACCTGCGATTAAACCTATATTTTCCATAAAAATAACCAAGAAGATGATATGTTGAGAGGTTGAGAAGGTGAGTAAAGTCTTTGCCCATCTTCCCATCATCTTCTCTTCTCATCATCTGCCTTATTCGGGTCTTAAAATTCCTCTTTTTGAGGTCTTTATAAAATCTACAATTTCTCTTACATGACAGGATTCAGAATTTTCAAGCTTTGCCAATGCGTCATTTAATAATAATTTAGACATAAACAAAATTTTATACGCTTCTTTTATATTTTGTATTTCGTCAGCGGTCATTTTCCGTCTTTTCATTCCGACAAGATTTAAACCGCTTAAAACAGCCCTGTCGCCGTGACACATAGCGTGATGAATAACATCCATAGTTATTATCGAACCGCCCGCGACCATTACACCCTTGCCGATTTTGCAAAACTGATGCACTCCGACAAGTCCGCTTAAAAAAGCATTATCACCTACATGAACATGACCGCCAAGCATAGTGCAGTTACCGATAATTACGTTATCGCCAACCCTGCAGTCATGTGCGGCGTGCGACGATGCCATAAAATAACAATTTTGGCCTATGATAGTTTTTTCGGTTTTTTTCGTGCCGCGGTTTATATTTACAAATTCTCTGAGAGTAGTATTATCGCCGATATAAACTTTCGCGGATTCGTCTTTATAACTTAAATCCTGCGGAGAGGTGCCTACGGAAACGGAATTAAAGATTTTGCAATTTTTACCGATTTCAGCAAACTCTATATATGAATTAGCCCCAATTGAAGAACCGGACTTAATAATTACGTCTTTGCCGATTACAACATTAGGACCTATTTCTACATTATCTTCAATTATTGCGCTTTTGTCGATTACCGCAGTTTGATGTATCATAAATATACTCTTGTTACCCCTCACCCTGCCCTCTCCCGCAAGGGGCGAGGGAAAAGCTTTTTGAACTTTGTTAATTGTTATTTATTATTTGTACTTTGTCATTTTACGGACGTACAATTCCTCTTTGAGAATTCTTTATAAAAGTTACTATATCCTTAACGTGCTGAGACTGAGATTCTTCAAGTTTTGCCAAAGCGTCTGCAAGAACAAGTTTTGACATAAACAAAACCCTGTACGCGTTTTTTACTTCCTCAATTTCGGATAATTTCATGCGTTTGCGCTTCATTCCGACAAGGTTCAAACCGTTCAAAACAGCTCTGTCGCCGTGAGCCATTGCAAAAGGTATTATATCCATTACTACCTTGGCTCCTCCGGCAATCATAGCCGAATGACCTATTTTGCAAAACTGGTGAACGCCTATACTTCCGCTGAAAATAACATCATCACCGACTTCAACGTGTCCCGCTAATCCTGTGCCGTAACCGACTATTACATTGTCGCCCAAAATACAGTCATGAGCGATATGGGCGCATGCCATCAGAAGACAATTCTTTCCTACTACGGTTTGTCCCGCCGCGGCAGTTCCTCTGTTTAACGTTACGCATTCTCTTACCGTAGTGCCGTCGCCGACAATAACCTTTGTTTTTTCACCCTGATATTTTAAATCCTGCGGTCTTTTTCCGATTGATGAAAAATTAAAAATTTCGCAATTCGCGCCGATTTCAGAGTATTCAATAACACACTGACCGTGAATTTTCGTTCCGCTTTTGATTATCGTTTCGGGACCTATAACAGCATAAGGACCTATTTCTACATTATTTTCAATAACAGCGGTTTTATCAATTATCGCCGTTTGGTGTATCATAATGTTCCTTCCTCTCTGTCAACAATAATAAACATAAATTCAGCTTCGGTAGTAAGCTTTCCGTCGACAAAAGCCTGCCCTTTCATTTTTCCGCGTTTTCCGCCGTCTTTTAAAACCTCGACTTTAAGCTCCAAATAATCTCCGGGTTTTACGGGTCTGCGGAATTTAACGTTATCTATAGACATAAAATACGCAATGCTGTTTTTAAGTTCCGGTCTTGATAAAAACATAACGCATGACGTCTGCGCCATTGCTTCGACAATCAAAACGCCCGGCATTATAGGCGCGCCGGGAAAATGCCCCTGAAAAAAACCTTCATTTCCGCTTACGCATTTATATCCCGTAGCCTTTGAAGGCTCCGCCGGGTTTATTTTCACTTTGTCTATCATTATAAAAGGATATCTGTGAGGAATAATACTTAACACTTCTTCATGGCTTAATATTCTTTCGCCGGCAGCCGGCTGTACGGCATCTGTCATTTTCGCCTCCGTATCTTTTTGTATAATTGCTTTTTTGATAAACTCTTTCACAAAACCGATATTATTCTGATGTCCCGGCTTATCTGCGACTATTCTGGCTTTTATCGGTTTGCCCGCAAGGTATAAATCTCCGATTAAGTCCAATATTTTATGTCTTACAAATTCATCCGGATATCTTAAAGGTTCTTCATTATGTATACCGTCTAAAGAAACTACTATGGCATTATTAAGATTTCCGCCGAGCGCAAGACCGCTTTTTTGCAAATATTCGATTTCATAATCAAAACAGAAAGTTTTAGCAGGCGCAAGACCCGTTAAATAAGTATCTTTGTCTACATTAGCAATACATAATTTTTGTTCTTTTATATAAGGATGGTCAAAACTTATAAAACATTCAATTTCAAACTTATCCGACGGGTAAGCAGAAATTTTAGTTTTTCCGGACTCAAAATGTATAGGTTCTTTCAAAACATAATATTCTTTCGGCGCGTCAAATTCTTTAATTCCGCCGTTTTCAAGAGTCTGCGCAAAAATTTTCGCGCTGCCGTCTAAAATCGGAGGCTCATTGTTATCTATTTCAATTATAAGATTATCTATTCCCAACGCAAAACACGCAGACATGATATGTTCTATTGTGTGAACTCTCGCTCCGTTTTTCTCTATAACGCTGCCTCTTACCGCCATTCCGGCTGCCGTGTCAGACCAAAGCGCACCTATTTCGGTTTTTTCAGGCAAATCAACTCTTATAAATTTTATTCCGTAATTTACGGGAGCAGGCTTAAAAACAACTTTGCTTTTATTCCCTGTATGAAGTCCTATCCCTTCAACAAAAACTTCTTTTGCAATTGTAGTCTGTTTCGCCATTTTATTTTTTTCCGTCCTCTATTTCTTTTTTAATTTTTCTCAAATCGCTGTACATTTCAGGAAGTTTTCTAAGCGTCGCTCTTATTTTTATGCTTTGGTTAAGTTCCGTCATAGGATTTCCGCCGACTTTTTCCCCGTCTTCCAGATTTCCCGAAATTCCTGACTGGGCGGCAATCATAACATTGTTTCCTATTTTCAAATGACCCGCTAGACCGGATTGCGCTCCGACTATTACATTGTTTCCTATCCTTGTAGAACCGGCTATGCCGCTTTGAGCCACTATTATGCAGTTTTCACCGACATGAACGTTATGGGCTATCATTACAAGATTATCTATTTTTGTTCCTTTTCCTATTTTTGTTGTGCCAACCGTAGCCCTGTCTATTGTAGTGTGAGCGCCTATTTCAACATCATCTCCGATTTCAACAGTTCCTATTTGCGGAATTTTGTGGTTTACGCCGTCAACCGTCGCAAAACCGAATCCGTCTCCGCCTATTACTATAGACGGCTGCAAAATAACTCTGTCACCGACAGTTACATTTTCCCTTATTGCTACATTAGGATAAAAAATGCAATTATTGCCGACTTTTGTGTTTTTACCGATATAAACATTCGGAAATATTTTTGTTCCATCGCCGATACCGGCGCCGTCTTCTATCACGGCATTCTGGCCTATATAAACATTTTTACCTATACGCGCGCTGTCTGAAATCGACGCGGAATCATGTATTTTAGGCTCTATTTCCGAAAGCCTTTCTTTATCTATAATGTTAAGCACAACTGAAAACGCGAACTGCGGATTTTTAACTTTAATGAGAGTTTTGCCGGCAAACAGCGATATGTCCATATCCAAGGAAACAAAAATAACACTCGCGTTTGTTTTCAAAGCGTCCTGCGTATATTTTAAATTTCCCAAAAAAGAAACTTCGCCGGCTTTCGCTTCGGCAAGACCGTTAGCGCCAATAACAATCTCATCTTTATTTCCCGCCGCAAATTCACCGGAAACTATTTTTGAAAGATCGTAAGCCGTAATTTTCATTTAAAATCCTTATTATTGTTTTTTTATGGATTGCTTTATAACTTCTTCGGTAATATCCTGACAATCTTCAGTTGTGCATAAAACGCTTTGTTTCTCTAAGACTACGGTTGAACCGCGTTTATTTGAAATTTCTTTTATTAAAAGTTCAATTTCCTTTAATACGTTTAAAGAATTGTTTTCTTCCATTCTTGACAGTTCGTCTTTAGTGCGCTTCGTCAAATCGTCGATTTTTTCTTTTTGTTCCGCAAGAGATTTCTTTACTTCATCGTAACGTTTCGCGATTTCGGATAAAAGCTGTTCATCTTTATTCTCTTCGGCTTCTACTATTTTTAAAGACATGCTCTGAATCTCTTCCTGCATGCTTTTATACTGTTTTACCATTTCATCGAGAGCAGTTTTTCTTGTGTTTGCAAAATTTTTAAGATCGGTTTTATATTTCTCTGTCAGCGGATGCGCCGCAAAAACTTTTTCCATATCAACAAATAATATTGTAGTTTCATTTTTTTTATCTCTCTGAATAGCCCCGACCAAAGGAATCTCAATAGCGAAAGATTGAGAAATAAACAATATTGAAAATAAAAATGATACTAACAATTTATTCATCATAAAAATTAACAATTTACAATTAATAAATTACAATTTAACAGGTTTTGGCAATGCCGAAACACAACAATTGTTAACTGTTATTTGTTAATTGCCGTTAAAAAATGTTTCCTATAGTAAAATAAAACTGCTGCAATGCTTCGCCGGGTTTATGATTTAAACCGTATCCCCAGTCAAGCCTTAACGGGAACACAGGCGTGGCAAATCTTATGCCGAATCCGACTCCGGAACGCAAATTTCTCTCTCCGGTGCCAAGAGCAAATTTTATATCTCCGAAATTAAGCCATGTTCCTCCGATATCGTAGAAAAACGCGCCTTGCAATACGGTTCTGCCTTTTTCCGCAACTATCGGAAATTTATATTCGACGTTTAAAACGCTCATAAACTGCCCGCCGTCAACAGGGCCTACTTCGGTTCTGTATTTATATCCTCTGATTGTATCTGCGCCGCCGACATAAAATCTTTCATAAATCGGAACATCTTCCTGCCCGCCGTAAGGACCTATCGCGCCGACATTTAAATTAAACGATAAAACAAATTTCCAAAAAGTAGGCACAAACCATGTAGATTTAAACATTCCTTTGACAAAATTCACGTTTCCGCCGAACGGACCGCCGGCCATCTGCAGGCTGAGCAGCTGTCTCTGGCCTCTTGAAGGATCAAAAATATAATCTCTGGTATCGTAGGCTATCTGACCCATAACGCTTGACGTTCTGTCTTTTGACAAGTCGGTAGCTTCTTCTATTTGTTGTCTTATGCGGGAGTCTATATCATTCAATTGTACATTTTCATAAGTGTAACCGAATAAAAGCGCTATTGTATCGCTTATTCTGGGACCGACTTTAGCCGCAAGACCTAGTCTGTTTTCTTTATAAGCGTCGGTAACGCTGCCGTAATCTCTTTTTCTTTCAATATTATAAGCGCTTAAAGTCAAGCTCGCATTTTTATTAAATATCCACGGCTCAGTCCAGTCTATTTCGTAATTTTGCCTTCTGGAGCCGAATTCCCACAACAGATTAAGTCTCTGCCCCAAACCGAAAAGATTCATATGCTGGAACTGCACCGAACCTACAAACTGGTCAACAGAAGAATAGCCCGCGCCAGCCGTAATCATTCCGGGCTTGCCTTCGGTAATATTAAAAACCAAATCCATAATATCAGGCGAACCGGTAGGCAAAATCTGCGGCTCCGCAGCTTCAATAAATCCGAGATTATATATTCTTTCAACGCTTCTGCGCACTTTTCCGGCGGCAAGCACGCTACCTTCTTTTACCAGAATTTCCCTTTTTATTACTTTTTCTTTTGTAGAAACAAGTCCGTCAACATAAATATTACCCACATATACTACCGAATTTTCTTTTACGGAAAGATTTATATCGACAATTCCATCCCTTGCTCCTTTATCAAACGACGGCGTAACGATTGTATGAAGAAAGCCTCTGTCGGAGTAAACTTCGTAAATTCCCTGAATAGACTCAAAAATTTTATCCTGTCTGAATATATCGCCTTTGCTAAATTTTATCAATCTCTTCATTTCTTTGTCGTCAACGGCAAAATTGCCGTCAAACGTTATATTTCCGATCTCGTATCTTATTCCCTCGCTTATATTCAGCGTTAAAAACATTTTAGTCCGGTCTTCATTTAAAGAATCCGTAAAACTTACAAGTTTATAATCCATAAAACCGTTGTTTTTATAAAAAGCTTCTATTGCTCTGAGATCGTTCTGAAAAATATCCTCTCTGAAAACTTTGTTCTCTTTAGTCTTCATCAGTCTAAGGATTCTGCTTTCCGTAAAGGCGATAACGCCCTCTATTCTTATTCCGCCTATTACGATTTTATTATTTTCCGTAATAAGAAAATTTATAGTCATACGGTTTGTGTCGGGGTCAACGGTAGGATAAACGTCTATCTGGGCGTCAACAAAACCTGCGTCTTTATATAAAGACATTATTTTTCTTTTTGTTTCTTCAAATTTCCCTAAATCGTAATAATCTTTTTCTTTTAAAACGCTTTCATTTTTGAGTTTACCTTTAGAAAATTGTTTATTGCCTTTAAAATTAATATTTTCTATGTAAGGTTTTTCCATAACGATAAAAACCATTTCTCCGGTATCCTTGTCGAAACGAACCTCGACGTCATCAAAATAGCCGAGTTCCAAAATAGCGCGCACGTCATCCCTTGCCATATCGGGAGTATAAGTTTTGCCTTTTTTGGCGTCTATTACGGATAATACGGTTTTATGTTTAACGTTTATCAATCCGCTGATATCGACATGCGAAATAACGTTAGTGTCCGCGTGAGCCAGCATAAAAAAAACCGTCAAAAATATTATTGATAAAAAATATTTTTTCATTAAAAACCTCTAATAATAAGAATATGCAAATATAATTGATATATTTTATTAAAAATACATAAAAATTTCAATCAAAACTGCAGAAGATGAGATGAATGGATGTTGAGAAGTTGAGTAACGGCAGTGTCTTTTCTTCTACTCATCTTCCCACCATCTCAACCTCTTTTGTGACGGCTGTTATATATTTATCTGACTCTTTTTATATCCGCGCCAAGCTTTTTCAGCTTTTTTTCAAGAAGCTCATAACCTCTGTCAAGATGATAAATCCTTGAAACTGTTGTCTTGCCTTTCGCGGCAAGACCCGCCAAAACCAATGCGGCGCCGGCTCTTAAATCGGAAACCATTACAGGAGCGCCGGAAAGCTTTTCTACGCCTTTTATGTCAACCATTCTGCCGTCAACGGTTAAATCCGCGCCTAATCTTTGCAGTTCGGCTACGTGTAAAAATCTGTTTTCAAAAACGTTTTCTTTAACGCACGCCTTGCCTTTCAAAAGACACATCAAAGCCATCCACTGAGCCTGAATATCGGTAGGAAATCCCGGATAAACCTCTGTACTGATGTCGTGCGGTTTTAAATCTTTAACCCATTTCGCGTAAATTGTACTTTCGGTTGTTTTAATAAGAAGCCCTGCTTTTTGAAGTTTTTCTATTACAATTTTAAGATGTTTCGGATCTGCGTCTTTGATAAGTATTTCGCCTTTAGTTATTGCCGCGGCGATTAAATAAGTGGCGGCTTCTATTCTGTCGGGAATAACCTTGTGGCTGCAGCCATAAAGTTTATCAACGCCTTCTATTGTTATTGTTTTAGATCCGGCTCCCGAAACTTTCGCGCCCATTTTATTTAAAAATTCGGCTAAATCTTCTATCTCCGG
>WRFE01000040.1 GCA_009778965.1 Candidatus Endomicrobium labiotermitis
AGTTCAGGGTGACACATTAAAAATTTAACAATATATCAATAGATAATTCCGTTTAATTTTACTACTCTATAGCATAACCAGTCAATAATGTTTATTCAATCTTGTAATCTTTAAAATCGATTCTTTTTAGCATATCTTCGACTGTAACGCCGCCGACTTTGAATTCGGTAACTTCCATCTTCATGTCGCTGCTGCCTGTTTGAATGTATTTTAACGTAAATCCGTATTCATCATCAACCCAGATTTTCATTTTTGTGTTCATGCCCTCAAAAGTGACTTCGTACACCGTTGTATTGCGTCCGGCAACTTTTTCATTTCCGATTTTCTTCACTATGTCTCTATAAGAACTATGTATAAACGCATGGCTCAAAATATTCCCCCCGAAGAAACGGTACCCGTAGTTCGGATCGTTAGTGTCAATATCTTCAGCGTCGCCGGTTTTTGTTTCAGCATCTAAATAGTATTCTTTATTTGCGGTGAAATCATAAAATATAAGACTGTTGCGATCGCCTTTCATTTCAGAAACCATGCCTTTATCACAGCTTGCCTGATACATATAATAAGGATTCTGTCCTTTCGCGTCAAAAACGAGCGAAATGCTGAAATTGCTGAGCAATGGAGCAACTTCCTGTCTGGTTTTCAGTCCGGCAACTTGGGCTGACACATCCGTACTAAAAGATACCATAAAACAAAAAACCATAGCTAACATCAAAAATAATGCTCTTTTCATGAAAACCCCTTTTTTACAGAATTACAACAATGTTATGTTATCCTTGCCATATGCTTACTGATATAATCGCGCATTTTGTCATTGTAATGCTCTGACTTTATCTCAAAGATTGTGCCTGTAATGTCATTAAAATAAACTTGTCGCATATCAAAAATAGACCTTTCAATAAATGTTTGTTGTGATTGTTCGGTTATAAAAGCCCCGACCCTCATTAAAGTATTCTCAAAGTATATTATGCCATACTCAAACATTTTATCGTGGCTGGCGCAAAGCCAAAGCCCGTTATCGCCGTCTGTGGAGCGCTGGGCTTTTTGTTCAGGAGTATAACTTGCGCTGTTATCAATGTCTGTAACCCGTTCAATATGCGCCGCAATAATTAAACGCTCTATATCACAGCCGCAAATATAACACTGTTTATCGCCGAACTTTTGTAATAAATTGTAGTGAAACACGCTTTGGTTCCGGCTTGTATCTTTTGTCGGTTTGGCAGGGCCATTGCGTGTAAGCAATTCAATGCTATTGCCATAAGATAAGCCTTTGTTCATTAAGATTTGGCGCTGCTCAACAGATAAACTATCAGACTCATTATCAAGCACAGGATAAAACACTACCGGTTTATCAACGATTTGTTTTATTGTTAAGCCAAAAATAAATGATTCCATTGCGTTAGCGCCGAAAGTTTTTCCAAAAATAGAAATCTGTTTGTCATCATCTGTAAAGTATGTTGAGCGGTTGTGCGTATTGCGTCCGCTTGTTTTGGATCTATAACCTTTAAGATCTTCATAAGAATTAAAAGGAGCTACTTCAGAAATACCTAACTTATCAAAATTTAAAATTCTGATTCCTATGGTTAAAAAGCAACGATAAAACATTCTAATATAATCTGTTTTGTCATTTACTGACGGATTTATTAAATAAATATCAAGGTGTTTATTCTCGGCCTTATCATTGTAAAACGCAATGTAAGCAGGAGAAACAAACTGCATCAGATGCGCATTTCGGCTGTTATGGTTTGGGTGAGAAAAACAAACATAATGAATTTCGTTTGTTTCACTATTTTCAATTTTAATATAGCGGCCTTTCCCGCGTTTTTCATTTTCAGTTTTGTAAACTGTCGTATTAAAAATGCGTTTGCAAACATCGTGTAAAATATTATCTGTTACACCCTGTATCAGCGTTTTCTTATCAGGTAAAGTCACCTTTATCATATATTTTCCTTATCATAATTAACTATTAAAACTTCTTTGCGGCCCTTT
The DNA here is from genome assembly GCA_009778965.1 of Candidatus Endomicrobium labiotermitis. Classification (GTDB taxonomy): domain Bacteria; phylum Elusimicrobiota; class Endomicrobiia; order Endomicrobiales; family Endomicrobiaceae; genus Endomicrobium; species Endomicrobium labiotermitis. Next base: position 1,987 of record WRFE01000040.1, read on the forward strand.
CGGGCTGATTTGTTATAAGTTATGACCTTATAACCATTTTTTTTAACCCAGTTTTTAAGCAAGATATTCTTTTTCCTTTTATGCTCTAAAACATTTGACATCATAAACTTATTGCCGCTTTTGTTTAAATCATCAAGAAACTTATAAAGCCGCAATTCGTCTGATTGATCCCAGCCGTTAAAACCGCGTTTGCCGTCATTATAACTCCCAAGAGTTATTAGATACGGCGGGTCGCAATAAACAAAAGTATCTTTATTTATGTATTCTTTGGTTTTTTCAAAATCAGAGGAGATCAAAACAAGATTTTGTTCTTGCATCCTGCGGCAAAAACTTGTAATTTTTTCTAACATATTATCGTTTAGCCCTGCAGGACCGACAGGATTATTACAATCATATGACGAGTTAAAGCGTATTTGTTGGTTAAAGCCGTATAAAATCAGCATATACAGCATTTTCGGGTCTCGTTTTTCTAATGGAATGGAATTATATTTAGCACGCAGTTTCATATATGCTTTTTTGTCACCGCGCTCTAATTTGTATTTCCGTTGTGTCCGTACAATATATTTGACCAAGTCCGCAGTTTCAGTATGTTTAAAACACTCCATCAGCTCAACAACTTTATGGTTATACTCGTTATAGATATTTTGCTCGGCCTCAACATTTATACCGACATTGTAGCCGCCTCCAAAAATATCAGCAAACCGGCTTATTTTACCGTTTGGCAAATTATTTTTAATGAAATCAACTATATCGTATTTGCCGCCTTGATAATTAAGCGGCGAAACATAATGAACTTTGCCGGATTCTTTCTTCTCTATAAAAAACAGGTATTCGCAATGCTCTTTTTTGTCGGTGGTTTTATGGTTTTTATATTGCTTATACTTTATTTTTCGCAGCTCATAAGTTTCGGGCTTTCCGTATCGCTTCAAGACATTTTCAATATATTTTTGCGACATTAAGCCGTCGGAATTATAACTTAAAATGATATAGCGGAACTTTGCTTTTGCGATTATCTTTTCAAAAACCACTTCAACATCGCCGGTACGGGAAAAAGCCGAAGCAGTTGCGCTCGTATCTCTTAAACCGCCTTTACCTTTAATTTCAGGACTGTCATTTTTTGCTATTGTTTCCAATAAGTGATATTGAACAGAATACTGATTTTTTGTATAAGGCGGATCAAGATATAAAATATCGCCGCTTATATCGTTTATAAGCTCCTCAATAGTTTTATTATGAACTTCCGCGTTGTAAAGTCCTTTTATATCCCGTTGTTCCACTTTAATAAACGGCATTGGTTTGACCGCCCGCGGATCCCAGGTTTTGAGATACGAGCCATAAACGCCGGCAATGTTTGCGACTTTTGAAGCGGATTCAAGTAAGGCGGCTATTAAATAAAAGTATTCGTAATCTGTGATTTTTTCTTTTTCACGCCATTCGGTAATTTTGCTTCTTATAAAGTCAATTTTCAAGGCGTTTTCTTCCGAAAAATACATCCGCTCGCTTCCGCCAAGCGAATAATTTTTATAAATAAAGCCTTTCATCTCCCGTTTTTCGCTGTTGAAATAATCAAACGGATCAAAACCAAGCTGCGAAAACAGTAAATCAGGAGTGTTTAATTTAGCTTGTGAAAGAATGTAAGAATAATACTGAACGTCGTTCGCAATTATGCGAAACTTATCCTTCAAAAACTCACCAACCGCGCCTGTACCGCTGAAAACGTCGCAGAAAGTAAAGTTTTCATCGTTAATTTTTTTATCTTTGATTAACTCAAAGATTTTACCGACAAGGTCTGTTTTTGTTCCAATATAACGCATGTTTCGATTATACCACAATTTTATTGAAAATATAACTTAAATATTCTCGGTTAGCACCAAATCCTTTGGCGGCTTTATCTCTGTTTTTTAACAGAGATTATTTTTAAAAGTTTTGGAGTTTTTACTTTCTTGACGAAATTTCTTATTTGTTATAAGTCAAGGAGGCCGGCATTTCTTTAAATGCTGATTGTATAATGGCAAATATTGGGGTTTTATTACCGTCAGTATCTATAAGCCCGGAATCTTCGTTAAAGTCTGTATCGTATTTATGATAAAGCGCAAAATAAGAACCGCCGGTTTCGGGATATTTTTTAAAAATATCAGCATGCGCATGAGCAAGTTCTACATCATAAGGATTTCCGCCAATTTCTCCAAAACTGATATATGGCATTTTTCCGCCAATTTTTTTAAAAACTGTTCTCGTTTGGTCTATTGCGTCATAATCAGAGCCTTTTCTATAAATATTTAACAAAACTGCGTCAAGTTCTAATTTCACATATTCTACGGCATCTGCTTCCAAAGGAACTTCCCCGTGTACAGTGCCAACAGGCGTTTTAGACAAACTGCGAACAATATCAACGACTTTTTTTAAATCGCCAAGCCATGCATCGCGGGTAAACCATTTATCTCCTTGAAAAATATCAACGCCCGTATCAGGAAAAGCAATAACGTCTTGAAAGTGATAATTAAATTCATTGCCTGTCAAATACATTAACACAACGCCTAAACTATTTGTTTTACTGTCAAACCTTTTTATAAACGCCTCCGCGAGAGTCGTATATTCAACATTCCCTTTTTCATCAGTGATTTTAACAGGCTGAATATCCCACGAACATAATCCTGCTTGTATGCCGATTTTTGCTTTCGCAAAAGCTTTCAGCATTTCTTCGGTATTTTCCCAGTTGAGAGTTACTTCCCTTATATTATAATGTCCGTCACGCTCATCATAAATAACAGATTCAAAGTCAATAGGAAGACGGTATGCTCTTGCAGCGTTCGCGTTTAATTCTTTTAGGTAACTGATAGTTTTATGATAACTTTCATAATATCCGAAAACATCGCCGTTATAATCATTAGGAACATTCCATGCAACACTTTTTACAACATATGTTACCCTGTCTCCGTTTTCGTTAAGCCTGGTAAAAAAACCGTTTTTATCTACTTTAAAAACCGCCTCGGTCTGAGTTTGGCTTGCGCTTGGAGTTTTTGCATTATTTTTTAAAAAACCGCATGCCGCTGCTGACAAAATCGTTATAAAAATTATAAGTGTAATACTTATTTTTATAACAATTTTCCAGGATTTAAATAAGCTTAATGTTATTTTATTTGCAAACATAAATAAAAGGCTCCTTTTCTATTTGTTATAAGTATAGCTTAATTGTTTTATAATACAAATATTTTTAGTTAATACTGTCTGATAAAGAATTGCAGAATGAGATAAAAAATCTTATAATATAAAGAATGTTTGGTATGTGCCGGAAAGGAATAAGTTTATTCCAATTATTACTTAAAAAAGGATGGAGCCATTATGAACAAAAACAAGTATTCGGAGATTACTCCTCAGATTCTCGAATTGTCAAAAATGTGCGAGGCACAGAAAATCCCTGCCGAGCTTTACACAAAATTTGATGTAAAACGCGGACTGCGTGACCAGAACGGTAACGGAGTTCTCACCGGTCTTTCCAATATATCTGTCGCGACAGCCAAAAAAATCGTAGACGGCGTCGAAGTACCGACTGAAGGAAAACTCATATATCAAGGCATCGATGTCGAAGATATAGTAGCCGGATTTTTAAAGGAAAAAAGATTCGGTTTTGAAGAAACCGTATATCTGTTGCTGTTCGGTCATTTACCTAATAAAAAGGAGCTTGAGGACTTTACGCGGTTATTGATGGACTATACCTGGCTGCCGACTTCGTTTGTCCGTGACGTTATCATGAAAGCGACCGGCAAGGACATGATGAATACTATTGCCCGCAGCGTGCTTACTCTTTACAACTATGACGATAATGCCGACGATATATCAATCCCGAACGTTTTGCGTCAATGCCTGCATTTAATCGCGGTATTCCCGATGTTGGCAATATACGGTTATCAGGCATATATGCATTATGAACAAGATAAGAGTCTTATAATCCACAAGCCAAATCCCTCTCTGTCCTTTGCGGAAAACATCCTGCATATGTTGCGTGTTGACCAGAAATATACCGAACTGGAAGCTCAAATTCTTGACCTTGCCCTGGTACTTCATGCCGATCATAGCGGAGGCAACAACTCAACCTTTACCATACACGTCGTTTCTTCCACTGATACAGATACATACAGCGCCATGGCGGCAGCTCTCGGCAGTTTAAAAGGCCCCAAGCACGGCGGAGCAAACAACAAAGTTATGGGTATGATGGATGACCTTTTTAAAACCGTTAAAAATCCAAAGGACGAAGATCAGCTTGCGGATTATTTGCAAAAACTTCTCAACAAGGAAGCCTATGACAATGCCGGTCTTATCTACGGCATGGGACACGCGGTTTACTCCATTTCCGACCCTCGTGCTGTTGTATTTGAAAGTTTTGTCAAAGAACTTTCCGTTAAAAACGGCCGTGAGGATGAATATGAAGTTTACGCTAAGGTTGCCCGTCTGGCGCCAAAAATCATTGCAGAAAAGCGTAAAATGTTTAAAGGCGTATCTGCAAATATAGACTTCTACAGCGGTTTCGTATATGACATGCTTGGTCTTCCGCCCGAGCTATACACTCCTATATTTGCTATCTCACGCGTATCCGGATGGAGCGCGCACCGCATTGAAGAAATCGTAAGCGGAGGGCGTATTATTCGTCCGGCTTATAAAAGCGTGGCGGAAAGAAAGCCGTTTATACCGTTAAACGAAAGATAAAGAGTGATGCCGGTTAAACAGTTTAAATAGTTCAAAAAAGTTCAAGTTTTATAATACAAGGAAAAAAGAACACCCTGCGGTGTATTCGCCGCAGGGTGTTCTTTTAAATTATATTTCTCTTATTAATTCACTTCCTACAGCTAACCGCTCTGATAGCAATTACAACAAAACTTCCCCATCCTTTTGACCATTCTTACCGCCTAAAATAGTAACCACAATGCAAGGAAAACAACTACCTGATTTAACCGTAAGAAAATTGCTTAATATCAACACAATTGATTGGCAAAACAGGAAGAAATATCAGAGTAACACAAACAAAAAAAACCGGTATTTTGTTTTAAATACCGGTTTTTAAATTAAAATTAAAAAACTATATTTTTCTAATTTTAGTTGCTTTGGGGCCTTTGTCTGAAGATGAAACTTCAAATTCTACTTCCTGACCTTCCGCTAAAGATTTAAAGCCATCACTCTGGATTTCCTGAAAATGTGCGAAAAGATCCGCAGAACCATCATCCGGTGTTATGAAGCCAAAGCCTTTTTGATCGTTAAACCACTTTACTTTACCTTTTGCCATGTTTACTACTCCCTTTTTTAATTTACAGCTCTTTGAGAAAGCTGCTGCGTACATTATATCATTTTTAAAAACGATTTCTTTTTTTATTTTTAAAGCTAAAATTTCTACCGTCAGCAGCTACTTTTGGTTTCCTGTCAGTGTTAAAGTGCGGCTTGCGGTCAAAATCTCTTCCGTCGCTCTTGCTGAAAGGGTTTCTGCCCGGGAAAGAATCTCTCCTTGGCGGAAAAGATTTTTTATTTTCGAGCAGTTTAGTGATTTTTTCCAATTGCATACTTATGTTTTTTAGCTGCGCCAATATTTCGTTGTCCATTGCCGGCTCCTTATTATTATATATAAAATAGCGTCCAAAATAACGTATCGAAAGATCTATGTGGGCTTTTACTTCTTATTTTTTCCATATTGCGCAATGCCAATTTTTACTCCACCCGGTATCATGTAAATACCGAATTTCATACCGCTTACATACTTGTGGTCAATTAGGGATTGGGCATTATTTGCAATCATCTTATTATGCGCGGCATCATAATCTTTAACTGTTAAATAAACCATAGTACCAGGAGCAATCGGTTCGCCGTTATGTTTCGGCAATTCCATAATTCCGGCAAAAGGCCACATCTGTCCGCCGGCTTTCAGAATATTATACTCCTCTCCGTCTGCCGCAGGTTCTTTGCCTTTCTCGGACTTGATTCCGAAAGTCTTGTTAAGAAATGAGATAGTTTCTTTAGGATTTTCGGAATAGAATTCAGTCCAGCTGTTTGCACCCTCGTTCATCATAGGATTAGCTTTTATAAAAATAAAACACATTGCAATGACAACTGCCAACAACACAAAAAATCCAATTTTAAAAAACATATTTTTCTCCCCTGCCAGATTACTGACAGCATGCCTAGTTTAAACATACAGCCGTAATTATAACAATTTATTACAATGGTTTCGTAACAATTAACATACAGGAGTTTAAGAGACTATTAAGAGAAAATACTTGAATTTTGACTTTTCTCCGACGCTGATAAAAAAAGAAGTACGGAGAGATAGGGATTTGAACCCTAGTTACCCTCTCGAGTAAACAGTCTTTCCAGGACTGCGCCTTAAACCACTCGGCCATCTCTCCGCTCACTGCGTTCACTACGATATTTCCAGGATGTGGTTCCGGGGAGCTCACATCTCGCTCCCGCGGCAAACTCGTGCTCCTTATTCGTCGCACTGCCGCCCACTCGGTCATCTCTCCGCTGACACATCTACATCTATTGTAAAACGAAACTTATTTTACAATATTGCGTAAAAATTGGCAAACTGACAAAAGCAGGTCAGGCTTTTACTCTTTTGTCATACCGGCGAAAGCCGGTATCCACGTCAGTAGTTAAAATGGATTCCGGGTCAAGCCCGGAATGACAGATAAGAAGACACATATTTAACATCAAGAACTTGGATTGCTTCGTCGGAAACATTATTTCCTCCTCGCAATGACGACAAAAAACAAATGTCTCTACTAAAAGATTTTACACAGATGTATATAGTTAGCTATAATGTCAGTATGTTTTTACCAACTACAAAAGATGAAATCAAAAAAGCAGGCTGGGAAAAACCCGATATTATTTTAATATCGGGCGATACTTATATTGACAGTCCCTTTATAGGCTCTGCCGTTATAGGAAACTGGCTTACTGCTCACGGTTTTAAAGTTGCCGTGATTGCCCAGCCCGATATAACAACCGATGATATCGCAAGGTTTGGCGAACCTTCATTATTCTGGGGAGTTTCCGCGGGCGCGATGGATTCTTTTGTGTCAAACTATACTTCTTTAAACAAATTCCGGAATGATGATGATTTAACTCCCGGTGGCATAAACAACAGGCGTCCCGACAGGGCAAGTATGGTTTACACAAATATAATAAGGAAACATTTTAAAAACACTAAACCCATAGTTTTGGGCGGCGTTGAAGCAAGTTTAAGAAGAATAACCCATTATGATTTTAAAGATAACGCTTTAAGACGTTCTATACTTTTTGACGCGAAAGCCGATATCATCTCTTACGGTATGGGTGAAAAATCCATGCTTGAACTCGCGCAAAATATGAAAGACGGCAAAGACTGGCGCAACGTAAAAGGCATATGTTACATATCAAAAGAAAAACCTGAAAACGAAGTTTTAGAAATCCCCTCTTTTGAAGAATGCAAAGATAATAAAGACAAATTTTTTGAGGCGTTCACCTCTTTTTACAAAAATGTCTGCGCTGAAAATGAAAAAGTTTTGTACCAAAAACACTCCGAAAGATATTTAGTCCAAAACCCTAAACAGCCTGTTTTAACTTCAAAAGAACTGGATGCAATTTATGATTTGGATTATACAAGGGAAGTTCATCCGTATTATGCAAAACTCGGGCATGTTAAAGCGCAGGACACAATAAAATTTTCTATTACTACGCATAGAGGATGTTTTGGCGAATGTAATTTTTGTTCTATTACCGTTCATCAGGGAAAACAGGTTGTTTCAAGAAGTGAGGAATCGGTTTTAAACGAAGCAAAAAAAATAACAAAACTAAAAGATTTTAAAGGTTATATAACAGATTTGGGCGGACCTACCGCAAATATGAACAAAAGCTGTTGTTCGGCAAATGACTATGCGGGAAGCTGCGAAAACAAACGCTGCCTGTTTCCAAAAATCTGCGAAAATCTTATTATGGGACACAACAAACAATTAGATTTATTAAATAAAGTCGCAGCTATTGAAGGCGTTAAAAAAGTATTTATCTCTTCGGGAATAAGATATGATTTGATTTGCGCAGATACCGTAAACGGACAAAATTATCTTGATACTTTATTGGAAAGTCATATTTCAGGGCAGATGAAAATAGCGCCGGAACATACTGATGATAAAGTTTTAAATTTGATGGGAAAACCAAATACTGCTATTTTGAAACAATTTATCGGAATGTTTCAAAACAGCAATGACGAATTACAAATTACGAATTACGAATCAAAAGACAAAGGAAGATTTCTGACTTACTATTTTATAGCTGCGTATCCGGGCTGCGGTGAAGCTGAAATGAAAAGCCTTAAACACTTTATAGGCAGAAATTTAAAAATCCGCCCGGAACAAGTTCAGATTTTTACCCCCACGCCGTCCACAATTGCCACAATGATGTACTACACCGAAAGAGATTTAAAAGGCAACAAAATCTTCATTGAAAAAGACAGAAACAACAAACAAAGACAAAAGCGAATTATTTGCGGTTGATAGTTGATAAATAAAAGAGGCGGGCTTTAAAATCATCAAGCCTGCCTCTGTTATTTTTATAACTCGTTATTCGATTCACTCTTTTGTTGGGTCATTGTTACTCACATACCCCGTCGGCTTCGCCGACACCCCTTTATCTTAAAGGGGAATTACGACTGACTGCCACGCGACAACTCTTATTTTTTCTTTTTTACTGTTTTCTTGGCTTTAGACTTAACCTTAGATTTTGCCTTTGTTTTTGCTTTTACTTTTTTAGGAGCTGACTTTTTGACAAGCGTTTTACTGAAAGCTTCTATTCCTTTCCCTACGGCTTTTACAGTTCTTTTGGCTTTTTTAACTTTCTCTTTAGCTGTTTTGATTCCTTTTTTAATTTTACCTTTTGCTTCGGAAACTTTTTTAGCCGCAGTTTTGGAAATTTTCTTTGAAATCTTCTTAGCAGATTTAGCTATTTTCTTCTTTTCTTCTGCAACAATTTTCGATAATTTTTCAGTATATTCTTTCACTTTTTCGGCAGCCTGAACCTTTAGAACTTCAACTGTGTCGGTTTGTACGGTTTTAGCGTCTTTCCAGAGATTTTCAAGGTTATACGTTTGTCTTACGTTCGGCGACATAACATGAATTACAAGCCCGCCGTAATCGATAACACGCCAGGAATCGGAATTAACTCCCTCTCTTCTTAAAACAGTTACGCCTTTTTCTTTAAAAGATTTTTCGATTTCTCCGCATATCGCGTTTATCTGCGGAGTAGATTCCGCCGTCGCGATTACAAAGTAATTGGCTATCGCTGTTAAATCCATTACGTCAAGAATAACGGTGTTTTCGGCTTTTTTATCATCCGCGATTTTAGCGGCTTCTTTTGCCAAAGCAAGAAAATCAATCTTTTCCATTACTGTCCCCCTTGAGGTTTATCAAGCTTATCATAAATTTCGCAATCTTTACCTATGAACACGCTCATATTATAGTAATTTTGCCCGTTATATGAAATCAATATTTTTCCGCACCTTAAAGCTTCTTTGGCTTTTAACGCTTCCGCAAAATTTCCTTTATAATCTTTTATTAATGTTTTATCGTATCTTAAAGACGAATTGCCCCACTCCCTGACGTCAAATTTACTGTCCCTTAAAACCCATGCGGCTTTTTCAGCCATGCGCGGTTTTCCTGACGCGTTCCTAACTTCCGTAATAATTACTTTATCGGAAAATTCCGTATTTGTTTCCCGGTTGTACACATTTTTCAGGAAATCAGAAATATTTTGTTTGTCAGGTTCTGCTCTTCTTTTTGTATATTTCGCGGGCAAATCGCAAAACAGAATTCGCGGTTTATGTTTCTTGTTATATAACAAAAGATTTTTATATGCCGTTTTTGAAAGATCCGTGTTAATCAGTTCATATTTTTTATTTTTTTCGGCTATAAACGGCTTGGGATTTTTAGCAATCAGGTTTAAAAATATTTCGGCAATTTCAATTTCATTTAAAAGTTTCGCGTCCCTGCTTACAAAATTTCTTTTTGGAACAAGCTTTTTCAGATCTTCATTTTCTCCGCAAAAAGCTAAAAAATCATCGTAACTCATATTAATATAGAAATCCGGCGTAAACGTATTCCCTGTCATTTCAAACAAATCCGCATACAAATTTTTTATTGCGCGGGCTAAATCCTTTTTGGATGTTTCGTTAAACGATTGTTTAAAACTTAAAGCTTTCGTTGTTTTTCTGAAAACAACAATATCTGTATTTGCCGAAAGAATTTTCAAAAGATTTCCGTCTTTTTCGTAAGTTACAAGAAAAACATCAAGCTCGCCCGGAAGTATTTTTTCATTTCCATAAAGAAGCATAGAAAATTTTACTGCCTTATTGTTTAAAAGAGTTTCCGTAATCGGATCTTTTTTGGATTTGGAAGAAGCAGAATATACATAAACAGCAGAGCCCGCGCAAATCACACAAATCGCGCAGACAACAAAAACATATTTAAGAATTTTTTTTATTTTGGGTGACATAATAATTCCATGTATCTAGGGCTTGCGGACACAGCCATTCATTTTCTTCAAGAACATATTGTATTTTTCTTGCCATAACTTTAAAAAAAGCTTTTTCAAAATCCTTTAACGCAAGCTTTCGTATTTTCAACAGTTCTTTGGATTTCCTGTCAAAAGATACCGCATCTGACACAAATATTATTTTTTCAAGCATACTCATATTTTGCCTGCCAAGCGTATGATTTCTTATAGCGTTTAATATATCAACATCTGTTATGCCCAATTTTTCTTTCGCGATAACCGCGCCGGCATAAGCATGTAAAAGCTGCGGAGAATATTTTTTTATATCTTTAAAATACTTTATGCTTGATTTGCGGTTTTTTAAAAAAGATATTAATTGTTTATCTGTTTTCGATTTCGCGCAGTCATGAAGCAAACCGGCTGTCTGGGCTTTTAAACCATCCGCACCGTATATGCCGGCAAGTTCTACGGCAAATTCCGCGACATTATACGAATGTTCAAAGCGTTTAGGGCTTAGATGTTTTTGTAGATAGTTGAATATTTTTTCTTCTGTGTTTTTTTGCATAAATGTCCTTGTTAGGGCTGTGTCATTCCGTTGAAAAACGGAATCCATTTTGTTGTCATCGTCGTATATATTTAAAGATAATGTGGATACCGACTTTCGCCGGTATGACAAATGCCGTTTTTCTGGATTGCTTCGTTGTCGCTATGCTGTCTTTCAGACCCGGTGCGCTCACATCTCGCGCCCGTTCGTGACTCGTGCTCCTTATTCGTCGCACACTCACCCTCGCAATGACGGCAAACATCATATACTCATGTAAAGTTTATGTTCTTTTATATAATCGTAAACTTTTTCATCTATAAAATCTAAAACTGCATTATCGCCTTTGTTTATCAATTCCCGTATTTTTGTTGAAGAAATATCAGCTATCTCTTTATCAATAAACAAACAGCTTTCAAGAAACTTTGTTTCTTTATCTATTACGACTCCGGGACGTTTGGCAACTATAAATTTGTATTGCGACGTAAGATATTCCGGATTTTTCCAGTTTGGCAAATCCAAAAGAGAGTCGGAACCGATTATCATACATATTTCGTCATCAGGATACAGTTTTTTGAAATGATCTAATGTTTCATAAGAATAAATTTTTTTTTGCTGCTCGGCTTCGTAAAGGCTGATTTCTATTTTTTCCGGATCTTCAGATTCAAGCGCCAGTTTAAGCATTTCTATTCTGTCCGCAATATCTGCATGCTGTTTTATTTTATGCGGCGGAGCATAGGCTATGACAAATATAACTTTTTTCAAGTCAAAAGAAGATAACGCTTCTTTTACAATTTGAACGTGAGCCTTGTGAACGGGGTCGAATGACCCCCCGAAAACGGCAATTTTTCCCATTATATTTTTCCTATATTAGAGTTTTCAATCCAGCCGTTTAAAGTTTCGTTTCCGGACTGAATTACAATATTGCTCCACGCGCCGCTTGACGAGCGGACTCTTATTGTTTTGCCTTCGGCTAAATTAAAAATTTCGGGATTGTTTATTCCGGGACCGCTTCTTGCGGCAGAAGCGTTTAAAACAACGGCTTTGTTTGAAAATATTTCAGAGTTCAGCTTAAAGAATAATACCGTTAAAACGGGAATTAACAGAATCAGACAAAAAACAGCCGATTTTTTCGCAAATTCGTTTTTATTTATGAAAAATACTGAAAAGCCCAAAAGAATTATAATGATAAGCCCTGACGCAAGCACAGTTACTTCGTTCAAAGAAAACCAGCTTAGAAGAAATCCGGTAAAATCTCCGTAGGCATTCTCGCCTGCCATACTGCTGAGATATTCAAAATTTGATCTTATGTCCCTGTCTCTTGGAGCAAGCCTGTGGGCTTTGTTTATATTTAAAATCGCCAGCCCGAGATTGCCGTTTCTGAAATAAGCGTTAGACAAATTGTAAAAGACTTGCGGATTGTTAATCCTCTCAACCTGTATAAGAGTTTCGTATATTTCAATGGTTTTCGCGTAATCGCCTTTTCTAAAAAACTCCTCAGCATTTTCTATTTGAACATTGCCGAAACACGGAAACGCAAACAGAAAAAACAGTAAAAGAAACAGGATTTTTTTCATTTATTTCAGCTCCGATATAATTTCTTTTATTTTATTTAACATATCGCCGGCAGACTTTTTGTCGGCTTTTACCGACGCGAACCTATAAAAATTTATTTCTTCCAGAATTTTTTCTATTTTAGCTATTGTTCCGGCAGATACTTTTTTACTTTTAAGATTTTTGAAAATCGCCTGTTTATCAAGATACTCCGAAACAGTTCCCGCTTTTGAATTAATTAATTCAATTAAAGCTTTGTACGCCAAATCATTAACTTTATCAAAATGTTCTTTAGATATTTCGTTTTCGGCTTTTTGAATATACTTTTGAGCTTTAGAGGAAGCGGAATTTTTCATTTTGGCAAAAGTTTCCGCGTTTATTTTTCCTGACAGCATTCTGTATAAACCCGCGCCGGCAAATAAAAGAATAAACGGAACAAAAATTAAATAGAATCCTTTGTTTTTAACCAGATAACCTGCATAAGATTTAGAATTTTCAATAGGTTTATTGTAATTTATATCTTTTTTAATGCTTATCTGCCCGCCGCTTTTTATTTCTTCTTTGTACACAGCGTCTCCAGTAACGTTAATCTTAATTTCCTGCGTTTGCGCAAACGTGAATTTTTTCGTTGAAGGATTAAAAAAAGAAAGTCTTACTGGCGGTATTACTTTTTCCCCGGGAGTTAAAGGCACAATAATAGTTTTAAATTCTTTCATATTGTCGGCAGTGTTAGAAACTATCGTGTCATATTTTCTAAACCCGCTGTCCAAGTCAAAATCAAGTTTTGTAACACTTCTGAAATTTCCGGCGCCGCTTACGGTAACCGTTATGGTTATCGGGTCATTTGTTTTAGCTTCGGTTTTATCTGAAACCGCTTTAATTTTAAAATCCCCTACCGCGCCTGAAAAATCCGCAGGTCTGTTTTCAAGCGGCAAAGGCAAAACCGTAATTTTTATCGGATCGGTTGTAAGTTCTTTAACCTGCTTTTGACCTATACCCATATTCATAAAGAAATCAAAAAATCCTCCCATATTAGATGGCGCCGAAAAATCCATAAACGCGACCCTTAACCTTGCGGGAGAAATTGTTTTTGTTCCGCTTCCGATCGGGTAAAGAATAGTTTCAACTTCGGTCACGGAATAATTAACGCCGTCTATTGTTTCATAACGGTTTTTAGGCTGAGATCCGTCGTTCCAGAATCCGGCAAAATCCGGAGGAGTATATTCGGGATTCGACACTAAATCCATATTAGTATAAAAACTGAATCTGAATATAACTTTTTCGTTTTCAAAGACTGTTGTCTTATTTGTTGAAGCTTTTACAAAAGCATTTCCCTGCCTGTTTTGAGTCTGCTGCGGCTGTCTGGCATTATTGTTTTGCTGAGGCTGCGGAGCTTGAACAGACTGAACGCTTTTTGCCGCGGTAACCTCAACCTGTATAGGCTGGGTTGAATAAGTTTTGCCATTATAAGAAATAGTAACGGGAGGAATAGTAAATTTTCCTATTGTTTTCGGAGATAATGTATAATTATGCGTAACGCTGCCGCTTACTTTACCGTTAATTATTGACCTGTTTTGCGATTTTCCGGAACTGTATATATTAAAATTCGGATTTGTTCCCATCATAGGATCCGGAAGATTGGAAACATCTCCGCTGACTGTCAGTGACAATACCAAACTCTCGTTTAAAGCTATGGTATTTCTGTTTACCGAAGCAGAAAATGATATGTCATTGGCAAACGCAAACGATGCCGTAAAAATAAGCAATAATAAAATAACTTTTAGCTTTTTCAATTACCTAACTCCTTTATAACAACAGATGATGAGATGTTGAGAGGGTGAGAAGTTGAGTAAAAACCGTTTTGTCTTTGCGCTTCATCTCATCTTCCCATCATCTCACCTTCTGCTCTTCTATTACCAGTCCTGCTCCACATCCCCGACAACAGGTGCTTGTATTTTATTCCTAAGCTTATCAGCGTTTTGGTCAGCCTCGTCAAAATAGTTTAGCAAAACTGACGCCGCAATGTTCTCATCTTTTTTATCTTGAGGTTTTGGTTCCTGTCCTGCCTGGCTTTCGGAAGGCTTTTTATCTTCTTTCCCTTTTTGCGCTTCAAGCTTTTTGTTTAACTCTTGTTTTTGCTTATCAAGCTGCTCTTTTTCTTTTTTCAAGTCTTGTTGCGCTTTTTTCTGTTTTTCCTGCTCTTTTTTAGCTGCCTCTTCCTGTTTTGAAGCAGCCTCCTCGTTTTCTTTTTGTTTATCAAGCTCTTTTTGCAAATCGTCTTTTTTAGACTGCGATTCTTTATCGTTTTTATCTTCCGAATCTTTTAACTGGTCTTCAATTTCTTTTTGCTTGTCTTGGGCATCTTTCTTTTCTTGCCCGCTTTGTTCCTGTTTATCTTTCGCGTCTTGCTCTTTTTCTTTAGATTCTTCCTGCTTATCTTTATTTTCCTGCTGTTTTTGTTCGTTTTCTTCCTTCTGCTGCTCTAAACTTTTATCTTCCTGATTCTGCTGATCTTGCTCGCTCTGCTGAAGTCTTAGCAAAGCTGCTTCAAGATTATGTTTAGCATCTATATCTTCGGGAATAACTTTTAACGCTTCTATATAAAAATCCGCGGCTTTTTGAAACTTCTGATCATGAAACTCTATATTTCCAAGCCCGTATAAAGCCGTGAAATCTTCTTTCGAGATGCTATGCGTGGAATTTACAACAATACTATAATTTTCTTGCGCAGCAGGCAAATCCTCATTTTTATATTGCGCGCCGGCAAGATTATTTAAAACTCTGATATTTTGCGGACGCGCCTGCGATTCTTTTTCAAGAACTTCCGCAGCGATGCTGAAATCACCTTGATTAAAAAACCGGACGCCTTTATTGTTGCCGCTTATATCTCTCTTCGCGATAAAAAATATAACCGCGAAAAGCAGTAAAAATAGAAATATTAATGATGATAAAATTATTATTTTCTTTTTCATTATTTTGTCTTTTCTATTTAGCCTGTCATTGCGAGGAGTGAAACGACGAAGCAATTTTTGAGGCAACGTGGATTGCCACGGGGCTTTGCCCCTCGCAATGACGACAAAAACTTGTCATTCACTCTTCTACCATTATCGTTATTAATGATGTCATCAACCCACTTAAAAAGTTGATATAAAAACAGTTAAGCGCTGGTAAAAGAAGTTTTCAAATAAAAATCTTTACAAACATTGTTAATAATAATCAGAAGTTTACGCATAACAGCAACA
>WRFE01000041.1 GCA_009778965.1 Candidatus Endomicrobium labiotermitis
CTTTGAGGGACATGACGTCTGTCGTCTTTTAAATTATAAGACAGGAAATTTCTTACTATTGTTCTGTTTCCGACATACATATAGTTACTGTATGTAAGAAAGTTTGATTCTATTCCATAATCATCCGCTGAAGAATCAATCTGCAAAGAATTTTTTTCGGTTCTTGCCACAGCGGAATAATTTATGTTCCAATCCATCCAGCCAGTTGCCCTAAATCTCGAGTTTAGACCTGCCGAATATCTTGTCAAAAATGTATTATCCGTTGCGCCTAGAGTATTTTTATCCGACCATTCCTCGGAAATACCAAGCGTAGGCTTTAAAGTAAAACGTCTTCCTAATTTATAATCTTTGGCTAAAGTGTAATTAAATGAAGCGGTATTCCTGTAAAAAAAATTATCAGAACCGTACTGCCACTCCCTGTAATTGTTATTATAAATCAAATTAAAACTGTTTGTTATTCCCCAAAAAATCTTTTTTGGATAGTAAGTAAAATTTATCTGGGGAAGTGTTATGGACGTGGTTTCAAATTCGCCTTTATAGCTGTCATAATTGTCATAACGTTCGGTAACTATCATCAAATTGGCACGCTGTCCCTGTCTTGTAAGCGCCGCGTAAGAATGCAGCGTGTTCATTGTTCTGTTCCAGTCATTTTGATTATAATAATTGTTAAAAGTGCTGTCGCTTATAAGTTCAGCCTGAGATTGTATTGTCCATTTATCATTAAGTCTGTGCCAATAAAAAGGTCTGACTGTCCAGCGGTCCATTCCATATGATAAATCTTTTATATTATAAGCAAAAACGGAAGCTCTTGCATTTTGCGTAAAATAATCAAATTCCCCGCCGTAACCAAAACCTCTCGTTCCGAAATAATCAAGAGAAGCCTTAAGAAGAGCCTGTTGGTTAAATCTGTATTCAAAACTATTCATGACAGAAAGCCCGCCGTTATTTGTGTATCCGGGCTCAATTTTGTATTTTAATCTGGAAGAAAAACCTCTTCCGCCTTCAAGAGATTTTGTTACTATGGGAAGATAAAAAATAGGAACTTTGCCAATGTAAAATATCGGATTGTAAATAGTAACACGTTTTCCGAGCGTTATTTTACCTCTTTTTGCTTTGAAATACGTATGAGGATGGTCTAAATCACAGTTTGATATCTTTATATTATTAACAGCGTAGATATCTTTGCCCTGGCGCAGCATGCTTTCGGAACGCATAAATACCGCGGAAGCAGCGGACGTGAATGTTTGGTTTATTTCTCCGCTTTCTCCTTCAAAATGATAGCTTATATTATCGGCAAAAAAAGAATTTCCGTCTTCCTCGATTTTAACGCCGCCGGAAGCGGTCATAATTTTTTCATCAACCAGAAATTCAACAAAATCCGCTTTTACCTTTTTGCCCTGCCAGGTAATAATAACATTTCCATACGCTGAAATTTTTCCGCAATTCTGGTCATATTCCAGATTATCGGCATTAAGATCAATTTCGTAGGCATAAACCGCCGCTTTAAACAACAGAAAAATAAAAAGAAAAACGATTTTTTTTTTCATCACAGTTTCGGAAGCATCGCAGCGCCAACCACTCCGAGTTTATTTGTATATTTTGAAATTACGATTTTGCATTTTTTTACGGCAGAAGCAAACGCCCTGGATTTCATTTCACGTTTGGCCGGTTCGATAAGATATTTGCCGGCATGGCTTACGCCGCCGCACAAAACAATAGCATCCGGATTTACAAAATTAACTATGCAGGCAAACAGTATTCCGAGTTTTTCGCCTATATAACTCCAAACTGCTATTGCGGCTTTATCTCCTTTAGCTGCCGCTAAAGACAAAACTTTAGGTGTGATTTTAGAATGATCGCCGTTTACAAGTTTGTCTATTATCGGCGATTTGTGTGTTTTTAAATATTCAACCGCGTATTTCGAAATATATTTCGCGCCGACAAAGGTTTCCACACAGCCTTTGTTTCCGCATTTACATTTATGCCCTGAAGGATCAACGGTAATATGCCCTATTTCTCCGGCAGTGCAGCTTGAGCCTCTGTAAAGTTTTTTATTAAAAATCAAACCGCCGCCTACGCCTGTTCCCAAAGTAACGCATACAAGATTTACAGGCTTTGCCTTGGCGTCAAGCCAAAAAGCGCCTATAGATGCGGTATTGGCGTCATTATCTACAAAAGCTTTCTTTTTTGTAAGCTTTTCTAGAATCTGTTTCAAAGCAACATTTTTCCATTTAGGAAGATTCGGAGAAAAACGCACGCTTCCGTCAAAACAGTTCACGTCTCCGGCAATTCCAACGCCTATACATTCCACTTTAGAATAATTTTTAAGTTTTGAGGCTTTTGAAATTATGGTTTTTATGACGTCTAAAGGTTTGGCGGTTATGTCTGTGTCTATAACCGTTTCTTCAACAATATTGCACAGAGAATTAACAATAGCGATTTTAACGTGGGTTCCGCCCATATCTATACCAAGATAAAATTGTTCTTTTGACATTTTTTCCCCGCTTAATTTATATTTTTTAAAATCTCGCCGGCAAGATAAAGAGAACCTATAACAGCCGTTTTTTCACGATTTTTTATACTGCTCAAGGCTTCTTTTACCGAACTAACGCAATAAATTTTATTTTCATCAGTATATTTTAAAAATTCTGTCTTTAAAACACTTTGCGGAACGGCTCTGGTATTTTTCAATTCAGCTAAAATTATTCTGTTCGCAACAGGAGCAATCTTTTTTATTATCTTTTTATAATCTTTTTCTTTCATTACTGCAAAAATTAAAGTTAGTTTCTTTTTTGAATCCAAAGAGTCAAGGAATGCATTTATTCCTTCTTCATTGTGCGCGCCGTCTATTATGAGTTCAAACGTTTTATTGTTAAATTTTACTGTTCTGGTATCAAATCTAGCGTTCCAAACCGCAGAAGTCAAGGCTTTTTTTATTTTCTTATCTTCAAAAACATATCCGTATTTTGCCAAAAACTCCGTAACGCAAATAGCGGCGGCGGCATTATTAAACTGATGCTTGCCGGCAAGAGATATTTTTATATTTTTTATGTCTTTCTCAATACCGGAATAATCAAACTTATTTCCGGTCGCGTTTTTCACAAAAAAATCTTTACTTAAAACACAGAGCTTGCTGCAGACTTTCCCTGCTTTGCTCTGTATAATTTTCAATGCTTTTAAAGGAACTTTGGAACAAATCGTAAAAGAACCTTTTTTTATAATCCCTGCTTTTTCAAAAGCTATTTTTTCAATTGTACCGCCTAAAACTTCCTGATGGTCTAAAGAAATTGAAGTAATAACCGAAACCAAAGGTTTTTCAATAACATTCGTGGCGTCGAATCTTCCGCCAAGTCCTGTTTCTATTACGGCAATATCAACTTTTTGCTCCGCAAAATATATAAAAGCTATCGCGGTCAGATATTCAAAATAAGAAAGTTTGTATTGTCTGGCGTACTTTATATATTTTTCGGATAATTCGTTAAAAAATTTCTTCGGAATATTTTTACCGTCAATTTTTATGCGTTCGGTAATATCCGTTAAATGCGGCGAAGTATAAAGAGCGGTTTTATAACCGTTTTCCCTTAAAACCGCGTCTATAAAAGCAGCCGTTGAACCTTTGCCGTTTGTCCCCGCCAAATGAACGCAGTTTAATTTATTTTGAGGATTTCCAAAGATATCAAGAAACTTTTTTATTCTTGATAATCCCGGTTTCATTCCTTCGTATTCTTTCAAAGATTCAAAGAACATCACAAAATCCTTTTGTCACCGCAAAGTCGCAGGGTCTATTAATTTATAGATTCTGCGACTTCGCGTAGAATGACGACAAAAACTATTCTTTAGAGAAAAACTTCAAAATCTTAGCCAAAGCGTTTTTCAAATCTTTTCTTTCAACGACTATATCAACCATTCCGTGCTTTTCAAGAAACTCGGACATCTGAAATCCTTCCGGCAGCTGCTGTCTTATGGTCTGCTCAATGACTCTGGGACCAGCAAAACCTATCAATGCCTTTGTTTCCGCGATATTTACATCGCCAAGCATAGCATAACTGGCAGCGACTCCGCCGGTTGTCGGATCCGTTAAAACAGAAATATAAGCTAAACCATTGTCGGCAAGCCTTGCCAAAGCGGCGCTGGTTTTACCCATCTGCATAAGGGAAATTATACCTTCCTGCATTCTGGCTCCGCCCGAAGCCGAAACTATTATTACGGGAACTTTTTTATCTATAGCCGCTTCAATGGCGCGGACAATCTTTTCTCCGACTACCGAGCCCATACTGCCGCCCATAAAATCAAAGTCCATAACGGCAACCATAACGCTGTATCCGCCGATTTTTGCTTCACCTGTCACTATAGCGTCGCTCAATAAAGATTTGCTTATCTTATCCGCATATCCTGGAAAATTTAAAAAATCCACCGGCTTAATATTTTTATCAGTTTCCTTAAAACTTCCCTCATCCGTCATAAATTCTATTCTTTTACGCGCGCCAAGCCTTGCGTATTGTCCGCATTTGGAACATACCATGAAATTTTCTTCAAAATCTTTATTTAGAAGCACATGTTCGCATTTTTTGCATTTGGTCCATATTCCCGCGGAAATACCCTTTTTATCAGACACTTCAGCCTGCTTTGTAGCCATTTTATTCCTCCAAATCTTTTATTCGTAATTTGTCATTAGTAATTGCCGTTTAAGAAATACCTTCAGCAAGCAAGTCACCCTGATCTAAAATCCCCAAAGGCTTATTATCTTTGCTTACTACAGGAATATTGTCAATATTGTATTCTTTTAATATTTTCGCGGCGTCAACAGCCATCATATCAGGCGTAATAGTACGCGGAGATTTTGTCATGACTTCCGAAATTTTCTTTTTAAGGATTTTCTCATCCTGCTGTAAATGCCTTCTTAAGTCACCGTCGGTAAAAAAACCCGTTATTTTTCCATTTTTATTTATAACACTTGTGGCGCCTACTCTCGTTCCCGTCATCACCAAAAGCGCGTCTTCAACGGAAGCCTTCTCTTTTACCACAGGATTAGCTTTGCCTTTTCTCATAATATCGCTTACGTGCATGGTAAGCTTTTTGCCTATAGCGCCAAGCGGGTGAAATAAAGCAAGATTTTCTTTTTTAAAACCTTTTAAATTAGAAACCGTCAAAGCTAAAGCATCGCCCATCGCAAGCATTGCGGTAGTAGAAGCCGTAGGCGCAAGATTATACGGACACGCTTCTCTTTCAACGCAGCAATTAATTATACATTTACAATCCTGCCAGGCAACCGCTTTGGGTTTTCCCGTCATAACGATAACTTCAACTTTCATTCTGCGCAAAACGGGAAAAACTTTTTTAATTTCCTCGGTTTCGCCCGAATAAGAAAGCATTATAACAACATCATTTTTCATAACCATTCCGATATCGCCGTGAAGACTTTCTGACGGATGAATAAAAGCGGATGGAATTCCTACCGAAGACATTGTCGCCGAAATTTTTCGGCCTACAAGCCCGGATTTGCCAAGACCCATAACCAAAACGCGGCCTTTACAGTTTTTAATTAAAGCAGCAGCTTTAGAAAAGTTAGCGTCAAGATGCTTTATCTGCTGTTCAACGGCTTTCGCCTCAATATTAAGAGTTTCTTTAGCTATTTTAAAATTATCCATTAATTCCTGACTCCTAGTTAGTCTGTCACCCTGAGCAAAGCCGAAGGGTCTAGATGTTTCGGCTACACGGCTGCGCCGTTACGCTCAACATGACAATTTATTTATAAATTGTCATTTAAGCCCATGGGTATATCTTATAAAAGCATTCATTTTATCGTAGTCTTTTCTTTTGGGAAGCCTTTCTATCCCCGAATCCCCGTCTATGCCGAAAGGAATCGCTATTTCAAGAGCTTCTTCTATATCTTCGGGCTTTATAGATCCCGAAATAAAAAAAGGAACTTTTATATTCGCCGCTTTTGCTGCAAGCGCGTAATTTTGCTTTACCGTTTCTCCGTCCGTATAAGAAACGTCAAAAACAAAATAGTCGACGTTACCTGCATAATTTTCAAGCGGCAAAAGAGATTCTTCATTTTCAAGTTTAAAAAACTTAAAAACTTTTACGCCAAGACCTTCTCGCGCGGCTTTACAAAATTCCGGAGCTTCGCTTCCGTTAAACTGAATATTTTTTAATGAGCATTTTTTAACAATTTTAGATATAACTTTTTGGTCTTCATTTGCAAAAACCCCGACCGGAGCTACAAAAGGCGGAAGTTTTGACATAATATCCAAAACCAGTTTTTCAGAAACTTTCTTCGGAGATTCTTTTATAAAATGAAATCCTAAAAAATCCGCGCCCAGATTTGTGGCGTCCAAAGCATCATTATAATTAGCAAGTCCGCATATTTTAACTTTAGCCATATTAACTCCAATTAATAAATAATAAAGAATAATGAATAAATGTTGTGTTTTCGCTTTGCGAAAACTTTTTAATATATTTCGCCTTCGGCGAAACTCCGAAATTATTATTTACTAATTACTCATTATTAATTATTCGTTATTTTTTATATACTTTTTCAGGATCAAACAATTTTTTGCCTACGGTTTTAGTATTGCCTGTAGAGGTAACCTTTGTAAAAAAGCAGCTTCTGTGCCCGGTATGGCATGCTGCGCCGCCAATCTGGTTGACTTTTAAAACTATGCAGTCGCCGTCGCAGTCATAATAAAATTCTTTAACTTTCTGTATATTTCCGGAACTTTCGCCTTTTACCCAGAAAGACTGTCTTGAACGGCTCCAGAAAGTTGCTTTTTTGGTTTTAAGAGTTTTTAAAACCGCTTCTTTATTCATATAAGCAACCATTAAAACAGCGTTATCTTTCCAATCCTGCACTACTGCGGGTATTAAGCCTTTTTCATCAAATTTTAATTTTTTAATTATATCGGACATTTTATTTCTCCCCTTTTAATCTTACTCTTTTACTTTTATATTTTTTGACTTCAAATAATCTTTAACTTCTTTTACCGTAATTTCCCTGAAATGAAACAAAGAAGCTGCAAGAACGGCAGAAGCGCCGTTTACGCAGGCTTCATAAAAATGTTCCAATTTCCCCGCTCCGCCCGAAGCAGTAACAGGAATTTTGACGGCATACGAAACAGCTTTTAAAAGTTCGTTGTCATAACCGTCTTTTGTGCCGTCTTTGTCCATGCTTGTAAGCAAAATTTCGCCGGCGCCGAGTTCTTCAACTCTTTTCGCCCATTCAACAGAATCAATACCGGTATCTGTTTTGCCGCCGTTTATCAAAACATTCCACTTTCCGTCTGAAATCTTTTTTACGTCAATTGCCGAAACAATACATTGGCTGCCGAACTTTTCGCTTGCCTGTTTTATGATTTCGGGATTTTTTACAGCAGAGGTGTTTAAAGAGACTTTATCGGCTCCCGCGTTTAAAATATTTTCTATGTCTTCCAAAGTCCTTATTCCGCCGCCGACGGCAAAAGGAATATCCGCTTTTTCGGCGGTTCTTCTTACCAAATCAATCGTAGTATCTCTGCCTTCGGTAGTCGCGGTAATGTCTAAAAAAACAAGTTCGTCGGCGCCCTCGGAATTGTATCTCTCCGCAATTTCAACAGGGTCACCCGCATCTCTTAAATTTACAAATTTTGTGCCTTTTACAACGCGTCCTTTGTTGACGTCCAAACATGGAATAATTTTTATTTCCCGCATAAAAAATCCTTTTTACAGCCTGCTTCTTTTATCCTACTCGACTCTTCTTATTGCTTCTTCAAGCTTAAAATCATCCGTATATAAAGCGCTTCCGACTATAGTGGCAAAAACACCGTCTTTTTCCAATTCTTTAATTTTTACTATATCGTCGACTGTTTTTATTCCGCCGGAAGCTATTACTTTCATGCCTGTTTTTGAGATTTTTTTAAGTCCGTCAAAATCAGGTCCGGAAAGCATACCGTCTCTTGAAATATCGGTATACAAAATAGTTTTCACACCGGCGTCTTTCAGTTTATCTATAAGTTCAAACATATCAACAGGAGTAACGTCTTTCCAGCCTCCTATTGCAACTTTTCCGTCTTTTGCGTCAATAGCGACTATTATCTTATCTGAACCATATTTATCTATGGCTTTGCGGACAATTTCCGGATTATATACCGCTACAGTACCCAAAATAGCATAAGACGCGCCAAGGTCAAACACTTCTTTCAGCCTGTCCATATTCCTTATTCCGCCGCCGACTTCCACCGGAATATCTACGGAATCGCATATTTGTTTTATAATTTCCTTATTGCTGTTTAAAGCGTTGAACGCTCCGTCTAAATCAACAACATGAATGCGTTTCGCGCCTTTTGCTTTCCAAAGTTTCGCCATAAAAACCGGATCTGTGGAATGAACGGTCTCCGCGTCAATTTTACCCTGTTTAAGCATTACTGAATTTCCCTGTCTTATATCAATTGCCGGAATTACTATCATTTGCTTTACCTCGATAATTTTTAATTATTGTTTTATAAAATGCCTTTTGTAGAAGGTATAATTTTTTTGCCTTTTGTAAAAGCGATTGCCTGCCTTAAAGAACGTCCGAAAGATTTAAACATCGATTCCGCTATATGATGATTGTTTCTCCCTTTAATCATTTTTATGTGCAAAGTCATCCCCGCGTTGCTTGCAAGGGCATAAAAAAATTCCTGTATCAAATCGTAATTAAATCCTGTTTTTTGAAATTCTATTGAAGCTTCATAACTTAAATAAAATCTGCCGGACAAATCCAATGCAGTGTAACTTAACGCCTCATCCATCGGAAGCAAAAAGTGACCGTAACGGCTTATGCCTTTTTTGTCTCCCAGAGCTGTTTTTAAAGCCTGTCCGATTGTTATTCCCGTATCTTCAACCAGATGATGGTCATCAATATGCGTATCGCCTTTTGCCTTAACTTTCAGAGAAATTCCGGCATGTGCGGCAAAAAGATCAAGCATGTGGTCTAAAAATCCGATTGTAGTGGAAATTTCCGGTTTAGAATACTTATCGAGATTTAATTCCACCAAAATGTCGGTTTCTTTTGTAATTCTTTTAATTTTGGCTTTTCTTTGTTTCATAATTTTCTCAGTTTAACGGCTCATTTTTTGAAGCTTTGCCTAAGCCGGATTTTTCAATCTCAAAAAATTTCATAGCTGATTCAAGCTTGTCCATAAGTTCTAAATCGTCAACGCTGTATTCGTGATAATTGGCTCCGTTTTTAGACCTTTTCGACACGGATTCGTTTATCAGATATAAAAGATATTCTATCTCTCTCCAGCTTAAATCCACTTTCATTTGCAATTATTCCTCGCTTAGTTTTGTCATTCTGCGGCGAATGCTCGCAGAATCTATGAATTTATAGTTCCGGGGAGCTCACATCTCGCTCCCGTCGCAGACTTGCGCTCCTTATTCGTCGCGCTGCGACCCCTTTGACTTCGCGCAGGGTGACAACAATCAGCTATTCCTTACCTGGGCAGATTCTTTATGGTACTTCATTCCTTCCGAACCCGCGAAATCCGCTATTTCTTTATAAGCTTTAGCATTATTTTTATTCATTTCAATATAGCTTGTTCTTTTTAAAAATGACATAACGGAAAGCCCGCTTGAAAATTTAGCGGATGCGCTTGTAGGCAAAACGTGCGACGGTCCAGCCCAATAATCGCCCGCGGAAGTAGGCGTCTGGTAACCGGCAAAAATCGCGCCGGCATTTTTAATTTTTTTGACAAGCTTTGAATAATTTTTAACAAGAAGTTCAAGATGTTCAGGAGCAATTTTATTTACTTTTTCAACCGCTTTATCTAAAGAACAAAACTCTATTTCAACCTGATTAAGCGCTTCTTTTGGAAGCTCTTTTTTTATTTGGGCTACTTTGTCCCGGCTGTCGCAAAACAAATACGCCTTAGCCATAGCGTCATGCTCAACCTGCGCCATAATATCGGCAACAGCATATTTTACGGGAACATCTTTATCGGCTATTATCGCTACTTCGCTGGGACCTGCAAGAGAATCTATGCCAACCTCGCCAAAAACCTGTCTTTTGGCTTCGTTAACATAAGCATTTCCCGGTCCTGATATAAAATTAACTTTTTTAACTGTTTTAGTTCCATAAGCAAGAGCCGCAACTGCCATAATGCCGCCTACGCTGTATATTTCCGTAATACCGCAAAGTTTAGCAGTATAAAGCACTTCATCGCTCATTTTATTGGGAGGAGTTACCATAACAATTCTTTTAACGCCTGCCGCTTTAGCCGGAACGGCAGTCATTATAACCGTTGAGGGATAAGGAAATTTTCCGCCCGGAACATATATTCCCGCGGACTCAACCGCAGAATATATTTGACCCGTTTTAACGCCGTTTTTATTTCTGACCCAGCTTTTTTTAATTTGGGAATATTCGTATTTGTGGTATGACAAAACATTAAGATACGAAGCTTTTATCGCTTTCTTTAAACTAGGCGAAACGCGTTTGGCGGCATCGTCTATAGTTTTTTGGGAGACTTTATACCCTTTTAACGATAAATCAACGCCGTCAAATTTTTTAAGATATTTATAAACGGCTGTGTCACCGTTTTCTTTTATATCTTCAATTATATCTGAAACATAGCCGCTTAATTGCTTTTTATTCATCTTGAAATTATACAAAAATCAGAGATTTCTAGCAATGATACATTGATTATAAAAAACAAAAGCGGAACAAGTTTTTAGACTTGCTCCGCTTTGTTTATTTAAAAACCCTGTGTCATTGCGGGCTTGACCCGCAATCTCTTCTTAGATCATAGATTGCGGCTCGGAGGCCGCAATGACAGCAACTTTTAGATTTGATACTTTACTTTCAAAAATCCTGAAAAGCCTTGTCTTACGCCTGCATAGCCGTCTATGCTTAAATCTAAAGTCAATCTTTCCAGAACTTTCGCTTTTGTCCCTATTCCGAAAATAAAAGTCGCTCCGTTTAATGACGGAATATCAAGTTCCATATCATCAACTTTCGCCTTTATATCCCCGCTCAATTCATAATCAAAAAACAGCGACGCGTAAGGCGTAAACATATCGTTTGCTTTATAATCGCCTTTAGCGCCGAGTTTTATACGGTTAGACATTACGGAATTAAATTTGAATTGTTCGCCGGTCTGCAAATCAACTTCGTTTGAACCGGTGTTTGTAAACATATATTTTCCGCTCGCGTCTATGCTTATTTTTTCGTCAACCTGGTAAGCATAACCGCCGCCTAAAGCAAAACCGAAATATATTGAATTGTGGTCAAAATCCGCGGGTGTCCCGAATTGGTCGGTAAGTTCTGTTTTGTAATCGTTGGAAACCTGTCCCGCTCTTATTAAACCGTCAACATATACTTTTTCGTTTATGTCTTTTTTTGCCATAACGCCGCCGCCTATAGCGCTTGCTTTACCGTCGCCTTTTATACCGTTGTATTCGGTATCAAAACTCGCGTTAACATATTCTGCGTAAACTCCTACGCTCGCAAACCCGAATTTTCTGGCTGCGCCCGCCGCCAAACCTAACGAATTAACTTTTACTGAAGAACCTGTATTATATTTTGAGCTTCCGCCAAAAACTCCGCCTATCGCAGCATATTGTCCGTCTTCTAAATCAGACAGCATTTCGGTTGTAACAATATCGGCGCCCTGTCCGGAAACAATTGCAGCAGCTGCTATGCCTTCAGATAAAGATTTTGATTCGGAATTAAGATTTGTCTGGACATAAGCCGCATTTAACGTATGTATGGACGGGTTTGTTACGCTGTCCACATATACGTTAAAAGTATGCACCAAAGCCGTTCCGTGTTTTACGGCAATTTGTTCGGTGTCCGGCACATTTTCAATGCCCATACCGCTTTGTATTAATACAATTTCATCTCCGGCAGACATTTTCGCGCCTTTTGGCAGAACCATTTTTATAGTTGTTGAAGAAAGGTCTAATGCGCCGTCAGGTTTCCAGTAGCTTGATAATGCATTCATTCCGTCTCCGTTTGAAACATAGATAACAGGCTTATTGACGTCTTGAACATATAAATTATAGTTTTGAAAACCGCCTATTCCCCAAGCCTTAATATTCCCGCCCATAACATTAAGCGTATTTCCTGTAAAATAATCCGCGCCGCCGGCTCCGTCATTTTCCGCGTATCCGCCGTAAATTACGTCCGAGAGGTTCAAATCTCCTATTATTGTGACCGTATTATTTACGGCTTCAATCTTTCCGTTGTCCCAATACCCTTGCGCCCTGCCTCCGATAACCTGATTGCCGTATCCTGATACGTTTTCAACCGTAACCGAATTATTATTAGCCTGCGCCTTACTGCCGTCAACCTCAGTTCCGGACCATGCCTGACCTCCGCGAATATTATAAAAACTTCCGCCTTTAATGTAGAGAGTATTGTTTTTTGCAAAAGTCAGCGTATTAGTCGAAGCTTGCGAGTAGGCATGTCCGGCAAAAATGTTCCAGACATTTGAATTTATAACCGTCGCGCTGTTTCCGTTAGAGTATAATTCTGCAGTGGTATCATAATAATCATCGCTACATATCATGGCGCCTCTGGTGAAACAGTCATCACCAAAATTTGAATCTGCGATATACAGGGAATTATTATTTGCCGTTCCTACGCCTGAATGAATATTACCATACACGCCGTAAATTCTTGCGCTGTTGCCATTACCGACGAAAGTTAAATTCTCAACGCTCACTGAATTATTGTTTAATTCAAAAACGCTGCTTGTAGAACTTCCGCCGTATAATTCGCCTCCGAATATGTCCATATTCGTATTAAAAGCAGATACATTTTTGACTGAAACGGAATTTCCGTTTGCTTTAGCGTTTAAATCCGCCCACTCTACATAACCGCCTGTAATTTTGTCAGCGGAGAAGCTGTTTTCTACCGACACGCTGTTGTTGTTTGCCTGCGCGCTGCTTCTGCCGCGAGCGTATCCTCCGTATATATAGCCGTAGTTTAAATTAGAATTTAATACTGAAGCCGAATTATTGTTTGTCTGCGCGTCAGACGTTGCAGAATACGCATAGCCGCCGTAAATATTACCGCCCCAAGACGCCACGTCGGAGATAAATACCTTATTGCCGTTTGCGAAATTCAAAGTTTTGCCGTAGCCCGCGCCTATAGTTGTAGTGGTATAATCCACAGCCGTAGCGTCAGAGTAAGAATATCCGCCATAAACTTCGCCGGGGATTGAGTTTACAATGGTTACGGTATTTTCATTGGCGTACAGTTCGGCTGTGAGGGCTCCCCAGTCGGATTGCGCTTTACCGCCGTAAATACCGCCTCCGGGACCTGTCATTAATTTTGAAACATATACTGTATTGTTGTTTGCTTTTCCTATGCCTGCATCAATATAAGAATATGCGCCGTATATATAAGAGCTGTTATAGGAAGCTAAATTTTCAACTCTCACAGAATTATTGTTTGCTTCAAAAACGCCTGTTATACTATTTCCATACTTCCAATAATCTCCGCCGAATATTTCGGCGCCGTATATATAGGCGGTGCCGGAATAAGCCGAGTTATTCTTAACGGAAACGGAATTGCCGTTTGCCTGACCGCTTAACCATGCCCAATCTATAAGGCCGCCTCTGACACTGCCTATGTTGACGCTGCTTTCTATTGACACGCTGTTGTTATTTGCAAGCGAGTTTTTGCCGTTATAAACGTAACCGGCGCGCGTATTGCCGTAGTTTAAATCCGAACCTAATATTGAAACCAAATTGCCGTTTGCCCGCGCGTCAGACGTGTTAGAACGCGCATAGCCGCCGTAAATATAGTTGTCATATAAATATCCGCCGGTGATAGACACTTTGTTGCTGTTTGCATAATTTACAGTTTGCCCGTTGCCTACTGTAGAGTCTGTTCCGGCGTCATAATCCGCCGCCGAATTTCTCGAACGGGAATATCCGCCGTAAACTATGCCGTATCCTGAATTTATAATGGTTACGATGTTTTCGTTGGCGTACAGTTCTGTTGTGAGATCTCCGTCATAAGAATTTGCATAACCGCCATAAACCCTATAGGCGTAGTATAAACCTGAAACATATACGGAATTATTGTTTGTTTTTCCTATGCCGGCATTGACACTCGCATAAGCGCCGTATATGTAGGTGGTATAATTATTTTCTAAATTTTCAATACGTACGGAATTATTGTTCGCTTCAAAACCGCCGTAACCTATATTTTTCATATCATACTGTCCGCCGTATATTCTGGCGCCGTATATATAGGGATTGGTGTACTCGGTCCAGCTGTTCTTTATGGAAACGGAATTATTGTTCGCTTTAGCGCTGATTTGCGCCCAGTCTATATAAGCTGCATCGATGCTATATAGATAATCGCTGTTTGTTATTAATATACTGTTATTGTTGGCAATTACATTTTTGCCTCTCAAGTCAACGCCAGATAAATAATTGTAGCTTATATTCGAATTTGATATAAACATTGAGTTATTATTTGCCTGCACTTTGTCGTTTTCAACACCGCTCTTGCCTATTTTAACTATTCCAAACTCATGACCTATATACGAATCTGATATAGTTACTTTATTATTATCGGAAGTTATGCCTGCAAAACCTGCTGCTTGTATTCTGCTTGCCCTGATGCCTCCTGTCTGTGAAGAATTAATTGAAATTTCGTTTGAGTTTGAAACAATAGTTGACAAGGAAGACGAAGACTGATACGCGTCAAGCCATACTCCAAGAACGCGGTTAATATATTGCGCGTTATCTATTTCAACTTTATTGGAATTTGCCGTAATATTGCCGATTCCGCTGTCAGCGTATATTCCTAAATAAGTCGCCGCCATACCGTCTATATAAAGGCTAGCCGGCGAATTTTTAACGGAAACAAAATTTTCGCTTGAAGCGACATTTCCTGCCGACCCGGACGTTTCAATATATACGTTGGAACCAAATATATTTCCGCCGGGCATTTTTAATCCGTCTATAACCGCTGAATTGCGGTTGGCGGTAACATTTCCGATATTTACGCCCGTTGAAATGTCAACATTAGCGCCGCCAATACTGTGATAGCCGGTTGACGAAAGAGCTACATCCCCCGGCTGAAACACGTTATTTGTAACGCTTACCGAAGATGAAACATTGATATCCGCCCCGGGCGCCGTAAGCTCATCTACTTCAACGCCGTAATATTGGGCAAAAACCTGCCCTGCGAAAAAAACTGCTGCAGCTGCCGCAAACAAAACAAACATTAAAACTTTTTTCATACTGCCTCCATTTTTTAACGACAATTACAACTATAAAATAAAACCAGCCCGTTAGAGCAAAAGCTCAAAACAGACCGGCTTAGGAAGAATTAGAAAATAAATATCGATAAAATTTTGAGGAGAACTGCGAGATGGTTATAAGCATTTTTCACCTTCACTGGTGCTAATTATCGCTTATTGTAGTATCATTATTTTATATAAGTTATCTCAGACTTGTCAACTTGCCCTATTTGTCATTCCGGACTTGATCCGGAATCTAGTATTTATGATGAGATTGCGGATCAAGCTTGCAATGACGACACAGAATATGCAGTTTTTCACATAAACTCCGATATTACGGTATTAGATATGAAAATATGCCTTTCCGAAAGTTTAATTTTCCCGTTGTCGTTTATAAGGATTTTATCTTTCAGGAAATTTTTTAAAATTGAAATATTTTTATTAGAAGTAAACTTTTTTATATCTACGCCGTCGTTTAACAGTCTTAAGCCCAGCATTATGCTTTCGGTTTCGTATAAATCGTCTGATATATATTCCTGTTCAATGGCAATGGGTTGCTTCACCCTGGTCAAGGGGACGGGGGTAGTGACCACTCTTTGGTCAATACCCCCGTTCCCTTGACCAGTTTCCTCCTCGCAATGACGACAATATTTCTCAATATCGGGAATGTTTTTATATCTTATGCGATTGTAATAGCCTGACGCGCCCGCGCCCAGCGCTATATACTCATAATTTCGCCAATAATTGCTGTTGTGCAAAGATTCTTTACCTTTAAGCGACCAATTTGATATTTCGTAATGAACATAGCCCGATTTTTGCAGCATTTCGCAGGCTTTTTCATACATTTCGGCTTGCGTATCGGAATTTGTTTTAACGCCGGTTTTATGAAAAACCGTGTTTTCTTCAACAGCCAGCGGATAAAGAGATATATGCTCGCTTTTAAATTTCAGCATTTCAGATAAATCGTTTTGAAAATCATTTAAGGTTTGACCGGAAAAACCGTATATTAAATCTATATTTATATTGTCAAAACCGGCAGAACGAGACAAAGCAAACACTTTTTTAAAAGTTTCAAAATTATGTACTCTGCCAAGCAACGACAAATATTTGTCGTTACAAGACTGGAGTCCAAGACTTAATCTGTTTACGCCGTAATTTTTTAAAATCTTTAATTTATTTTCGGTTAGGGATTCGGGATTTGCTTCAAAAGTAAATTCTTTTAAACCCGATAAATTGAAGTTTGACGCGATGCCTGAAAGAAGCGTTTTTATCTGCGTTTCGCTTAATACGGAAGGCGTGCCGCCGCCGATATATATCGTGGTCAAGGGGACGGGGGTATTGACCATACTTTGGTCACTATCCCCGTCCCCTTGACCACCTTGACCATAAGCTTCGGCATGTTTTACCACGGATTCAATATATTTATCTGCTAAAAATTCTTCGTAGTTTACCGAAAAAAAATCGCAGTAAAAACATTTTTGCCTGCAGAATGGTATATGTATGTATAAACCTAGCATAAAAATTAACGATATTCTTCCTTTACATACTAAGTTGTAATTCTGAAAAAAATTGAATAATCCAGTCTAACAATGGACCCATTCGACTTCGCAACTTCGTTGCTTCGCTCAGTGTGACAAAGCAGTCTCAGGTTCACAATAAAAATAATTCCCAAAATGAAAAATCGCCGGCTGTTTTAACAAAGCCGGCGATTTAAATTTATTTTATTATTTCGGCTGAACTGTTTTTGCAAGCTTAGTTGTATCTTTAAAAAGTTCGGCTATACCGCCGATTGATGCTGTAACTCCCGCTGTTTCAAGCGGCAGGAAAATTTTTGTAGCCTGACCATCCGCAACTTTCGCAAGTGATTCAAGATATTTTATGGCAATAAGGTCGTTTGTGGGATTACCTTCATGTATTGCCTTATAAACAATTTCTATCTGATATTTTTCCGCGTCGGCAACTTTTTTAATGGCTTCGGCTTCGCCGGCAGCTTCCAAAATCTGTTTTTCTTTTATGGCTTCGGCTTCAAGAATAACAGCCTGTCTTGCGCCTTCGGCTTTAAGAATCGCAGCTTGTCTCAAACCTTCGGCTTCCAAAATATTCGCTCTTTTTTCACGCTCAGCTTTCATCTGTTTTGACATCGCGTCTGTAATATCGCGCGGCGGATCTATTTTTTGAATTTCAACTCTGGTAACTTTAACGCCCCATTTATCCGTGGCTTCGTCCATAACCACTCTGAGCTGCGTGTTGATTTTTTCTCTGGAAGTAAGAGTGCTGTCAAGTTCCATATCGCCGATAACGTTTCTCAAGTTAGTCTGCGCGAGTTTTAACGCGGCAAGAGCAAAATTTTCAATATTATAAACGACTTTAACGGGATCCGTAACCTGAAAGTATATTATAGCGTCAACAACAACCGAAACGTTGTCTTTCGTGATAA
>WRFE01000042.1 GCA_009778965.1 Candidatus Endomicrobium labiotermitis
TTATGCCGCAATCAAGTGTTAGGGTTTCCGTAACTTTTGCACTTGCTCCCAAGCCCGCTATAAAAGTGCCGCCTTTTAAGCTCGGCGCTTCTATTTCGCACCCATTCGCTTTTGCGTTTATGTCTCCGCTTAGTTCATAATCATATGCCAATTCCAAATACGGTTTTATTGTTTCGTTTATTTTATATTGGCTTTTTGCTCCTGCTTTTACGCGGCTGGAAACAAAGGAATCTATTTTATATTTTTCACCAGTAGCCAAATCCGCTTCGCTTTTACCGACACTTGTAAGCGCGTATTTCCAGAAGTAGTCAAGGCTTATTTTTTCACTTAATTTAAAAATTTGACCAATGCCTAAACCTAAACCGAAATACGTTGAATTATACTCATAATTCGCTGTTGTTCCGAAAAAATCTGTAAGTTTATTTTTATAATCATTTGAAAGTTGCCCCGCTCTTATTAAACTTTCAATATATATGTCTTCGGTTACGTCTTTTTTTGTCATAATGCCTATACCTACAGCGCTTGCGCTGCCGTCACCTTTCAAACCGCTATATTCCGTATCAAAACTGCCTCTTGCGTATTCTATAAAAACTCCCGCGCTTGCCGAATCAAACTTTTTTGCTATGCCTGCGGCTATGCCCACAGCATTCATTTCAACCGAAGAGCCCGTATCATATTTTGAACTTCCTCCGGAAAAAGCGGCTACTGCTTCCGTTTTCCCTTTTTGCAGATTAGACAACAAATCGCCGGCGGTAAGACCCGAGCCTTGTGTCGCAAGAATAGCTCCTGCCACCGCACCTTCGGACAAAATTTTTGCTTGAGGCTTGGCATGAGGGGCGCTCAATATAGTTGCGGTCAGGGATTGACCTGCGCCTGTGCCCGTTTGGTTTACCTGAATGTCATAAAGCAGGACAGCGCCTCTCTGACCGGAAACAATCGCGCCGTTATTGGCAATGGCGCCGGTAAAATTGCCGCTCAGAAGAATGAAAGTATCCCCCGCCTGCGGCGCCGCGCCTCCCATCATAAAGTTTACTCCGGTAACTGTGGAATTGACTGCCGGTCCGGTAAAGTCTACCGAACCCGTTGCGGTAAAATATGGAACATCGCCGTTTGCCGCTCCTGCTGGCAAAATGAAGTTATAGAACTGGAAGTTTTTTACGTTATATACAGATGAGCCGCTGTAATTCCAAACGTTTAGAGTGTTGCCGGTGAAGACGTCCCCTGTGCCGCTATAGCTTTGATCGCCGCCGTATAAGTTAGAGTAATTTTTGAAGGTCGGAGAACCGCTTAGGGTCACGGTATTGTATGTGGCCAAGCCTGTGATATTGATATATCCTCCGATAACGCCCCCTCCAATAGAACCGCCGCGGATGTTTACAGTATTGCCTGTGACATTGCCGCTCTGTGACCAGCCGCCGAAGACCTGATTTCCCGTAGAACCGCCGCTAATGTTGACAGTATTGTCTGTGGCGTTTCCTGCTCCCCAACGGGAACTGCCGCCTGCGACATCGCCCTCTACCGAGCCGCCGACGATATTTACGGTATTGCCAGTGATGGTGCCGCCACTTAAATTAGTAAAACCGCCGTAGGCGCCGACAGCCACCGATCCGCTGATGATGTTGACAGTATTGCCCGTGATGTTGGCATTAGAGCTATAACCGCCAAAGACACTAGAACCAATGTCACCGCCATTAACAATAACGCTATTATTGGCAACTGTTTGCGTATCATTGATATTTATTGCGCCGTAAACCCTTCCTCCCACACTGCCGCTGCTAAGCGTAATACTGTTGTCTGAAATGCTGCTGCTTTTACCGCTGCTGCTGCCGAGCGGAGCCAAAGAATTGGCAGTCCCGCCAACAGTTTGCAGCATAGTTATGTCGCTGCCGTCAAAAACAATGGTTTCGCCAGCAAACGCCGAACTTACGCAAAACAATACCGCAACCGACAATGATAATATTTTTTTCATACTCTCTCCTTTTCTTGTTTTCAAAATGCCAGAAATGTATCGGACAAACGTTCAAAGACTGCATGTAATGAAAGGCTGTTTATTTTGCTATGGCTTATAGACAGGATTATTCATTTTATTTGTTATTAAAAGAATTTTTCACACATTGTCTCCTTTTTTGTGCAGGATTTTGCTTTATATTTAATTAAATTTGACAGATAAAATCTGCCGCAATTGATACAAAAAATAATAATTGGGTCAAATATGACAAACAGAGTTTTTAATCTTTGGAAGATAATGAATCGAAAGAAGTATTTTTATTTAAGAAAAGAAGGTATGGTATTATCAATTTGTTTTAATTGTAAATTTTCTGCCGTTATAACTTATAAGATTATCTTTTTTCATAGACATAAGTTCTCTTGTCAATGCGGTTCTGCTTATAAAAAGGTAATCTGCCAAATCTGTTTGACTAATAGGAATAACAAATTCATTTTTACCGGCTTGATTTTTTTTCGCCGACAGATAAGACAATATTTTCTTTCTGACACTTCGCCTGCTTACGTGTTCAAGTTGCGCGAACGCTTTATAAGATTTATGCGCAAGCGTTAAAATCAGATTTTTAGTAATTACCGGATTGCTCTGAATGTTTTTAAAAGGAATTGTCATTACAAGAGAGTCGGCTTTGGCGTAGCAGCTGACAGGGGTTTTTTGCAAATTGAGAGTAGCAGAAACTTCAAAAAAACTCTCTCCGGGCAGAGGCTGCGCTATTAATGAGTACGAGCCCGAAATGTCTTCTATTATTAGTTGTACCGAGCCTTGCAGAAGTATGAATATATCAGTAACAGGGTTACCCGCTACTACTATGTATTCACCTTTTTTATATTTCCGAATCTTAGGGTTAAGGCGACGAAGCACAGATTCAACCTTTGCCTCTGATATTCCTTCAAAAAGAGGACACTCCGTTAGTTTTTTTATGTATTCCATTTATTTACCTGTTCTTAAAAAAAAATTGCAAAAGCCGAAAACGTTATCGGGATTGTATTTTATCATAACAGAAAAAAAGAAATCAAACAACCCGTTTTATTATTATTTCCCGTATTTTCTCAGTTGTTTTAAAGTGATTTCAAAATCTTTAGGCAGGGGAGCGGAGAAGACAGTTTTGTTAGAACTGCCCGGCAAAGCGAGAGCCAATTCCGAAGCGTGTAAGGTAAGCCTGTTTATTAGAGGTTTCTCTGTTTCATTATCTTTTACTTTATAATTGCGTTTCATTGAAGATAACAGCAAAGGATCTGAAGAACCGTATTCTGCGTCAATAGCCAAAGGATGACCCAAACTCCAGAAATGCACTCTAATTTGATGACGCCTGCCGGTTAAAGGCGAAGCTTCGGCAAAAGTATAATTTTTAAACCGTTCCAAAACTTTAAAATTTGTAATTGATTCTTTTCCGTCATCGTCTATGCTTACGTCTCTGTCTTCTATTAAAATACGTTTGTTGATTGTACCCTCGTCTTCTTCAAGAAAGCCTGAAAGCAAAACAAGATACTTTTTGTCAGCCTGCGAATGTTCAAACTGCATACTTAAATGCCTGTGCGTTTCGGCATTTTTTGCGAAAATTAATACTCCCGTAGTATCGCGGTCTATGCGGTGGACAACCCAAATTTTCTGATTCAGCTGTTTTTTCAAGATACCGACAAGAGTTTTATTCTCATAAGTATGCTGGTCCGGAATAACAATCATCCCCGCGGGCTTATTTACGACAACTACATTATCGTCTTGGTAAATTACTTCAATTTGATTGTTCATTTTTTTATTAATTCCTCAAATTCAGTTTCGTTGATTATTTTTACGCCTAATTCTTTTGCTTTTTCAAGTTTAGAGCCTGCTTCAGCGCCTGCCAGCACATAGCTCGTCTTTTTACTTACCGAAGACGAAGTCTTCCCGCCTAAAGATTTTATGATTTCAGCGGCTTTTTCCCTTGTATAATTAATTAATTCGCCGGTTAAAACAAACGTTTGCCCTTCAAATTGATTCCCCGCGTTTTCAGATTCAGGTTCAATCATATTTACGCCTGCGGTTTTTAAAGCGTCTATTATATGATGTACTTCCGGCTTTTCAAAAAATTCTTTTAAAGATACGGCCAACACGTCGCCTATTTCATTTATTTTTATAAAATCTTCAACCGAAGCCGTAAATAAAGAGTCCATATTTTTAAAGCGCTTGGCTATTATTTCAGAAACTTTTTCGCCGACATGGCGTATTCCTAAAGCAAAAAGCAGTTTGCTCAGCGGTCTTTTTTTACTTTCCGCTATCGAACTCATAAGATTATTGGCTTTTTTTTCTTTAAAAAGGTCGAGTTCCAAAAAATCGTCAAAAGTTAAACCGTAAATGTCGGCTAAAGTTTTAAGCTTTTTCCTTTCAAGAAGCTGGTCAATAGCCGCTTCGCCCAAGCCGTCTATGTCCATAGCGTTTCTTGAAACAAAATGTATAAGATGTCTTCTAAACTGCGCAGGACATTCCGGATTTACGCATCTGTAACCGACTTCCTCTTCGTTTTCCTTAACGATTTCACTGTTGCAGGATGGACAATTTTTCGGAGGCTTAAAATAACTATCGCTGTCTTTCTTAACAACTTTTACTATTTTAGGGATAACGTCCCCCGCTCTTTCAATTAAAACCGTGTCGCCTTCGTTTACGTTAAGACGCTCTATTTCTTCAAAATTGTGCAAAGTTGCGTGTGATATTGTAACCCCTGCAAGCGGCACAGGTTCTAAAATTGCCGAGGGAGTTATTATTCCGGTTCTTCCGACCTGCACGCGTATTTTATTTAGTTTTGTAGTGGCTTGTTTTGCCGGAAATTTATAGGCTATTGCCCATCTGGGGCTTTTATTTGTATAGCCGAGTTCTTTTTGTAAATTATAGGAGTTTACTTTTATAACAAGCCCGTCAATTTCATAAGAAAGCTTTTCCCTCTTTTCAAGCATTTGAGAAGAATAGTCTGTTATTTCCGCCAAACTTTTACATACTTTAACATCGTTTTGAAGCGTAAAACCGCACTTTTTACAATATTGTAAAAAATCATAATGCGTTTCAAAATCTTTGCCAAAAACCGCGCCGAAAGAATGAACAAAAAACTTTAATTTTCTTGAAGCCGTAATCTGCGGATTTTTCTGCCTTAAAGAGCCGGACGCCGCGTTTCTGGGATTAGCAAATTTCTGCCCGCCGTTTTCAAGAATCTCTTCGTTTATGGCGTCAAAACTGTCTTTATCCATATAAACTTCGCCGCGAATTTCAAATGAAGCCGGCGGATTTGTATCTTTTAATTTATGAGGTATATCAGTTATGGTTTTAATGTTTTCGGTTATATCCTCACCGGTTTCCCCGTCGCCGCGTGTAGCGCCTACGGTTAATTTCCCGTTTATGTATGTAAGGCTTGCGCTTACCCCGTCTATTTTTGGCTCAACCACAAACGACATAGTGGAGTTAACTTCTGGATTCTTCAAGACTGTGTCTTTCAGAATGACAGACTCGTCATTGTGTCGTTGATTCGTAATTTGTAATTCGTAATTCGTAATTGCCTTTTTTGTCGTTGATTCATCATTCGTAATTCGTAATTCGTAATTCGTAATTGTCTTTATTGTTCTTTCATACCAAGCGGCGATTTCTTCGTGGGAATAAGTATTATCTAAAGAAAGCATAGGAACCGCGTGTTTTACTTTTTCAAAAGACGACGAAACAATTCCCGAAACTTTTTGGGTCGGAGAATCATTTGAAGCAAAAAGAGGATAATCCCGTTCAAGCTTTTCAAGTTCTTTAACGAGATTATCATATTCGGTATCTGATATTTCGGGATTTTGTTTATCGTAATAGAGCTTATTATGGCGCTCTATTTCTTTTCGCAGATGGTCAATTTTATCTTTAATGTTATTCATTGGAAATCCGCTTTAATCACTGTTTGTCATTCCCGCGAAAGCGGGAATCCACGTTTGTTGTAAGGATTTTAAAAGATAAAATATTTTTTTAGTAAAAAATGGATTCCGGGTCAAGCCCGGAATGACACGACTTGAAGTCAATCGTCTTTTCTGACCGCTTTTAGTTTATCTAAAATGCCGTTGACAAATTTACTGGAATCTTTGGTAGAGTATTTTTTTGATATTTCGACGGCTTCGTCTATAATAACGTTTATCGGAGTACCCGGCATATCTATAATTTCATAGGCTGCCAGACGTATAATGTTACGGTCAACCGTAGCCATACGGTCTATTTCCCAATTCTGCGCGTACTTTGCGATAAGCAAATCTATTTCTTCCCGTTTTGCGCATACGCCTTTAAAAATCTTAACAGCAAATTCTCTGTAGGCTTC
Source organism: Candidatus Endomicrobium labiotermitis (assembly GCA_009778965.1). Lineage (GTDB taxonomy): Bacteria > Elusimicrobiota > Endomicrobiia > Endomicrobiales > Endomicrobiaceae > Endomicrobium > Endomicrobium labiotermitis. Next base: position 6,309 of record WRFE01000042.1, read on the forward strand.
TTCTTTCGGTAAATATTCTCCAAAAGAATCATATGCCACATCCGCGGACATATTACAATTGTCAATCGCGTACAACATTTGTAAAGAACATTCTCTCGCTTGTCTTCTCGAACTCATATTTTATAGACCTCTGTTATTTATTGAGATAAATTTTACAAAAAAAAATTGTAATTGTCATTAATTCGTAATTTGACATTCGTAATTAGTAATTGCTGTTAGTATCCCAACTGTCCGCAGGCGGCGGAAATGTCTGCGCCTTTTGCCTGCCTGATATTTGAAGTTAAACCGTTAAGTTTCAAGATACTTTTAAACTTTTGTACCGATTCTTCAGTCGGAGTCTGGAAAGAAACGCCGCTTACCGGGTTAAAAGGAATTATATTTGCCTGAACATCAGGATTTATAAGATCATTCTGGCGCAAAAGTCTCGCAAGCTTGTGCGCGTCCGCCGTGGAATCGTTAATTCCTTTTACCAAAATATATTCTATGGTAAGACGCGAATTTGTTTTTTTAAGGTAATACTTTCCCGCGTTTAAAATATCGGAAATCTCAAAACCCAGGTTATTAGGAATAAGTTTTTTTCTTTGCTTTTCATCAACAGCGTGAAGCGAAATGGCAAGGCGGACTCCGAAATTTTCTTCGGCAAGCTTTTTTATCGCGGGAACTATTCCAACCGTGGAAACAGTTATATGTCTTTTGCCTATTCCGAATTCTTTATTTGAAAGCAAAACTTTTAAAACCGAAGTAAGATTATTAAAGTTAAGCATCGGCTCGCCCATTCCCATAAACAGTACGCCGCCAATTTTTTCTTTTGTGTCGTTTTCTATCTGCAAAATCTGCTCTAATATTTCCCCTCTGCTTAAATTACGGCAAAGTTTTGTTTTCCCGGACGAACAAAACGCGCATGAAACCGGACAGCCTATCTGGGATGATATACAAACCGAGTTTTTTGATTTTGACGGCAGGAAAACCGCGAAGAATGTCCTTTTGTCTACAGTCTGAAAAGTATATCTTATGGTTCCGTCAATTATGGATTTTTCTTTTTTTACTATTTTAAGCGAACGCAAAACAAATTTTTCGTCGAGTTTTTCTCTTATCTCTTTAGAAATATTTGTAAACTCGCTGAAAGACGCGGCTTTTTTAACATAAACCCAGTCTAAAATCTGATTAAGCTTATAATCCTGCGTAATCAAGTATTTAGCAGCATCTTTAAATTGCGCGTTGGTAAGATCAAGTAAATATTTTTTCATTTTTTAAACCTATCCTATCCGTCATCCCCGAATGTTTTTATCGGGGATCCAAGTTTATCGTTAAAATACATAAAGAAAATATTTTGTTTTTTAGTAAAAATGGATTCCCGATAACGAATTTCGGGAATGACATAATGTACATTATATCAAAATTTTTCGTTCCATTGCGGATCGGAATATTTTTCTATTGAAAGTTGCCCGGCTTCTTTTAATTCTGTTTCGGTTAATTGCGACCTGGATGAACCCATGTTAAGAATTTTAGCAATGTTTTGCGAAAACTCCCAAGAAAATTCCCGCGCCGTTGCTTCTCCTAAATCCAGATGAAGCGAACCCTGGACAATTATCTTTTTCCCTCTTCTGCGCATACACGAACCCGCAATTTTCGCACCGTTAAGTATTAAATCGTCGGAATACAATGTCTGGACGCAATATTGATTTTGCGGAGTTGTCTGCTGCTCTCCTGCCAATTCGGAACTGATATTTATAAATTCCAGAGCTTTTTTTATTGAATAGTGAATAGCTTTATATGTGTCCTGCTGGCTGTATATATGCTTCCAATTTTGAGTATCCGCGCAAAAACAATAAGATAAATCATCTCTGTGGTTTACAAGCAGACCGCCCGTCATTCTGCGCACGGCATTGCAATCATTTTTTTGAAAATATCCTATGGTTGTATATGGGGCATCCCAAAAGTAAGTTCTTAAAACAGCTCCGTTTTCAAGCCCGTTAAAAAGAACTTCGTCTATAGCCATATTCATCGCGCCGTTTCGCGCAATATCATGAATGAAACGTAACATATTAAAACCTCTTTTTGGGATGAATAGAAACTAATTTATTTTTCGCGTCTTTTTTAGTTTTTCTTTCATATTCAAGCATTTTTTCTTTAAGTTTTATGCCGCCTACCGCGGAATAACCGTGCATTTTACCGCTTGAGCCGACGACTCTGTGACACGGAATTAACGGCGCGAAAGGGTTTGAGCGCATTGCTCCGCCGACTGCTCTTGCCGCGTTTGGAGAACCGGCTTTTTCTGCAAGCTCTTTATAAGATAATGTACTTCCTGCCGGAATCTCAAAACAAGCTTTCCAAACCTTAACATAGAAAGACGGATAGTTTTTCATTTTTTCAATAATTTCTTTTGGTATTTTTTTCATAGTTATTACTCTCTTTTGTAGCTAATTAGTTATTGCTCAACTTCTCACCCTCTCAACATCTCATCATCTTTATTTAAGCGGCAGTTCAAATATAATTTTTGTTCCATGTCCGTATTTGCTTTCAAATGACAGTTTGCCGTTATTGTTTTCTTCTATCATTCTTTTTACTATATACAACCCTATGCCGGTTCCGGATTTATATGAAGATTTTGTCGTAAAAAACGGCGCGAAAATTTTTGCCTTATTCTCTTCTTTTATTCCTATGCCGTTATCCTGAATCGTAAAAATAGATTTATCTTCCGTGTATTTTAAATCCGCTTTTATAAGCGGTTTATATTTATGTTTTTCTTCCCCTTGTAAGCTTTCAAGCCTTTCCGTAACGGCTTCGTAACCATTGTCTAATATATTATACACAGATTCTGTTATCTGCGAACGTATCGCGTAAATTTTATCGTCATCATTAAAATCAAGTTCTATTGTTAAATCTTTATGCAGCTTATGTTTAAGTTTTAAAAGCTCTATCGCCATATCAAAAACTTCACGCAGCGTAAATTCCGAAAACAAATTTCCTTGTTTTTCGGTTCTTGCGTAATTCAAAATGCCTTTTATAACGCCGTCGGTACGTTTTATGTTTTCAGATAAAGAGTCTGACAAATTCGATATATAGTCCATTGTTTTCTTCAGTTTTTCATTTGAATTTACAAGCTCGGTATTAGCATTCTTATAATCTTCGACTTCAAGTTTTAATTCCGTTGAAAGCATTGAAAACTGATTCAGCCTGTTATTTATCTGATGCGCCACGCCTTCGGCAAGACCGCCGACCGACGCAAGCTTTTCAGCGGTAAAAATTTTCTCCTGTCTTTCTTTAAATTCGTCAAAAAATATGCAGTTTTCAATGGCAAGAGCGGTTTGTCTGGCAAGCGTTTCAAAAACCTTTATATCTTCCCTGTTAAACTGGGTTTTATCTTTTTTGGGTCCCAAAACAACAAATCCTTTCGCGCCGTTTTCAAAGAAAAAAGGAATTATCATAGACGGCTTAAACGGCAGATTTATCGAATTTGCTATATACATAGGTAAATCGGCAATTACAAAAGGTTTTGCTTTGTCTTTCATAAAAATAATAAAAGGGTGCGTAACGGGATACGGAAAAACCATTTCCCCGTCCGTTGCCGGTCTTATATGGGCGCATTCAAAAAGTTTCCCGGATTCGTTTCCGATAAAAACCGCCGCATTTTCCACGCGGACATTTCTTATCACTATAATAGATAACAGCTTTAAAAGCCTGTCCAGTTCGTGTTCACTGGCAATTCCGCTTGCCGCCTGTATAAGCGTATTATGGTATTTTTTCTGATCCGCCAGAAATAAAGCTTCGGTTTTATTTATTATTGCTTTAAATATGTATGTCCCGGCAAAAGCAAGAATAAAAGAGGTTATTATCGAGGCAATCCACAGGTTAGAATATTTCCACACAATGTATGACAATCCGATAACCGACGCCGTTATCAGTAAAAACATAAAAATTCTTGTAAGAATAATTTTTATGTCCGAAAAAGAATATCTTCCCAAAACATATACGATTATTGCGACAAAAGCGGCGGCGCTTAACAAACCCAAAGGATAAGCGGGAATAAAAAAATATGATACTGCCTGTTCTATTGCTATAAGAAAAAATAAAATCAGAGCAAAACGTATTTTTAATATCTGCCGGAGTTTAAAAGCTGTTAAATCAGGGGTTCGTAAATGCTCTTTTAAGTTCTTTAAAGCCAAAAATGTAAATATTATCAGCTGCAAAGGAATAATTAAAAATAACGGACTTTTGACAGTCTGGAAGTCAAAATAAAACCAATTCGCGGCTCCCTGATGAAAGAATCCGCCGTAAAAATTTAAAATTACAGCCACAGCGGAAAATAAATATAGGGAAACAAAGATTTTATTATTTATTGCGGTTTTTGAATAGGCATAGATAAATCTTAAAAGCAAAACAGGTATAAAAGCAGCGCCGGTAAAACTTATTTTTTCCCAGATAAGCTCACTGCCCGCGCCTATGTTAAAAAACATTCCTGCAAAGCCTAAAAACCAAACGCATAAAGCCAGGCACAAAAGCGAAAAACTTATATTAACCGCAGATTTTGAGCGTCTTGTTAAAACCAAAAACGAAACAACCGCGGTAAAAGCGGCAAAAATAAAAGAAAGCGGCATAAACAGCCAATAATTTAACTTAAATAAAATCATTTAACCTCTGCTCCGGTTTGTCACCCTGAGTACAATCGAAGGGTCTGCCGTTAAAGGCAGATGTTTCGACTACGAGACTTCGTCTCTTCGCTCAACATGACTACTCTTCTATCTTCTCTCTTAATTTTCTGTGATAACTTACCGCAAACCTGTGCGATTCATCGCGGACATACTGCAAAAGCCTCAAAGCCGGAGAATGTCTGCCTAATATTAACGGTTTATCTTTATGAGGTAAAAATATTTCCTCATTCTTTTCCGCAAGCGATACAATAGGCACGTTAAGCTGCAGTTCTTCCAAAACGCTCATAGCCGCGCTAAGCTGTCCTTTTCCGCCGTCAATAAGTATTAGATCCGGCATACTCTCGTTTTTCCTTATAAGCCCGGAATAACGCCGGAAAACAACTTCCCTCATGCTTGCGAAATCATCCGCGCAGACAACGGTTTTAATTTTAAACCGCCTGTAATTCTTTTTATCGGGAATACCGTTTGCAAAACGTACCATTGAAGCCACCGCGTTTGTCCCCTGAATATTAGAATTATCAAAACCCTCAATTATTGCCGGCATACGTTTTAAACCTAAAACATCTTTCAATTCGCCTATACTGTCAGCTCTTAAAACAGACTCGTTTATCTGCTCTTGCGTAATTTCGGATATCATTACCCTTTCCGACATATTCTGCACGGCATAAAGCCTGTCTCTTATTTCGGCGGCTTCCTCAAATTTCAAACCGTCGCTTAACTGCTCCATACGGTCTTGCCATTCATCTTCGAGTTTTTTAAATTTCCCGTTAAGAAACAGTTCTATTTCCTTTATTTTAGCTTTATAATCTTCAGAGGTAATTTTCCCAAGACACGCCCCGTAACACAATTCCGTATGATAATACATACAGGATTTAACTTTTTTTTCTTCCGGCAGATTATCTTCCGAAAATTCAAGTTTGCACGGACGGACTTTAAAAAGTTTTACAAGCCATCTTACAAGCTTTTTAATATAAAACACCTGCGGATAAGGCCCGAAATATAATGCGCCGTCTTTAAGTTTTTTTCTGGTAAGTATTAAACGCGGAAAATCTTCGTTTACGGAAAGTTTAATATACGGGTAAGACTTATCGTCTTTCCACATCGCGTTAAAATAAGGCTTAACCTTATTTATAAGCTGCCTTTCTAAGATCAAGGCTTCTCTTTCGGAAACGCATAAAATATAATCAATTTTACGCATCGCTGTTATTATGGCGGCAGACTTTGATTCTGTATCGGCGTTAAAATAAGAAGAAAGCCTGTCTTTCAGGCTTTTTGCTTTGCCTATATATATTATGCTGCCGATGCCGTCGCGCATAATATATACGCCGGGCAGTTTTGGAATATTTTCTAAATATTTGTTCATTTATTTGATTGTTGTCACCCTGAACTCGTTTCAGGGTCTTCTATTGTCTGTTTTAACTACAAGATGCTGAAACAAGTTCAGCATGACACCATTACTTTCAATTTACTGTTTTGCCCATTCAAACACAATTTCATATTTATCTTTTATTGCCGGAGAATTTTTTATAAGGGACGAAATCTGCTGTTCGGCAAGTTTTCTTGCCTGAATAAACACAGCTCCGTTTTGTTTTACTTTTTCTTCCATAGCGTCTTTGTTGATTTTCTGAAGAGCATAGGCATCCGTCAAATTATATTTATTAAAAAAACTGGTTTTTTCATCATAGGATTTAAATGTTTCCGGATAAATCTCGTGAGAAAGCATTTTAATTTCAGGCATATATAAAATAATATTTTTTTCTGATACGTCAGTTTTTACATCTTCGCTGTTAAATCCTAATCTTATTGCTCCGTCTATCATATAAATAGTTTTCTTTTCCGTTAAAGGCAAAGCTTTTGAAAAAATCTGCAAAGCGTCGGAGTGTGTAATTACGGTAGTGTAATGATATACAAGGCTTGCGTATTCCGCTGCAGGCAGAATTTCCTTAAGCGTAGCGTTGACATTAACATTAGCGGTTTTATTTAACAGCTGAAAAGAAGCGACTTTTTTACCGGCGTAAAGACCCGCTAAAAGCGCGGCTATAATAAACACAATAGCAACTAAAATTACCGGTAAATGTTTCATAAAAACAACTCCTTATAAAAATTATTTCTTTAATATTTTGGCAAAAACTTTTACTTCTTCGGATTTAAGAAACAGCGCGGTTAGGAAAAATGCAGCTGAGCCCGCAAATACTGCAAAAGGAACAGCTATAAATAAGTTTTGCGATATTTGGATGGAATAAAAAGCGGTTACTGCCGTAAATATTGCCGCGACAAAAGATTTTGCGGATGATATTAATATATTTCTCATTCCTATTTTGCCCATTCTTTTTTTGAGCCATATCACTAAAAGGAAAAGGTTAAAATAAGAAGCAACGGCAGTCGCAAGAGCAAGCCCGCCTACTCCCATAGGATACATTAAAATAACGCATAAAATTACGTGTAAAATCATTGCCAATGCAGCGCTTTTAACAGGCGTTTTTGTATCCTGAAGCGCAAAAAAAGCATTCGCATATATTTTTGATAAGGCATACGCCGGAAGACCCAAAGAATAATAAAATAAAGCGTCGTTGGTCATAAGCGACGCGACGGAATCAAACTTGCCGTGTTCAAACAAAAGCCTTATAATCGGCAGTCCTATAACCATAAGACCAGCCATTGCCGGAAGCAGCATAAAAACGGAAAATCTTATAGAATGGCTTAAAGAATCTTTGTATACGGTCATATCTTTGATGGCGCAGGCTTTTGAAAGAGCCGGCAGAGATACCGTAGCAAAAGCAAGCCCGAAAATAGCCAAAGGCATTTGCATAAGCCTGTTGGAATAATATAAAGCCGTAATAGAACCGCTTTCAAGAAAAGAAGCGCATATAGTATCTACAAAACTGTTTATCTGGTCAACGGACAAACCTATCATAGCGGGAATCATCAAAATCCAGATACGTTTAATTCCCGGATGTTTATAAAAAGGCTCGCCGTCAATTGTTAATTTTAGTTTTAAATACCATCCTAAAGCTTTAAGTTTCGGATACTGTATGACAAAGTGTAATGCTCCGCCGGCTATTACGCTTATGGCAAGTCCTTTTATCTGGTTTCCCCCGCCAAGCATAGGAGCAATGGCAAGCATATAGAAAATTTCCGAAACACTCAACGCGGAAGGAGCAAGCGCGGGCAGAAAAAACGATTGTAAAGTATTTAAAATTGCCAGCAAAAACGCGGCAAGGCATATAAACATTATAAACGGAAACATCAGCCTTGTAAGTTCTACCGTCATCTGCATTTTTTCAGGGTCGTTGGTAAATCCCCAGGCTATTATTTTTACAAGGACAGGCGCGAAAAACATTCCCAGAATTGTTACTACAGTAAGAATTACAAAGAGAGCGGTAAAAACGGCAGTTAAAAACTTTTGCGTCTCGCTTTTATCTTTTGTATGCAGATATTCGCTAAAAACCGGAATAAAAGCCGCGGAAAAAGCGCCTTCCCCGAAAAGCCGCCTGAAAAGATTTGGAATACGAAACGCCGCGTAAAAAGCGTCGGCAAACATTCCTGCGCCGAATAAATTAGCCACAAGCATATCGCGGACATACCCGAGAATTCTCGAAAAGAATGTGCCGGACGCGGCTTTGCCTGCATTTTTAGTTAAAGTTTTTTGTTCCATACTATCGGTAATTCTATCAAATTTTGAGGCGAAGAGCTAATTAATATAAAATACCCCTTGACAAATAGTTTATACAAATGTATAATTTATACAGACGTATAATTCATCGGAGGTTTTATGATGAAAGGAAATGTAAATACCGAGCAAAAAATCATTGATACCGGAATTGCTTTGGCAAAACAATACGGCATAAGCGGTTTTACGGTAAGGCAGTTATGCCAAAAAGCAAAAGTTAATTTAGGGCTTTTTAATTATTACTTTGTTTCAAGAGATAATTTTGAAAATATTATTCTCAAAAGTCTTTACGGCGATTTCATGAAAGATTTTGAAATAAATATCTCCAAAGACATGGACGCAATAAAAAAACTTGAAGCCGCAAGGGAAACATTATCGGATTTTGTCTCAAAAAACGCTTCTATTATAGCAAGCATTATTATAGAGATATTTTCAGGAAACGGCGCAAAATTTAGTTTTGTAAAAGAAAATTTCTCAAAACATATAGCATTTCTTTATTCCATTATAGAACAAGGTAAAAAAGAAAGAATATTTAAAGATGCGGACACAGTTTCTTTATTGATTTCCACAATTGCTCCTATTATACTGCCGATAGCGGCATCCGCCATATTAAAAAGAGTCATATCTAAAAAAGATTCGGCAAAAATTTCAAAATTTCTTGAAAAATTATCAAGCGAAAATTTTATAAAAGAGAGAATGGAACTTTCTCTAAAAGGAATATTAAGATGATTAAAATGATCAGACCATTTTTATTTTTTTTAATCTGTCTCTACCCGTTTGCAAACGCTTTTGGCTCTCAAAAGATAACGCTTGCGGAATCCGAAAAACGCGCTCTTGAAACTTCCCCCTCGGTTATGGCTGCTAAAAATGAGTTTAACGCGGCAGAAGCTGCTGCGGATGCCTCTAAAACCAGCCTGCTGCCCGTTTTATCGTTGGAAGGACAGGCTTATTATCTTACAGCCGTTCCTGAACTTGATATTACCCTTCCGGCAATAGGACATCTCAGCAAAAAACTCGGCGATAATTGGAATTATTCCGCCGGACTTGCCTTGCGCTGGAATTTATTTGACGGGAATGTCCAAAAAAATAATTCTGAAGCCGCAAGAAAGTTAGCCGATTCGAAAAAAGCCGCTTATGAAAATGAAAAGAAAAAAACGCTTATGAATACAAGAATCGCTTACTTTAACCTTATAACAGCGGCGGCAAACTTAAAATTTATTGATGAACAGCTTGATCTTTCAATTTCCCAAAATAACGATATCAGGCAAGGCGCCAGACTGGGTTCAAAAAGCAAGCTTGACGAAATTATGTCGGACAATGAAGTTTTAATAAAAACAAGGCAAAAAAATTCCGCGAAAATTCTGCTTATAGGAGCAATAGACAATTTAAACTCTCTTACCAATAACATAATTAAAAATTATGATATTGATTTAAACTCTCTTGATTCCCCTGAAGCTCTGCTCAAAATATTTTCTAAAAATATCGATTCTGTTTTTGACGATAAAAACCCTCAGCTTTTATCTTTAGAAATGCTTGAACAATATTATGAGTTTATCTCAAAATCGTATGAAAATATGAATTTTCCCCGTGTAAATGTTTTCGGGACTTCAATGTACAATTACCCTGACGGACCAAACCTTAAATCCGTTTGGCAAAATACTGCCGGCGCGGATTTTTATATGCCTGTTTATCAGTTTGGCAAAAATACAAAACTTTCAAAACAAGGCAAATTTACGGCAATGTCTGTTGAGAATCAAAGACAGGGTCTTTATGACGATTTAAGAAGGCTTTTTGACCGTTCAAAAGAAAAGGTTAAAATTCTATATACCCAGATTGATTTAAACAAAACTATTATATCCCAAAGCAAAACAGTAGCCGAAATGACGTATAAGTCCTACATTTCCGGCACTTCAAGATTTTTAGACGTTCAATTTATGAATTTAAATGTTCTGGAAGCACAGTCCAATGAAACCGACTTTTACGCCGGACTTCTTACGGAACTTACAATATTGGAGGCATTAAGAAAATGAAAAAGAAAATTATTGCAGCAGTTTTATTATCGGCAGTTTTATTGGGTTTGTATTTTTATCTTTCAGCGCCAAGACAATTCCGTTTTAACGGAACCGTGGAAGCCGTAGAAACAAATATATCAGCAAGAGTTCCGGGAACTATAAAACAGTATCACGTACAGGAAGGCAGCAGTATAAAAGATGGCGATTTAATTGCCGAAATAAACAGTCCTGACGTTTTGCTTGATTATAACCTCGCAAAAAGCAATTTTGAACGAGGCAAAAAACTTCTTGCAAACAAAATAATAAGCGAAGAAACTTTTGATAATTTAAAGTTTAACTACGACCAGGCAAGCCTAAGATTATCATGGACAAAGATTGTTTCCCCCATAACCGGCAAGGTAATTTATAATTATCACGAAAACGGCGAACTTGTTATGCCCGGGTCAAAAATTGTGAACATTATAGATGACAGCCAGGTAAATCTTTTCATTTATGTGCCTTACAGAAAAATGATAAACCTGAAAACCGGAATGAAAGTTAAAGCGTTTTTGCCGGAACTTAAAGATAAACACTTTGAAGGAACAATAATTTTTATAAACGATAAAGCCGAATTTACGCCGAAAAACGTTTTGACGGAAAAAGAAAGAGATAATTTGGTTTTCCAGGTAAAAATCAGATTTGATAATCCTGACGGATTGTTAAAGTCCGGAATGACTTTGGAAGCACAATTGCCTTAGTAGTCAGTATGTCATTGCGGCCATTGAGCCGCAATCTCATTATAAATCATAGATTGCGGGTCAAGCCCGCAATGACTGCAAACAACTAAACATGAATAAAAACTTGATATCCGTATTATTAACCAACGTCAGTAAAAAAATGCTTGAAACTCAGGCTATTTCCGATGTCAGCCTGAATTTTGAAGCAGGTAAAATCCATGGGATTATAGGTCCTGACGGCGCCGGCAAAACCACTTTAATAAGACTTATAGCCGGACTTTTAAAA
>WRFE01000043.1 GCA_009778965.1 Candidatus Endomicrobium labiotermitis
AATTGATAATGCCTGTCGCGATGGAAAAACAGTTGAGATTTGCGATAAGAGAAGGCGGAAGAACGGTAGGATCAGGCGTTGTTATCGAGATAGTTCAATAATATAAGATAATTTAGGAAAGAGGAGTTACAGAACGAACTCCTCTTTCCACTATAATAAAGGAAAACATAAGAAAATGGCTGAAAGATTTATTATAACTATGGCTTGCACAGTGTGTAAAAACAGAAATTACTATTTTGACAGAGGAAAAAAACAGGAAGGCAAACTCGCGTTGAAAAAGTTTTGTAAAAATTGTGGAAAACAGACTGACCACAAAGAAACGAAGTAAAGCAAAAAGGGAAGTTACCATGCATTTATGTCTCAATGCATCTATGCATTTAAAAATGGGGGCATAGGCTAACGGTAAACTTCTGGTCTCCAAAACCAGCTTTGGTGGTTCAAATCCATCTGCCCCCGTGTTAAAATCAAATTTTGAAGGTGTAAAATGAATTTTATTAAAAAACCCTTACAATTTTTCAAAGAAGCTTATTATGAACTTGCGAAAGTTACCTGGCTTGGCAAGAAAGAAGCTGTTGCTACTACGGTAGTTGTAATTGTATTCATAATAATAATGTCAATTTTTGTCAGTCTTGTCGATTTATTTTTAGGCGGAGTCATAAGACAGATATTATAGTTTTGGAGTAAAAAATGGCAAACCAATGGTATGTTGTACATACTTATTCTGGACATGAAGATAAAGTAAAAAAAAGTCTTGAAATGGCTGTTACAAATTTAAACATGCAGCCTATTATTTCAAATATTCTTGTTCCTACCGAAGAGGTAGTGGAAGTTAAACAGAACAAAAAAAGAATAAAGAAAAGAAAATTTTATCCGGGATATGTTTTTGTCGAAATGACTATCAATAACGACAGTTACTGGCTTATCAGAAATACGGCAGGGGTCACGGGTTTTCTGGGCGGGGTAAAACCTGTTCCGATGGCGCAGGAAGAAGTAGCAAATCTTCTTAACACCATCGTTAATCCGGAAGCTTCTAAACCAAGACCGGCGGTATCTTTTGAGAAAGAAGAAAATGTTCGTATTATTGAAGGTCCTTTCAAGCATTTTATCGGTATTGTTGAAGAGATCAATCAGGAAAAAGGCAAGCTTAAGGTTATGGTCACCATATTCGGCAGACCTACACCCGTTGAGTTAGACTTCCTGCAAGTAGAGAAAATATAAAAGACAATTACAAATTACGAATTACAAATTACGAATCAAAGGCAGAAAATGTTGTAGTTTATTCGTAATTCGTAATTTTGAATTCGTAATTGAAGTAATTTAAATAGGAGTAAGTAAAATGCCACCAAAAAAAATTAAAGGTTTTGTAAAACTTCAAATTCCAGCAGGAGCAGCAAATCCGGCTCCTCCGGTAGGTCCGGCTTTAGGTCAGCAGGGCGTAAATATTATGGATTTCTGTAAGCAGTTTAACGAAAGAACAAAGAAAATGGAACAAGGAATGACAATTCCGGTAGTTATAACTGTTTTTGACGATAGATCTTTCACGTTTATAACAAAAATGCCTCCGGTTGCGGCTCTTGTAAAGAAAGCTGCCGGCGTAGCGAAAGCTTCGGGTGTTCCCAATAGAAACAAAGTCGGTAAAATTACCGCCGCTCAGGTTGAAGAAATTGCGAAAGCAAAAATGCCAGATTTAAATGCGAACGGTGATCTTAACGCAGCGAAGCTTATGGTTGAAGGCACAGCGCGCAGCATGGGAATCGACGTAGTTAAATAAAAATATTGTCACTCGGTGGCAAATAAATAAAAAGAAAAGTGGGAGGCGACAAAGTCGCCGCGTAACCACGGGAGAAAAAAATGGGAAAAAAGTTAAACGAATCAGCAAAGCTGGTTGACAAAAACAAAACGTATTCTTTGGCTGAAGCCACTGAATTAGTAAAACAGACTGCGAAAGCGAAATTCGACGAAACAGTCGAACTTCACATTAAACTCGGTATAGATCCGAAGCAGAGCGATCAAATAGTCAGAGGAACTGTGCTGCTTCCTAACGGAACCGGTAAATCAAAAAGAGTAGCCGTTTTAGCAAAAGGCGAAAAGCAAAAAGAAGCTTCAAATGCCGGAGCTGACAGCGTAGGATCCGACGATTTGATAGAAGAAATATCTAAAGGCAAACTAGATTTTGATGTTTTGGTAGCGACGCCGGACATTATGAAAGATTTGAGTAAAGTTGCGAAAATTCTTGGTCCTAAAGGACTTATGCCTAATCCGAAATCCGGTACTGTAACTTTTGACGTAGGTCAAACAGTAACCGAACTTAAAAAAGGCAGAGTTGAATATAAAAACGACGCATACGGAATAATTCATTGTCCGGTAGGCAAAGCGTCTTTTGACAAAGAAAAACTTGCTGAAAACATAAGAGCTTTGTTTGAAGCCGTTTCAAAAGCGAAACCTTCAAGTTCAAAAGGTCAGTATATTAAGAGCGTTTCTATTTCATCTACAATGGGACCCGGAATATACGTTGATCAGAAAATGTAATAAAAACTTTTACATATAAAAAAAAGGCAGATTCTTAAAATAAGAATCTGCCTTTTTTATTATAAAGAAGGAGCTTAGACATTTTTTAAAGCTCTGTATTCGGCAGAATGGGAATCCTATTAGTCTTTATACGTCATTGCGGGCATCGACCCGCAATCTCGTTGTAAATAATAGATTGCGGATCAAGTCCGCAATGACAGCTTAATTAATTTCTTTTTTTCGATATTTCGTAAAGAATAACTGCGGAGGCGCATGAAGCGTTTAGCGACGATATTGTGTTTTTCTGCGGGATTGATATTAAAAAATCACAGTTTTTCTTTGTAAGGCTGTGAAGTCCGAAACCTTCGCTTCCTATTATAACCGCAAGAGGAAAAGGGAGTTTTGCTTCTTCAAGAAGTTCTCCGCCGTTTTCCGCGCCTGCAATCCAGAATCCTTGTTTCTTCAATAATTCTATAGTTTGGTTGGTATTTATGACTTTTGAAACGGGAATATGTTCAATCGCGCCCGCAGAGGCTTTTGCCACGGTTTCGGTTACTCCTGCCGCGCGCCATTTGGGTATTATAACGCCGTCCGCGCCGAAAGCGGCGCAATTTCTTATTATTGCTCCTAAATTATGAGGGTCTTCAATTCCGTCTAAAATAACAAGCAAAGGATTATCGTTCTTTTTTGATAAAGCGATTAAGTCATCGATTTCTATATATTCCATTGCTGAAACTTCCGCCGCGACGCCTTGGGAGTTTTCTGAATATCTATCGAGTCTTTCCGGAGGAACATTATGAACCGCAATGCCTTTACTTTTTGCCAAATCAATAATATCGGTAACAGCATTGCCTCTTGCTGTTTGGGCAATCATTATTTTGTTTACGGTTCTTTTTCCGGCTTTAAGGAGTTCCAAAACAGGATTTCTGCCGTAAACAATATTGGTTAAGGGTTCATTGATAGTTTTTTTATGAAATTTATTGTATGCCATAGTATTTTTCAATTACAGAGTATAGATTTAAGAGTGTAGAGTGGAGATATTGAATTTCGGCAAAGCCGAAATCGAAATTATAAGTTTTCGCTATGCGAAAACACGTTATCTTCACTTTTCACTCTCGACTCTTTACTCTTTTTATATTTTTTTTACCAACGCCGAACTGCCGTCTTTATTATCTACTATTTTATAGCCTTTTTCATCTATAAGTTTACGCAGTCTGTCAGCTTCCGCCCAATTTTTATCTGCTCTTGCGGCATTTCTTTGCGCAAGCATTTCCAGCAGCTCATTATTATTATCTAAAACAGGTAAAATAATACCGAATGATTTATCAAGCATATCTCCAAAAAGAGATTTTAATTGCGAAAGCCTTGTTTCATTCGAAGTAAAAAGTTCATTTAGAATTATGCTTTTCAATTCGTGCAGATAAGAAAGAGCTTTTTCTGAATTAAAATCGTCATCCAGAGCGCTTAAAAATTTTTCTTGTATTTGTATTAAATCCATTTCGGTCAGTTCTGTAGCGGTTTTGTTAACGCGCGCCGCAAGGCGTAAATAAGCGTCATCTAAACCTTGCAAAGCATTTTTTGAAGCATTTAATCCTTCATACGAAAAATCTAACGGACTCGTATAATGCTGCGTTAGCAAATAATAACGCACGACTCTGGGATTGTATTTTTCAAAAATCTCTCTTAAAGTAAAGAAATTGCCGAGCGATTTAGACATTTTTTCTTTGTTTATTGTTACAAATCCGTTGTGTATCCAGTATTTTACAAATTGTTTTCCTGTTGCTGCTTCGCTTTGCGCTATTTCGTTTTCATGATGGGGGAAAATTAAATCCTGCCCGCCGCCGTGTATGTCTATAGTATCGCCTAAAAGATTTGAAGACATTACCGAGCATTCTATATGCCAGCCCGGGCGGCCTTTACCCCAAGGACTATCCCAAGACGACTCTTCAGGTTCGTTTTCTTTTGTTTTTTTCCATAACGCAAAATCGTAAGGAGAAGCTTTTTCATCGCAGACGCTGACTCTTGCTCCCGCTTTTAAATCTTCAAGGTTTCTTTTTGAAAGTTTTCCGTAATCTTTAAATTTTTTAACTGAAAAGTAAACGTCGCCGTTAATTTCGTAAGCAAAACCTTTGTCAATAAGCATTTTAACGAAATCGACAATTTTATTAATCATGTTGGTGACGCGCGGATACTCTTTAGCTTTTAAAATGTTTAATTTTTCAGTTTGTGTGAAATAATCGTCAATATATTTTTGCGCTATTTCCGAGGGTGCAACGCCTTTTTCTAAAGCTTTTTTAATTATTTTATCGTCAACATCAGTAAAGTTTTGTATGTGTTTAACGTCAAACCCTCTGTTTAATAAATGTCTTTTTACTATGTCAAAAACCACATAAGCCCTTGCGTGCCCAAGATGTACTTCATCATAAGGCGTAACGCCGCAAACATACATAGAAACCGTATCTTCATGTTGTGGAATAAAGTCTTCTTTTTTTCCTGTTAAAGTATTATAAACTTTTATTGCCATATATCCCTTTGTAGTTTTGTCGTCATTGCGAGGAGTGAAACGACGAAGCAATCCATTTTAAATCAACGTGGATTGCCGCGCTTCGCCCGCAATGACGGCGATATTGAAACGGTTGCCATTGCGCCTATGCCTTCGCCTCTGCCGATAAATCCCATTTTTTCGTTTGTAGTGGCTTTTATCGCTATTCTTGTTTTGTTGGTTTTGATTGATTTTGCAATATTTTCTTTCATTTGGTCAATATGCGGATAAATTTTCGGGGCTTCGGCAATTATTGTCATATCAACATTATTAATTTTAAAGCTTTTTTTCTTTAATTCTTTATAAACAATTTCCAAAAGTTTTATGCTGGAAATATTTTTATACGCAGGGTCTGTGTTAGGAAAAAAATGTCCTATGTCGTTAAGTCCTGCGGCGCCAAGCAGCGCATCCATTAAAGCGTGTATTAAGACATCAGCGTCGCTGTGCCCGTCAAGTCCTTTCGGGCTTGCTATTTCTACTCCGCCAAGTATCAATTTTCTGCCTTTTTTGAATCTATGAACATCATAACCTAAGCCTGCAAACATATTATTTTCCTTTTATAAGTTGTTCAGCTGACATAAAATCTTGTTTTGTCGTAATTTTAAAATTCGGGAACTTTGTTTCTACTACGGCTACCTTTACTCCCGATTTTTCTATAAGCATTGAATCGTCAGTTACAGATGCTGATATTTTTTTGGAATATGCCTTTTTAAGAAGCGATGCTTCAAAAATTTGCGGGGTTTGAACGTTCCATAATACGCTTCTGTCCAAAGTATTTTTTACAAAACCGTTTTTGACAGTTTTTATGGTATCTTTAGTTTTTTCCGCCGCTATTGCCGCGCGGTTTTCCGCCGCTTTTTTAAGAACGGCAAGAATATCTTTTTTATTTATCAAAGGTCTTGCCGCGTCGTGAACAGCTATAAAATCTATGTCTTTATTAATAATGTTAAGTCCGTTTTTTACGGAATCGAATCTTTCTTTTCCGCCTGCGACAAAAGTTAAATTTTTGTATTTCTTTGACAAGTTTTTAAGCATAGCCTGCGGAACTACCAATACTATCTGTTTAAAAACTTTCAAAGAGGCGAATGCCTCAACGCTCCACAAAAATACCGGTTTTTCTTTAAGATTTAAAAACTGTTTCGGGGTTGCCGTGCCGAAACGTTTTCCGGAACCGCCTGCAACAATGATAGCCGCTGCTTTCACGATTCTTTTCCGTTATTACGGTTTTGCTTTTTAGGATTATGCTCCATATCAACCCTGCCGAATACCATGCGTCCGGACGATGTTTGAATTATGGACGTAACATTAAGTTCTACTCTTTTTCCAAGATGTTTTCTGCCGTCTTCCGCGACAACCATTGTTCCGTCTTCAAGATAGCCGACAGCCTGATTCTGCTGAGCGCCTTCTTTTACGAGAAATATCATTATGGTTTCGCCGGGCAAAAATATCGGAGTGAGAGAATTTGCCAAGTCGTTTATGTTAAGCACGGTAATGCCCTGTATAGAAGCAACTTTGTTTAAATTAAAATCGGTCGTAATTATTTTAGCGTTTAAATCTTTCGCAAGCTGAATAAGTTTTGCGTCAACGCCTTTGATGGAAGAATAATCTTTATCGTATATTTTTGTTACGATATTTTCAGATTTTTTAATTTTTGAAACTATATCAAGGCCTCTTTTCGCGCGCATGCGTTTAATTGTGTCGTTAGAGTCGGCAAGAGAGTGAAGTTCGTTTAAAACGAATTTGGGAATGATAAGCGCGCCAAGCAAAAATTTTGTTTCCGCTATGTCGTAAATACGTCCGTCTATTATGGCGCTTGTATCTAAAAGAAGAGCTTCGTTAAATTTATTCTTTTTAGACTTAAAAATATCTTTATCCAGCAAATCCACTTCATCTTTTTTCTTTACGGCGACAATCATTCCGAAATATGCGAAAAGTATGTTTATGAGAAGATAATACTTTTCAAAAAATCTGCTGACGTCAGGGTTGTCAAAAAGTACAATGCCATAATTTAAAATTCTTGCCGCTACAAGTCCCAAAACTACGCCGATAATCGCAATGATAAGCTTGTCGAGCGGAGTTTTTTGAAACATAAACTCAAAAGACACTATTATCAGGGAAATCAAAAGTCCTATGAGAGCGCTTACGAAAGACGGTTCAACCTGAAAATAAGCTACTAACGGTCCTGCCAAAATAACAAGAATACGTACAAACCAAATAAGCATAAAATAACCTCACAAAAAATAAAATAATTTGTCATTCTGCGGCTTTACGCAGATGACAGAATAAAACAACTGCATTTGAATGAACAATTATATCTGTTTTTTGTCCGAAAAATGTTTGAACAATCTTAATGCTTTTTTTACATCCGGATATATTCCGGTCCATAATTTAAATCCGTCAGCGCCTTGCCGTATAAGCATTCCTTCACCGGTAAAAAACTTTATACGCTTTGTTTTGGCAAGTTTAACAAAAGGCGTGATTTTATTGTATATCAAATCATATATAAGTGTATTTTCCTTTAAAGATTCGGTCTTAAAAGGGAAAAAGTCTTTCTTAGACATTCCGCATGCGGAAGCGTTGATAATTAAATCGATATTTTTAATAGTTTGAGGTATTTCCGGTAAAGTTACTGCCTTAACTTTAAACTCTTTCGCGAGTTTTTGAGCCGATTTAAAAGTTCTGTTTGATATATATATTTCTTTTGCGTCTTTTACTGCATATAATACGGCTCTTGCCGCGCCGCCTGCTCCGAATACAAAAACTTTTTTATATTTTGTTTCTACGCCTTTTGAAATAAGATCTGCTTTTAAACCCGAATGATCGGTATTATATCCGTACAATTTTCCTTTTTTTATATTTATAGTATTTACGCTTCCTATTGCTTTTGCCGACGGGTCAATAAAATCCAGATATTTTATTATTTCTGTTTTATGCGGTATAGTCACATTTATTCCGCAAAATTCCAAAAGTTTAAGAGCTTCAACGGTTTGTTTTAGTTTTTCAGGCTTGGTTTCAAAAGAAATATAAGCGCAGTTAAGTTTATTGTCGGCAAACCATGCGTTTTGCATTTGAGGGGAAAAAGAATGTTTTATGGGAAATCCCAAAATAGCAAACAGTTTGGTATCGTTATTTAACATTCAGCCTCTGTTTTGCTGTTTCATTTTCGGGATCTAAAGTAAGAATTTTTTTCCAAACGTCAGCTGCCATATTTTTTTCACCCAGAGCTTCATAAGCATAAGCGGACTTTATAAGAACGGCAATATTTTCAGACTCTTCTGTTAAAATATGTTTATAAGACGCAAGAGCGTCTTGAATTACTTCTTTTGCCAGAGATTGTTCTTTAGACTGTACATAAGCTGTTATGCCTAAAACAAACGCCGCAAAAAAGAATATAACGGCTATCTTTTTTCTTTTTAAAAGGATAACCTTATCGTTAAATATTCTGTTTTTACAAAAGTCGTTAAATTTTTGCACAGACTGCGGTTTTGCGTAATAAAACCAACCAATAATAAGCAAAATCAAAGATAAAAAATACATTGATAATATCATATGTTTTGCATTTTACCATATTAATGCCTCTGCCGCAAATTAAAAAAGGTAGCAGCATGTTATTTGTATTTCATTATTTTATGCATTTGCGGCATTACAAATACATTGTCGAGGGATTGTTTTAGTTCCTTGTAGAAAATATAAAGGTGTTTTATATGGGGAATACTTTTATCTATAGACGGCTGCAAAATTATCGGAATTTTTTTTGAAACGGATTTTACTGTTTTTGCGCATTCTTTAATTTCGCTTAAAAGAGTATTGCCTGTTATAACGCATTTTACCTGCGTTTCTTTTTTTACGGCTGTTTTAAGAAATTGTTTATGTTCTTTCCAAAAGTTTTTACGGCATTCAGAAGCGAATTTAAAATCCATAGATATTATATCGCAAAAGTTTATAATTCTTTTCAGATTTCCGGGGAGTGTTCCGTTTGTCTCCAAGTAAATTTCAAAACCTTTCTTTTTTAATTCCGGCAGCAATGCTGCTAAAAAGTTGGCATATATAAGGGGTTCTCCGCCTGTTATAGACATTGACGGCTTGCCTGCATTGAAATTCTTTTTGTTTTTTAAGAAAATTTTTTCAATTTTTTTTATAAGCTGTTCTGTTGTGTAATATTTTGTTTTGCCGGAAACTGTATGGGAATAAGATGTGTCGCAATAACCGCATTTTATATTACAGCCTGCAAACCTTACAAAAATCTGCGGAAGCCCGGTATATAGACCCTCTCCTTGATATGAAAAAAACACTTCATATACAGGAGCTTTTAATAATGTTGTTGTCTTTAAATTTTCACTCTTCATTTTTTACTCTTCACTTTTGTATAATCGGGTCTTTAACTCCTGCTTCTCTAAAACCTTTTGCTCTTAGTTTGCAGGAATCGCATACGCCGCAAGGTTTTGTTAATCCGTTATAACAAGACCAGGTATACTGATAAGGCGTTTTTAGCTTTGTTCCCAGTTTTATGATTTGCGCTTTTGTTTTATGAACAAGCGGAGCTTCTACTTTTATTTTAAGTTCTAAAGATTTTAAAAGATTGTTGTATGAATTTATGAATTGCGGTCTGCAGTCAGGATATCCGCTGAAATCAAGAGCGTTTGCTCCGATGAAAATTTTTTCGGCTTTTATAGATTCAGCGCAAGAAAGACCGAAAGAAAGGAATAGGGTATTTCTGCCCGGTACATAAGTTGAGGGTATAGTACCCGCGATTTGTTTATTAGCGGGGACTTTTTTATTTTTATTTGTTAAAACGTCTTTTGACCAGGGCAGCGTCAGTTTAACTATGGAGTAATTGACTTTAAGCTGTTTGGCTATTTTTACCGCTCCGGTTATTTCTTTCTTATGTCTTTGTCCGTAATCAAAGATGAGGCAATGGCAATTATATTTTTTAGCCAATGCGTAATATAAAACCGTTGTGGAGTCCAGCCCGCCTGAAAATAATATTACCGCTTTCTTTTTATTGTTCATTTAACTTTCTATTCTTCCGATGCCGGATATTTTCTTTTCGACTAATCCAATCTGCTGGTCAAGCCTTTTAATAAATGCGTTATCAATATTTTTTTCTTTCTTTAAATCGTTAAAAACTTTTGAAGCTTTATCGAAATTTCCGGTTCTTCTCAAAAGTTCTCCTTTTAAATAAATGTCTTCATTTGAAGGAGTTTTCATTTTGTCTATAAATTTTATCGTTGCTTCTGTATATCTGAAATATTTGTCGCGATCAAGATTGTTGTAAGCTTCCCAGGTTGCTCGTTGCATTGAATCTAGAATTTCTTTTTCAGAGGCAGAGATCTTTTTTTGCATTTGCGCTATTATCCAATAATCCGTTTCGTTTTCTGAGAGTTTTTTATATTCTTTTGAGGCGATAAATTTTTTTAATATCTTAAGTTCTTTTTTTGAAAAATCGTTTTTGTAAATCAGGAAATTATCTTCAGGACATTTCGGCACGGCATCCGGAGAAACAAGAAGTCCATATTGTTGTCCGTCAAGCATAGTCGCAAACAGCGCGCCGGGTATCATTTTATTAAAAGTAAATTCCGTACCCTCCAAAGGGCATTTAATATTAATATCTTCATATTCGGGAGCTAAAATCCGACGAATCGGTTCTAAACAATAAGCATTAACTGTCAGAAGAATAATAATTGCAATTGAGAGCAAATTTTTCATATGAGACCTCCGGAGTATTTTAATCCGATATTTTTGCGGAAGAAGTGTCGCTTTCCCAGACTTCCACTTCGCAGACTTTGGCAGTTGCAGTTTCAAATTTTTTTAATTCGTTAAAAATAAAAAAAGCTATATTTTCGGCGGTCGGATTTATTTTGTCAAAAGGAGGCGTTTCATTTAAGAGTTTATGGTCTAAATATACCATAATCTTATCGAGATGCGCTTTAATATCGGTGAAATCCATAAGCATTCCCGTTTTGTCCAGTTCCGAGCCGCAAAAAGCCGTACGGACTTTCCAGTTATGTCCGTGGACATTTTCACATTTTCCTTTATATTCTCTCAAGCAATGCGCCGATGCGAAACCTTTTACTACTGAAAGCGTGTATTTCATTTTTGCTCCGGATTTTCTTTTTTTACTTTAGAAATTTTTCCTGAAAAAAAGCGGCTTCCTATTTTTTTGAATTTTTCGGGATTATCGCTTACATAGAAGCTAAGCTTCTTGTGGTTATCTTTATCAGCAAGCATATCATGCTTGGCTAAAACATTTTTTACTTTAGCTGCGGTAGCTTTTGCCGAATCTATAAGAACTATATTTTTTCCGGCATTGTGTTGAATAACATTTTTTAAAAGTGGATAATGCGTGCATCCCAAAACCAGAGTATCAATGTTCTTGCTTAAAAGAGGTTTTAAATAATGTTTTACTATGTCGCATGTAAGTTTTTCTTTTGTCCAGCCTTCTTCAACAAGCGGAACAAAAAGCGGGCAGGCTTGCTGGTAAACCGATGCTTTTGATATTTTTTTAATTGCCTTAACGTACGAGCCGCTTTTTACGGTTCCTTCCGTGCCTATAATGCCTATTCTTTTATTTTTAGTCGCGGCTGTCGCGGTTTCCGCTCCCGGTTCAATTACGCCTATAACGGGAATGTTTAAATTTTTCTTAAGTTCCGCCAAAGCAAAAGCCGATGCAGTATTGCAGGCTATAACTATCATTTTTACGCCGTTTTTTACAAGAAAATCAGCGATTTCTTTTGAGAAGTTTATTACTGCAGTTTTTGATTTTGAACCGTAAGGAACGCGCGCGGTATCGCCGAAATAAATAATACTTTCGTCAGGCAAAGCTTTTGTTATTTCGGACATTACCGTAAGTCCGCCTAAACCGGAATCGAAAATTCCTATAGGTTTATTTTTTCCCGTTTTGTATTTTATCTTTTCTTGCATAGAATTTTTTTATTCCTTCGTAAATAGAGTCGGCTGCCGCCGTTTGGAATCTTTTGGTGTTAAGCTTTGCTTCTTCGGCATAATTGCTTATAAACGCGCTTTCGACAAGCACTGCAGGCATCTGTGAGCCTCTCAAAACGTAAAGACTCGCCTGTTTTACGCCTCTGTTAGGGATTTTAAGTCTTCCTGGCGTTTCCGCGGCTATAAAGCTGCTGACTTCGGAAGATTCATTTATATATTCGTTTAACATCATAGACCATAACATATCCTGAAGCACTGCGCGTTTTTTTGTCGGCTTTCCTTCAAGTTCTACAACGGAGTTTTCAAGGGTCGCGGTAGCTGCAGCCTCGGAGTCTGTCGCTTTTTCGGATAGGAAAAATATTTCAAACCCATTGGATTCTCTGTTGAAACTTGCGTTGCAGTGCAGAGAAACAAATAAATCGGCGTTATTTTCGTTAGCGATATTTGTTCTTTCCACAAGAGGAATAAAAGTGTCGTCTTTTCTTGTAAGAACTATTTCATAATTGTCATCAGCGTCAAAAATCTTTTTGAGTTCAAGCGCGATGGCAAGATTTATGTCTTTTTCTTTTGTGCCGTTAGGTCCTATCGCCCCCGGATCCTGTCCGCCGTGTCCCGCATCCACAACTATAATTCTTTTACGTTTAAGTTCTTTTTTCTTTGCCGTTGCTGCTGCAGGTTTTGTCACTGGTAAAATTTCGGTAATTGTTGAAGTATCATCTATAATAGCATAGCTGTCATCTATAATGCTTGTTTCATCAAACTTGATTACAGGAATTTTTGCCCATTCCGCGCTGTCTTCGCTAAAATCAATAGTAGGTATAACTTCATTTACCAACGGCGGAGTTTTAGCGGTTGTCTCTTTTGCTTCTTGTTTAGGAGATTCGGTTTCTTGTTTTTCAAATATATCATTATCTGCAAGATGAGTTAAATCTATTTCTTTTGAGTGAATTATATCTACTGCTATTCTGTCGGGATTTTTAAGCCTCATACTTTTGACGAGTTTAGGAGATTGCTGCAGATTAACTTTTACTATCGCGGCTCTTCCGTCTGTTTCGTAAGTAATATCGCGTACCGCGCCGTTATTCGCGTATGTAAAATCTCTTTGTACTTTTCCTCTATGGATGTTCAGCTCTATGGCTCCGGTAGATTTAGAAATTACATACGGCAAAGGTTCGGTAAGGTGTATTACAACCTGCGTGTTTTGCGGAGAAGTAAAATATCTTACGGAATCGATATTTGAACGGTTAATAACATTTAATATTAATGCCTTTTCGTTCCATGTTGTGTCCATTTCGGCAATATCTGCGAATTCCTGTGAGGTAAATATTTCCGGTGAAACATAAAGTTCGCCTCTTATAAGTCTTGAAGGCAGCGACATTTTTTTCGCGGTTTTTCCGAAAGTAACCGTATCGCTGTTGGTTTTTATATCTATTTTTTTATTGTTGATAAGCATAGAAACCACAGAACTTACAGGTTTCCACTCTAAAGTGGCATTGTAAATTTCCGCCGCTTCCCTGACAGATAAGAAAAACGTGTCATCCGAAACTGCAAAAACGCTTACTCCCGGAAAATACGTTCCGTCAATAATTACGTTGGCTGTTTTAGAAACAGGCGCTTTGACAGTAGCTTTGGCATTGGTTTTAACAGTAGAGGTTGCCAAAGCATAAGATGCGCAAAGCAAAAATATTGAAATGAATAATAATTTGATTATTTTGTTCATATAGTAATTATACATAATATACAACCGCAATTAAATACCTATAAATAATAAACGTAAAAATATATAAATTTATCTCATTGTAATTAATTTGATAACGTACTTTTTTTAAGTAAAAACAGGGGTTTATTTTACAGGTTCTAAAGTGATAAGATTTATTTCGTTTTTTGTTCCAAGGCGCATCCTTGGCAAAAATGTGCCGGCGCCTTGTGAAATGTAAATATAAGTCCCTTTATAGTCGGTTAAGCCTTTAGTATAGGGGAAAGCAAGTTTTGCTATAAGGCTTGCGGGGAAAATTTGCCCGCCGTGCGTATGTCCCGCCAAAACTAAATCTACTCCGTGTTCGTTCATATATTCAACGCCCCATGGTCCGTGATGCAGAACTATTTTAGGAAACTCTCCGCTTAAATCTAGTAAAGGCAAAGTATCTTTTATTGTTTCGTCCGTGACCTGATGAGGGTCATATACGCTGTCATCGGCTTTCATATAGTTAAGACCTATAAGTTTTATGCCTTTGGTAACCAAAACTTCATTTTGCATTACTTTTACGTTGTTTTCTTCAAGCTGTTTTATTAATTTATCAAGCCCGATATATACATCATGGTTGCCGTATACAAAATAAGCGGGCGCCTGTAAATCTTTAAGAGGCGTAAACATATTTTTTGTTAAAGCTGATTTACCGTCGGCTATGTCGCCTGTTATTACTACAAAATCAGGCTGTAATTCATTTGTTCTTCTGACTATTATTTCTAAATAATTTTTTCCTCTTGCGGGTCCTAAATGAATGTCCGAAATCTGCACTATTCTTACTTCGTGTTCAAGATTTCTTACAGGTATTGTAACGTTAGCGGTTTGAAGTGAAACGGCGTTAAATAATGAAAATACCGATACTACTATCGCTGTAATGATAATTGTTATCGCGGATTTTACCGCCGGCATTTTGTATATCAAATTTGTTATTTCAAAAACTACCATAAAACAAGTGAGATACAGCAATCCTCCCAGCCATGCCGATACTAAGTTGTAATACAAGCTTACAAGAATATTGTCAAATCTTGTTATAAGCGGCATTATGACAAAAGCCGAAACAAATCCCGCGGCAAACAAAACATACAGCCACTTTTTATTTTGCATTGAAAGAAGGTTACCTAATCTCCAAGGCAAATAGATATTTATACCTGCAATTAATAGTAATTGTAAAATTATTTTCATTTAATTTTGGCAACCAATTGTATGATATTAAAGTATTCGCCGTTTTCGGCTTCCATAATTCCTGCATCCTGTACTGCATACGGATTGGGGCTGGTCATCCACTCGTCCCATGCCTGTTTGCAGCAGTCCATTTCGCGGGCTTCTATAATCTCAATACCGCTTGCTTTGCTCCATAAATTTTTCCACCAGTCAAGCGTTTGAAACGTTTCGGCATCTTCTTTTGAAAAGAAAGGCTTTAATTTTTCAGGAACTCCGTTTTCAAGTTCTTTTTTCCAGCCCGGAACCGCAACTGCAATATATCCGCCTTTTTTTACATAAGGAATAAGGGACGGCAGCATTTCGGGTGTTCTGCCGAAATAGTGATAAGCGTCCACGCAGAACAGTATGTCAAAATATTCGTTTGCGAAAGGCAGTCCTTTGGTTGCGTCAGCATAAACCGGAATGACTTTATCGTTAATTCCCAGCGCTTTAAAGCGTTCACTGTTTTCAGATGGGGAAATCCATAGGTCAGCGGCAAAAACAGTCGCATCGTATTTTTGCGCTAACAATAGGCTTGAAAGTCCACAGCCGCAGCCAAGGTCAAGTATGCGCGTGTTTTTGTCGATATTCAGATATGAAGCCATTTCTTCGGATATACGCATAGCATTAGGACCCATCATAGTGGCTTGTAAAAATTCAAAATTTTTATTGTCGGAAATAAATTTATCGGTAAAAGGGTACATGTTAAAAGACCTATTTGTCATTGCGGGCTTGACCCGCAATCTCATAGTAAATCATAGATTCCGGATCGGGGTCCGGAATGACAACAATTATAACTTTATAAACTATCGCCAAAATCTTTGCGGAATTTTTCTGCCAGTAATTCCGGCCAGTTTCCGATCGGCTGCAATCTTCCAAAGAAAAAGCGAAGTATTTTAGGTTCTTCCGTAAATTCCAGACCGCCTATCAGGTTACGGTTTTTATATAGCCAGTTAATACGGTCAGCCGTGTATTTAACATGCGACAAGGTAAAAACGCGTCTTGGAACAGCAAGTCTTATCAATTCCATTTCTGCCAAACATTCGCTGCCGTCGGCATTACGCTGTTCGCTTAATGTTCCGCGTTCCATGCAGCGTACGCCGCTTGCGATAAAAAGCGCTGCTGCTAATGCGCCTGCCGGGTATTGAGTTTGCGGAATATGCGAACAAAACTCCATGGCGTCTATATGACAACCCAGACCGCCGGGAGGTGTCACAACCGGGATTCCTTCTGCCATTACTTCATTGCATAAAGCTTCTACAATAATTGGCGTTTGACTTACTACATCCATGTCCATGGCTTCACGAAGCCCTACTGCCAGCGCTTCCATTTCCCGCACTGACATTCCGCCGTATGTAAGGAATCCTTCATATAGAGGTACAAGTTCGCGCATCTTAATAAATAAATCTTCATCGGATACAAGGATACCGCCTCCGCGGGCAGAACCCAGCTTACGCGCTGAAAAGTAAACGATGTCCATAAGTGAAGCTATTTCACGCGTAATTTTGATTATATCGACATTTTTATAATATGAGTCGC
The DNA here is from genome assembly GCA_009778965.1 of Candidatus Endomicrobium labiotermitis. Taxonomy (GTDB): domain Bacteria; phylum Elusimicrobiota; class Endomicrobiia; order Endomicrobiales; family Endomicrobiaceae; genus Endomicrobium; species Endomicrobium labiotermitis. The sequence continues at coordinate 16,479 of WRFE01000043.1, forward strand.
GAGTCTTAATGAAATACAAATTGTCGCTTAAAAGACTGGCGTCATAAACTAATTTTATATCTTCTTTTCGGCATATACGCGAAACTTCTCGCATATTGCTCATTGACACCGGTTGTCCGCCAACAAGATTAGTGCCTGCTTCAATTCGCACAAATGAAATTTTATCTTTGCCAATCCGTTTTATTGCTTCATTCAATTTATTAATATCAATATCACCTTTGAACGGGTTACTGCTTTGTATTTTAAAACCTTCATCTCCGATAATTTCTTCAACTTTGCCGCCGTTCAATGTGATGTGCGCTTTTGTTGTAGTAAAATGATAATTCATAAGAGCGGTAGAACCGGGTGTTACTAGCGTGCGGGCAATAATGTTTTCGCACGCGCGGCCTTGATGCGCGGGTAAAAAATATTTCATTCCGAAAATATCTTGCAGCACTTCTTCCAAACGGTAATATGTTTCCGAACCGGCGTAGCTGTCATCCGCCTGCATCATGGCGGCATATTGATTCTGGCTCATTGCATTGACGCCGCTGTCAGTAAGCATGTCTAAAAAAACATCTCGGTTTTTTAAAAGGAATGTATTAAAACCGGCTTCCCGTATACTTTTCAATCTGTCTTCCACAGGAAGAAGATTTACTTTTTGTACCATTCGCACTTTATGCATTTCAAGCGGAATGTTTTCTCCGGACATAAATTTTACGTTGGACATAATTACTCTCCTTATTTAATGCGGCTATTATTTATAAAAATTATTTCTGGGCAAGTTTTTGCTTGTACAGATTATTTAGCAATTATACATAAAATGTCGTAATAATAAAAGTTTGGTATAATGGAAAAAAATAATATAACATTATCTATAAAATAATAATGAGGTTTTAGATCGTGCGCGCAATTTTATGTAAAAAAATAATTATATTGCTAATTTTATTCTCTTGTTTTACGAATGTTTTTGCTCAAAGCCTGTATGCAAATTCGAGCGTTATCGCGTCCGAAAGCTCTGAAACGTCAAAGTATGCTCCGCTGATTGCTTTATCGCAGGTAGTAGGT
>WRFE01000044.1 GCA_009778965.1 Candidatus Endomicrobium labiotermitis
CTTTTGAAAACGCTCCATTTTATTGGGCTCAGCTGTTTGGAAATCTTCCCACAAATACAGACCCCGTAACCATTTCAATAGGCATTTACAACTATATAAACGACGATTCCATAAGCGGCTACGGAGCAAGCGGCGGCGGTATGACGTACCTTACAAACGCCATTCTTTTTGACAATTTTTTAGACTATTATGTCGGCTGGAATCCCGAATACACAGACCAGGCTTTTGCCCAAATCAGAATAGGCGTTTTGAATTTTCCGTGGCTTGACTATATGGGGCAGGATTTTGATCAAACCCGTTATGTCTGGGAAGATACTTCCGATTGGTTTTTTAAACCCATGCAATTGCTGCCAAACAATTTGCTTGTTTCTAATATGGTAAGCGTAATTGTCCACGAGATGGCGCACTCTATGGGAATAATGAACTTTGAATACGAAAAAGACGGCAATTTGTATTTCATGACATACAACGGCTCTGATTTAAACTTGTACAACCGGCATTTTGTCGATTCTTTCGGAACTCCGGCAGCCGTTGACCAAATAGTCAGATTGTCAGCTTCCACGGATACCGTTTCGCAGGATTTCAGAATTATAAAACAGGGCGATTCTTCTCTGAACGATCCAAATATGCACGGTTTTGCTTTTTTTCAGGGGCCTAACGTCATGTCTGTTTTAAACGGGGCAATATTTACCACAAATAATCCTTACAATATCGGCGGACTTCCTATACTGGCTTATGAAGGCGAACATACGGACTTCAGTCATTTGGAACTCCGCAACTCTATGATGAGCCATCAGACTTACAGAAACTGGACTACTTTTATGGAGGCAGAGCTTGCTCTGCTTCAGGATATAGGCATAGATTTAGACCGCAGAAACTTTTTCGGTTATTCAATTTATAATGACAACGGAATTTTTGACGTTTCAAATAATTTCTACGCTAGAAATTCTTCCGGTACAGCTTATATTTCCGGCGCGTACAATTCCAGCGCCTGGGCTATAGGTCTTCACATATACGGGACTTCAAATACGGTTACAATGAACGGCGAAGTGCTTTCAAACGGAATGTCTAGCGCGGGTATAAGACTTGAAGGATGGAACAACATACTTGAAATTTCCCCGCTAAGCAATATTCGAGCAGACGGTGAAAATTCAGCCGGGCTTATGGTTTCTTACGGAAGAGACCACAAAATAGCCCACAGGGGAAACCTATCCGCGATTGGCGATGGCGGCATAGGAGCAAGATTTGATTTTGGCGATAATATTTTGGGCGATATGTATGAATACCGCGGATCTTATAAAAGAAGGTCTGCAAATTTTGACCCGAACGCATCTGTAAACCCGTATTGGAATCCTTTTTTCTGGAACATGGACGATTTGCTTTGGGAACTTGACGGTCCGCTGGTAGAAAGTTTTGACGTTACCGGCACAATTTCTGGTGAAGCGGCGGCAATTTATATATCGCATAACGCTTTTGTGAACCAAATAAATATTATGTCCGGCGCGCAAATCTTCGGCGATATAATTTCGGACTGGGCTCCGACTTTTGATTTTAGCCAGATAAACCACATTTTTGACCATGTCCAATACTACTACTACAATTACAACATAATTATAAACGGTCAGCCTATGATAATGCTGGGCGATTTGAATGATTTAAAAACCGTTTTAACATTTGGTTATAAGGCGGATTCAAACGGTTTTAAAACATCGCAGCAGGACGAAACTTTCTCGCTGGATTACAGCGGAAATATTATAGCAAGAGGCGCTTTGGACATTGAAATTGCCGGAGGAAACTTTAATTATTCGGGCAAAATTTCAGGAGTGTCAAAAATAGATAAAACAGGCAGCGGGTTGTTTTTAATGAGCGGAGACGGTTCGGATTTTAACGGAACATTTACCCAGGCAGCGGGAAACACAAGAATAACCGGAAAATATTTCGCGGGAATAAGCAGCATAACAGCGGGAATTCTTGAATTTGCAAACGGAACAGAACTTAGCGAAACTGCCCAAATAGGTATTTACGATGAATCCAAACTAAACATAACTTCTTCTGATCTTAATTTTAACAGCCAATTAAAAGGCAACGGTGAAGTAAATAAAACAGTCAGCGGACTGTTTATATTAAGCGGAGACGCTTCCGGCTTTACCGGAGTATTTAACCAAATCACGGGAGATACAATAGTAAGCGGAAGATATTTCGCGGGAATAAGCAGCATAACATCCGGAACTCTTGAATTTGCAACCGGAGCTTTGTTTAGCACAAGCGCTCAAATAGGTATTTATAATGAAGCAAAGCTAAATATAACCTCTTTGGATATAAATTTTAACAGCCAATTAAAAGGTGATGGCGAAATAAATAAAACCGCCGCCGGCTTGTTTTTAATGAGCGGTAATAATTCAGATTTTACAGGATTGTTTAACCAAACAGCGGGAGACACTAAAGTAAGCGGCAAATACTTTACAGGAATAAGCAGTATAACTTCGGGAACTCTTGAGTTTGCAAACGGAACAGAACTAAACGAAACCGCCTTAATAGGCATTTATAATGAGGGTAAACTAAATATAACTGCTTCAAGTCTTACTTTTAACAGTCAAATAAAAGGCAACGGCGATGTAAATAAAACAAGTGCCGGTTTACTGTCAATGAGTGGCGATGCTTCCGCTTTTACCGGAATATTCAGGCAAACCGCAGGAATCACAATAGTGAGCGGAAAATATTTTGCCGGAATAAGCAGTATAACTTCGGGAACTCTTGAATTTGCAAACGGAACAGAACTTAGCGGAACTGCCCAACTGGAAATTTACAGCAGCGCTAAACTAAATATAGCTTTTTCAGATACATTTACACTTAACAACATTATAAAAGGCAACGGAAATATAGATAAAACAGGAAGCGGATTGTTTTCAATGATCGGTGACGGTTCGAGTTTTACAGGAATATTCAGGCAATTTGCCGGAGACACAAAAGTAACCGGGAAATATTTCGCGGGAATAAGCAGTATAACAGCAGGAATTCTTGAACTTGCAAACGGAGCAGAACTTAGCTCAACTGCCCAGCTGGAAATTTATAATACTGCAAAACTAAACATAGCTTTTTCAGATCCGTTTAGTCTTAATAATCAGATAAAAGGCAACGGCAATATAGATAAAACCGGAACTGGTTTGTTTTCTATAAACGGCGATGGGTTCGGTTTTACCGGAATATTTACGCAGATCGCGGGAGATACTAAAGTCAGCGGAAAATATTTCGCGGGAATAAGCAGCATAACTGTCGGAATCCTTGAGTTTGCAAATGGAACAGAACTTAGCGCAACCGCTCAAATAGGTATTTACAATGAATCAAAATTAAACATAACCGCGTCAAATCTTGTATTTAACGGTCAGTTAAGAGGTGACGGTGAGGTAAATAAAACAAGCTCCGGCTTGCTATCACTAAGCGGAGACAGTTCGGGTTTTACCGGAATATTTACCCAAGCCGCTGGAGATACCAAAGTAAGCGGAAGATACTTTGCCGGAATAAGCAGTATAACAGCAGGAACCCTTGAATTTGCAAATGGAACAGGACTTAGCGAAACTGCCCAAATAGGAATTTACAATAGCGTTAAGTTAAACATAACTTCTTCAAACCTTGTTTTTAGCAGCCAGTTAAAAGGTAACGGTGAAGTAAATAAAACAGGCAGCGGCTTGCTTTCAATAATTGGCGACGCTTTTGGTTTTACCGGAACGTTTATCCAAACCGCGGGAGATACCAAAGTAAGCGGAAGATATTTTGCGGGAATAAGCAGCATAACAGCGGGAACTCTTGAGTTTGCGACCGGAACAGAACTTAGCGGAACTGCCCAACTGGAAATTTACAACAGCGCGAGATTGAACATAACTTCTTCAAATCTTACTTTTAACAATCATATAATAGGCAACGGTTTAATAAATAAAACAACCGGCGGATTGTTTACAATGAGCGGAGACGGTTCAGGTTTTACCGGAATTTTTACACAAACCGCGGGAAATACAATAGTAAACGGGAAATATTTTGCCGGAATAAGCAGTATAACAGCGGGAACTCTTGAGTTTGCAAACGGAACAGAACTTAGCGGAACAACTCAACTGGAAATTTACAACAGCGCAAATTTAAACATATCTTTTTCGGATTCTTTTACGCTTAATAACCTTGTAAAAGGTAACGGCAATATAGATAAAACGGGTAACGGCTTAATTTCAATTATTGGAGACGGTTCGGGTTTTTCAGGAGTCTTTAGGCAAGTTGCCGGAAACACAATAGTCAGCGGTAAATATTTTGCAGGAATAAGCAGTATAACCATAGGAATCCTTGAATTTGCAAATGGAACAGAACTTAGCGCAACCGCTCAAATAGGCATTTACAATGAATCCAAGCTAAATATAACTTCTTCGGATCTTATTTTTAACAGCCAGTTAAAAGGCAATGGTGAAGTAAATAAAACAGTCAGCGGGCTGTTTACATTAAGCGGAGACGCTTCTGGTTTTACCGGAGTATTTAATCAAACCGCGGGAGATACCAAAGTAAGCGGAAAATATTTTGCCGGAATAAGCAGTATAACAGCCGGAACCCTTGAATTTGCGTCCGGAGCCTTATTTAGCACAAGCGCTCAAATAGGTATTTATAATGAAGCAAAGCTAAACATAACATCATCAAATCTTGCTTTTAGCGGTCAATTAAAAGGTAACGGCTCTATAAATAAAATAGCTGCCGGGTTGTTTTTACTAAGCGGAGATGCTTCCGGTTTTAGCGGATTGTTTACCCAAATCGCGGGAGAGACTAAAGTAAGCGGAAAATACTTTGCCGGAATAAGCAGCATAACCGCAGGCACTCTTGAATTTGCAAGCGGAACAGAACTTAACGCAGCTGCTCAAATAGGTATTTACAGTGAAGCCAAACTAAATATAACTTCTTTAAATCTTACTTTTAACAGCTGGCTGAAAGGTAACGGAGAAGTAAATAAAACAGCCGGAGGGCTGTTTTTGCTAAGCGGAGATGCCGCCGGTTTTACCGGAATATTCAGACAAACCGCGGGTGACACTAAAGTCAGCGGAAGATACTTCGCGGGAATAAGCAGCATAACAGCGGGAACCCTTGAGTTTGTAAACGGAACAGAGCTTAGTGAAACTACTCAATTGGAAATTTACAATACATCTAAACTGAATATAGCTTTTTCTGATGTTTTTACGCTTGATAACATTATAAAAGGTAACGGCAATATAGACAAAACCGGAACCGGATTGTTTTCAATAAACGGAGACGGCTCCGGATTTACCGGAGTATTCAGGCAAACCGCAGGTTACACAACAGTAAACGGAAAATACTTTGCCGGAATAAGCAGTATAACAGCCGGCGCCCTTGAGTTTGCAAACGGAACAGAACTAAGCACAACCGCTCAGCTGGAAATTTACAACAGCGGTAAACTTAATATATCTTTTTCGGATTCTTTTACTCTGGATAACCTTGTAAAAGGTAACGGTAATATAGATAAAACCGGAATTGGATTACTTTCACTTAGCGGAGATGCTTCGGGTTTTTCCGGAATCTTTACGCAAACAACGGGAAACACAATAGTAAGCGGAAAATATTTTGCCGGAATCAGCAGCATAACAGCGGGAACTCTTGAATTTGCAAACGGAACAGAGCTTAGCGCTGCCGCTCAAATAGGTATTTATAATGAATCCAAGCTAAACATAACTGCCTCAAATATTGTTTTTAACAGTCAATTAAAAGGAAACGGAGAAGTAAATAAAACAAGTCTTGGTTTGCTTTTTCTAAGCGGAGATGCTTCGGGATTTACCGGGATATTTAATCAAACTGAGGGAGATACCAAAGTAAGCGGGAAATATTTTGCAGGAATAAGTAGTATAACAGTTGGCACACTTGAATTTGCAAACGGAACAGAGCTTAGCGCCACTGCCCAAATAGGCGTTTACAATGAATCTAAACTAAATATAACTGCTTCAAATCTTATGTTTAATAGCAAAATGCAAGGTAACGGAGAAATTAATAAAACGAGTGCCGGGCTGTTTTCATTAAGCGGCGATGCCGCCGGCTTTACCGGAATGTTTAGGCAAACCGCGGGAAATACAATAGTAAGCGGAAAATACTTTGCGGGAATAAGCAGTATAACAGCGGGTATCATTGAATTTGCAAGCGGAACAATACTTAGCGAAACTGTCCAACTGGGAATTTACAATACTGCAAAACTAAACATAACATCCTCAAATCTTATTTTCAACAGCCAACTAAAAGGCAATGGAGAAGTGAATAAAACAGGCATAGGCTTGTTTACAATGAGTGGAGATGCTTCCGGATTTACCGGAATATTCAGACAAACAGCGGGAGATACCAAAGTCAGCGGGAAATATTTTGCCGGAATAAGCAGTATAACAGCGGGAACTATTGAGTTTGCAAACGGAACAGAACTTAGCGGAACCACTCAGCTGGAAATTTATAATAACGCAAAACTGAATATAGCTTTTTCAGATGGCTTTATGCTTAACAACATTGTAAAAGGCAACGGCAGAATAGATAAAACCGGAAACGGAATATTTACCATAAACAGCGATGTTTCCGGTTTTACCGGAATATTTACGCAAACCGCGGGGTATACAATAATAAACAGTAAATATTTTGCGGGAATAAGCAGTATAACAGCCGGCACTCTTGAGTTTGCAAACGGAACAGAACTCAGCGGAACAGCCCAACTGGAAGCTTATAACAGCGGAAAACTTAATATAGCTTTTTCAGATGCGTTTGTTCTTAACAATTTGATAAAAGGCAACGGTAAAATAGATAAAACCGGAAGCGGATTGCTTACAATAAACAGCGATGTTTCCGGTTTTACCGGAGTGTTTACGCAGACAGCGGGACATACTAAAGTAAGCGGAAAATATTTCGCGGGAATCAGCAGCATAACATCGGGAACTCTCGAATTTGCAGCCGGAACAGAACTCAGCGAAAATTCTCAAATAGGCGTTTACAACGGGGCAAAACTAAATATAACTGCCTCGGATCTTACTTTCAGTGGTCAATTAAAAGGCAACGGCGAAATAAACAAAACGGATGCCGGAAATCTTTATTTTCAGGGCATTAATATTTTTGACGGCTCTTTTAACGTAAAAGCAGGGGAATTAAAATTCCTTCATGACGCAAGTTACAAAGGCGGGAACTTGTCCGTATTATCAGGCGCAGCGTTAGATATTAAAGATTGCGAAACATATATAAATACGATTTTTGTGGAAAATTTTGATACTGCCGGATTATTGAAGATGGATATAAAAAACAATGCCGGCGGCGCGAGAATAAATGTAGAGCAAACAGCTTCCGTCAGCGGCATTTTAGAACTTCATGCCGGTTTCGGAGAGTATAAAGACAGAAGCTACCAATTAATAAGTTACGGTAATTTAAACGGAGAGTTCCAGCATCTTGATATAAGCGGCATAACAGCCGAAAGCGATGTGTTATGGGTATTAAATTATGACAGGAGCAACAACATTGTTTTTGAAATAAGCGGCAAAAATATTTCGGATTTTTCAAACAAAGTCGCGGGCTTAAAAGGCAATTCAAAATCAGTAGCCCAAGCCATAGACGAATTAAGCGCGGTTTCCGACCCTCACGGCAGTTTGATGGGATTTGCCAATGAAATAGCGGGAATAGATTCTGTTGAAGCTCAAATAAAAGCTTTAACCGATTTGTCCGGATATTTTATCGCGAACTTAACAGTCCCGGGTTTTAGCAGCGGTCCTGATATTAAAGAAGCAATAGGTCAAAACGCGGGTATTTGGACTTTTTTTAACATTGGTTCGGAAAAAATAAACGGAGAAAAGGACTCTTTGCCGGATTATAAAGACAATTCGATCGACGCGTTTTTAGGATTTAACGGTTTTATGTTTGGGGAAGAAGTCTTAGCGGGAGCTTACGCGGGTTTTAGCAAAAACAGCATAACGCAGGGAAATAATGAAGCGGACGGGATCAAAAAAGAGTTTGGAATTTACGCTAAAATGGAAAAAGAGCTTTTTGAAATCAAAGCTTTGCTTTCTGCGGATTTTACTTCATTTGATACGCAAAGGTATATTGAAATAGGAAGTATTCAGGCTTTAGCAAAAGGCAGTCTGCCGGTTTTTGCCATAAACGCCGAAGCAGAAGCCTCTTTGAAATACCGTTTTTCGCAGAATTTTTTAGTCAGACATTATTTAGGTTTTGATTTGTCGGACATATCTTATGGCAGTTTTGCCGAAAAAGGCGCTTCAGGGGTTAATCTGAACGTTGAAAGCGGCGGCTTTGTAAGAAGCGCGGCAGCTGTCGGAGTTGGTTTAAACTATGAAAACAAATCATTTTTGGGGTATATAAAAGGCGAAGGAAAGTATCTGTTTTCAGGGTATAAACCGGAAATAACAAGCGTATTTGAAGGAACGGATACGCAATTCAAAAGTTTTGGAACTGAAATAGGAAGATTTGCGGCAGGATTAGGGTTAGGCGGTGAAGTGTCCGCAAACGAAAACTGGAAATTCTTTGCCAACGCGAAATATTATACTGCGAAAAGCTATGAAAATATATATGGGAACGCAGGGGTAAGATACATATTCGGACAAAGTACAAAGAACAAAGTGACAAAAGCAAATTCTGAATCCTCTCTTTTGTCATCCCAGAAGGTTGTAGTCGGGAATCCAAGTTCAAATAAAGACAATCACAATAAGAATAAGCCGGCAAAAAAATCAAAAAAGTTTGAGAAGAAAACCTTTAGCCTGGACGGGACATCATTTGCCGTAGGCAGCACCCAGTTAACCTGGACGGCAAAAAAAGCTTTACAGGACATTGCCGAAGAAATAAAAAAGACCAAATATACAAACATAACAATAGAAGGGCATACGGACAGCGCCGGAAATCAAGCGGCAAATAAGAATTTGTCGGAAGCCAGAGCAAAAGCAGTGCATGATGAATTAGTAGAAGCGGGAATAGACCCCTTTAAAATAGACTATGACGGATTCGGCTCTTCAATGCCTGTCGCGACAAACGAAACCCAGGAAGGCAGAGCCCAAAACAGAAGAGTAGAAATAACGGTAGAATAACGACAAATAACAATTAATAATTAATAATTAACAAAGTACAAATAACAAAGAATGTCTGCCGCTCGCTATTTATGTTATCGTTAAACTCCCGGTTTTGTTTATGTAAAGCGCATTTCTGCCTTGTCTTTAAATCTCTGGTTTTGTCTGCGACAGCCACATTATTGCGTCTATGAGAGAGAGTTCTTTAAGATTATTCAATTTCAACTGTTTGAGCGGTAACAGTAAGTCTTTAAATTATCAAACGCCTCTTCATTATTCTTTGGCTTGTCTTTCTGCCTATTAGTCCAATATGTTGTGATATTCTACAAGGTATTGACATATTTTTCAGTTTATGATACAATTCTCCAACATTTGGATCTTTTAAGACGTCATTTGAATAGTAAAAGTCAAAGACAGTAAGATACCGCGAGGTATTAAATAGGAATTTAATTCCTGTCTTACCGAGACTGAGAAAATAAATTTTGTTATTTATGAACTTCTCTTTCTCGGAGAAGTTTTTTTATTTTTATAGAAAATTTGTAATTGAATAAGAGGTGGCAAAATGCCAAATTTAAAAAACCAACAGGAGCTCAAGAACTTAGCCGAGAAATTTAAAGCTATGAAAGGCTTGATATTAACAGAATATCACGGTCTTAGCGTAGAAGAAATTTCCGAACTTCGTTCTAAGCTTCGCCCGCTTAACTGCGAGTACACAGTAGTAAAAAACACTTTGTCGGAAATCGCCCTTAAAGAAATGGGCGTAGATACCGGCAATAACTTTACCGGACCTACCGCTTTGGTTATTCAAAACGGCGACATTGTAAGTCCGGCAAAAGTTGTAGTAGAATTTGCAAAGACCCATGCGAAACTTAAGGTTAAGGCCGGTTTTGTAGAAGGGAAATTCGTAAACGCTGCAGTTGTTGAGCAGTTGTCGTCTTTGCCGTCAAAAGAAGTTTTGATAGCAAAAATGCTTGGCAGCATGAATTCGCCTATTACAGGTTTTGTAAACGTTCTTGCCGCAAATATCCGCGGTTTAGTAACAGTGTTGGACGCAATTAGCAAAAAACAAGCAGCTTAAAACAAAAAAATAAAAAAGACGGCAATTATTAATTGTCGTTAAAAAAGGAGACGTAAAATGTCAGCATTAACAAAAGATCAGTTGATTGAAGCAATCTCAGGACTTACGGTTATCGAACTTTCAGAACTTGTAAAAGCTTTGGAAGAAAAGTTCGGCGTATCAGCAGCAGCGCCGGTAGCAGTAGCGGCAGCTCCTGCGGCAGGTGCGGCGGCAGCGGTAGAAGAAAAAACGGAATTTAACGTTGTGCTTGCAAGCGCGGGCGCAAACAAAATAAACGTTATTAAAGTTGTAAGAGAAGTTACCGGTCTTGGCTTGAAAGAAGCGAAAGACTTGGTTGACGGCGCTCCTAAAACAGTAAAAGAAAACGTTGAAAAAGCGGAAGCTGAAGAATTAAAGAAAAAGCTTACCGAAGCCGGCGCGACAGTTGAACTCAAGTAATTAAAAAATATAACGCAGCGTTTTGCCGGACATATTAAGCCGGCAAGCGCTGTGTGTTATTCCCGAATGCAGCAGAAAGGGGAAAGGGTTCAATTATCAAATATCAAAAAAACGTTCAAAAATAAACAAATTGTTTGACAAAAAGTATTTATTTAATATATAATAAATACTTATTTGTCTTTGTCATTTATTGTCAAATTCGGTTATTTTATATATAAAAGCAGGTTAAAATGAACAAAATTAACTTTGGAAAAATTGGCGCTCCGATTGATCCGCCGCTTCTTTTAAAGATGCAAAAGGATTCTTTTGCCGAGTTTTTGCAAAAGGATACAGTTCCTGAAAAGAGAAAACTACATGGGCTTGAAGGCGCTTTTAGAGACATATTTCCTTTAACAAACTCTGATGAGAGTCTTGTTTTGGAATATGTTTCCTATGCTTTCGGCGAGCCTAAATATTCGGTTGAAGAATCTATAGCCAGAGACGCTACGTACGCACTTCCTTTGAAAGTCAAACTCAGACTTATGCACAGAAAGGAAGACGGAAAAGAAAAGGAATTGTCCGAACAGGAAGTTTATTTCGGCGATATTCCTTTGATGACTGACACCGCGACATTTATTATAAACGGCGCGGAAAGAGTTGTTGTCAGCCAGATACACCGCTCTCCGGGCGTAATTTTTGAAGAAGACGAAGAAAAAAGAGTAACCGTTCTCGGTAAACCTTTATATTTCGCAAGAATGATACCTTACAGAGGCGCGTGGGTAGAATTTGAATTTGACCAAAACGGTATTTTGTACGTCAGAATTGACCGCAAAAGAAAAATATACGCGACTACACTGCTTCGCTCTTTGGGCTTTGAATCAGACGAAGAAATTTTGAGTCTTTTCAAAGAATCCAAAGAAATTTCTTTAGACACTCCTTCGGCGGTTTTGGCTAATGAATATCTTGCTGAAGATATTTACGATAAAGCTACCGGCGAAGTTATTGCGGATGCGGGAAAAGATTTGAGAGAAGAGCTTGTAAAAAAGCTTCAGGCCAAAGGTTTAACAACAGTTGCCGTGCTCAAAGACGCTTCCATTCTTTTAACTCTTAAAAAAGATTCCATAAAGACTCAGAAAGAAGCCGTAAATCATATATATAAAGTTTTAAAAACGCAGGAATTTATAATGCAGGAAAGAGCTCAGGGGTTTTTAGAAGAGCTTCTTTTCAAATCTGTCAGAAGATACGACCTTACTATGGTCGGCAGATATAAAATTCTTAAAAAACTTGCTCCTATATACGAATATTATGCAAAAAATTTCAAATTGCCTGTTCCTTCCGAAAGCAAAAGAACGCTTACCAGAGAAGATATTGTCGCTACTCTTAAATATTTGATAGCGCTTTATAACGGCGAAGCTGATTTTACCGAAGGCAAGCAGACAATTAAAATAGGTTTGGACGATATCGACCATTTAGGCAACAGACGCGTGCGTTCAGTCGGCGAACTTCTTGAAAATCAGATAAGAATCGGGCTTGTTCAGATGGCAAGACTTGTAAAAGAACATATGAACAATCAGGACAAGTCAAACGTTACGCCCCGTTCGCTTACTAATATTACGCAGTTTGTCGCGCAGATAAGAAAGTTCTTCGGAACGTCACAGCTGTCGCAGTTTATGGACCAGATAAATCCTCTCGCGGAACTTACGCACAAACGCCGTTTGTCAGCGTTAGGACCCGGAGGTCTTAACAGAAAAAGAGCGGGATTTGAAGTCCGCGACGTTCATCATACGCATTACGGCCGCGTATGTCCTATCGAAACGCCTGAAGGACCAAACATCGGTTTGATAACTTCTCTAGCTACTTTCGCAAGAGTAAATCCTTACGGCTTAATAGAAACGCCTTTCAAAAAAATTGAAGACGGTAAATCTACCGACAAAATAGAATATTTAACTGCAGATAAAGAAGATGAATTTTTTGTCGCGCAGGCTAATACGCCTTTGGATGAAAAAGGCAGAATAGCGTCTGATTCCGTTCACGGACGCAGATGGGATTCGTTTATTTTCCAGCCGCCGGCGAAAGTTGATTATATGGACATTTCGCCCATGCAGGTTATTTCCGTATCAGCAGGACTTATTCCTTTCTTAGAACATGATGACGCAAACCGCGCTTTGATGGGCTGCAACATGCAGCGCCAGGGCGTGCCTTTGCTTTGCGCAGAAGCGCCGCTTGTTTCTACCGGTATAGAAGAAAAAGTCGCCAGAGATTCCGGAGTAGTAATCGTTGCAAAATCCGAAGGGGAAGTTGCTTCGGTTTCAGCTGACGAAATAATGATAAATTCTAAAAACGGCGAAATTGAAGTTTACAATTTAAGAAAATACGCTCGTTCAAATCAGGATACCTGCATTGACCAGAAACCTTTGGTTAAACTTGGCGACAGCGTAAAAAAAGGTCAGATAATAGCGGACGGTCCGGCAACAAAAGACGGACAGCTTGCTTTAGGTCAGAACCTTCTTATAGCTTACATGCCTTGGGACGGATATAACTTTGAAGACGCTATGCTTTTGTCGGAAAAACTTATACAGAGCGACAAATTTACGTCAGTTCATATAAGGGAATTCCAGACCGAAGCCAGAGAAACAAAAGGACGTCCTGAAGAAATAACAAAGGATATCCCGAACGTAGGTTCGGAAGATCTTTTAAACCTCGATGAAGACGGAGTCATAAAAGTAGGCTCTTATGTTCAAAGAGGCGATATACTTGTAGGAAAAACAGCTCCTAAAGGCGAGCAGCAGACAACTCCTGAAGAAAGGCTCTTGAGAGTATTGTTCGGTAAAAAAGCCGAAGACGTTCAAGACGCTTCGCTCAGAGTTCCGCCGGGAGTATCGGGTAAAGTTATCGGCGTTCGTACATTTGTACGCCTTGAAAAACTTACCGATAAAGAAAGAAAGAAAAAGCAAGACGAAATGCGCGACGCTTATGACGCGGCGAAATCAAAACTCCGCAAAGATAAGAAAGAGTTGTTAGCAGGCGCAAAGAAATCAGAGTCCGCGAAAATAGAAGCGCTTTATTTGTCTAAAGAAGAAATATTAAAGAAAAACTACGAAGCCGAAAAAGAAAGATTTAAAAAAGGCGACGAATTGCCTGTTTCGGTAAACAAAATAGTAAAAGTTTATATAGCTGCAAAATTGAAAGTACAGGTCGGCGACAAACTTGCCGGACGTCACGGAAATAAAGGTATTGTGGCAAGAATTTTGCCTGTTGAAGATATGCCCAGACTTCCCGACGGCACGCCTGTTGACTGCGTTCTTTCTCCGCTTGCTATTCCTTCCCGTATGAATGTGGGACAGCTTCTGGAAATTATGTTAGGCTGGGCAGGAAAAGAGCTTAACACCCAGATGATAACTCCTGTGTTTGACGGCGCGAGCGAAGAGCAGATAAAAGATTATGTAGGAAAAGCAAAAACGAAACTTACAGACCTTAAGAAAAAAGAGTTGGTTTCCAGAGGTCTTAAGGGACGCGAACTTGAAGAGGCTATTTCCAAATTTGAAAAAGAAAGTCTTCCTACAAATGATTGTAAAGTTACGCTTTATGACGGCAGAACCGGCGAACCTTTTATGGAAAAAGTTACGATCGGCGTAATGTATATAATGAAACTTAACCATTTGGTTGAAGATAAGATGCACGCGCGTTCAACCGGACCTTATTCGCTTATCACCCGTCAGCCTTTGGGCGGTAAAGCGCAGTTCGGCGGACAGAGATTCGGAGAAATGGAAGTGTGGGCTATAGAAGGTTACGGAGCCGCGCATATACTTCAGGAATTTTTGACCGTAAAATCAGACGACGTTGACGGACGAGTAAAGATGTATGATTCAATAATCAGAGGCGAGTCGATATCCGAGCCGGGAATTCCCGAATCGTTTAAAGTGTTGGTAAGCGAACTTAAGGCATTAGGTCTTAACGTTGAACTTTTGAACGAAAAGGGCGGAGCGGATAAACAAGAAAAGACTAAATCCGACGGCGGTAAATAATATGAGCAAAATAAATTTTAAAGAATCAAAGAAAAAAGTAAGCGCGCTGAATTTTTCAAATTTCGATGCGGTTAAAGTTACCGTAGCAAGCCCGGATCAGATAAAAGCATGGTCTTTAGGAGAAGTTAAAAAGCCTGAAACCATTAATTACAGAACGTTCAAGCCCGAAAGAGAAGGCTTATTCTGCGACAGAATTTTCGGACCTACCAAGGACTGGGAATGCCATTGCGGAAAATACAAATATATTAAGCACAAAGGCACGGTTTGCGACAGATGCGGAGTCGAAGTTACCGAATCTAAAGTAAGAAGAGAAAGATTCGGACACATAGACTTGGCTGTTCCCGTTGCGCATTTGTGGTTTTTAAGAAAGCCGCCTTCAAGAATCGGAATACTTTTGAATATGAAAATTTCCGATTTGGAAAAGGTTATTTACTATACGAAATACGTTGTTACTTCCACTCTAAAAGACAGAGCGGGCGTATCGTCCTTTGTTGAAAAAGGAATGCTTTTAAAAGAAGAAGAATTCGACTTGATAAAATACGGAATTTCAAGCCCTGTCGTAAAAGAAGAATTTAAAAATATTCTTGACGGCATAGTGGCCGAAGAAATAACTTTAGACTCCGATTCGTCAAAAGCTTTAAAACAGATGAAGACTCTTGTAAAATATCAGGCTGACCAGGCAGAAATGTCTGCGGACGAAGCGGCGAAAAAAATACTTGCCAATATAGATAAAGGCGACACCTATTATAAGTGCCATTTTAAATCGCACAGCGTATATTACTATAACGATTTGGATTCTGCGTCGCGCAGCGAAATAAAAAAGATTTTGTCCGAACATTTTCAGAAAGACGAAACTTTTGCGTTGACTGAGCCTGACAAAAAATTGAGAATTGAATTTTTTGACATAGAAAAAGACAATACTTTTTCTGTTTTAAGAAAAAATCCGGAAAGTTTGAAAAAGTTTGAAGGTAATTTGAGAATAGAAATAGCCAGAAACGAAATACCGTTTATGAAAAATTTCTCAAAACCGGAACACACTTTGCTTCTTGAAGAAAGCGATATTAAAAATCTTCACAACGGCTTTGGCGATAATTTAAAAGTTGATATCGGAGCCGCTGCGGTAAGAAAACTTCTTGAAGAAATAAAACTCGACGAAGAAGCCAAAAATATTCACGTGGAAATTAAAAAGACAAAATCAGACGCGGAAAGAGCAAGACTTATCAGAAAACTCAGAGTTGTTGAAGGTTTCTTGAATTCCAATACCAGACCTGAGTGGATGATTCTTACGGTTCTTCCCGTAATTCCGCCGGATTTAAGACCGCTTGTCGCTTTGGACGGCGGACGTTTTGCGACTTCGGATTTAAACGATTTATACAGAAGAATAATAAACAGAAATAACAGACTTCGCCATATAGAGCAGTTAAAAGCTCCGGCGGTCATGATAAACAACGAAAAGAGACTTTTGCAGGAAGCGGTTGACGCTTTAATAGACAACGATTCCAGAACCCGTCCGGTAACCGGCGCGGGCAACAGACCGTTGAAATCTCTTTCCGATACGCTTAAAGGAAAGCAGGGGCGATTCAGACAGAATTTGCTCGGAAAACGCGTTGACTATTCCGGCAGAAGCGTTATCGTAGTAGGTCCGAATCTTAAATTGAATCAATGCGGGCTTCCTAAAGAAATGGCCTTGGAACTTTTTAAGCCGTTTATTATAAAAGAACTTATAAAACAGGAAAATGCTACGCTTAAATCAGCAAGAAGGATGCTTGAAAGAGGCGACGCAAAAGTTTGGAATATACTTGAAAAAGTAACGAAAAGCCATCCTGTTCTTTTAAACAGAGCGCCGACTCTTCACAGACTCGGTATTCAGGCTTTTGAACCTGTTTTAGTTGAAGGCAAATCCATACAGCTTCATCCTTTAACTTGCTCGGCCTTTAACGCGGACTTTGACGGAGACCAGATGGCGGTTCATTTGCCTATCTCTCTTGAAGCGCAGCTTGAAGCCAAAGTTTTGATGATGGCTACAAGAAATATACTTTCTCCTGCTTCCGGAAAACCTATCGCCGTTCCTTCTCAGGATATGGTTTTGGGAATCTGCTTTTTGACTAAAGCAAAAGCGGGCGTTCCGGGTGAAAGTAAAATTTTCTCATCCGTTGACGAAGTTATAAGCGCGTATCAGCAGAAAAAAATAGATTTGCAGGCGAAGATTAAAGTCGTCGGCATTACCAATATCAGAGATCCGAAACTTAAAGACAACGAGCAAAGAGATATCGAGAAATGGAAGAACTATAAAAATGAAGACGGTAAAGAAGTTATAAATTATACAACTGTCGGAAGAGTTTTATTTAACGAGAATATGCCTAAAAGCGAAGACGGTTCTTACGCGCTTGGTTATATGAACAAGACTCTTACTAAGAAAGATTTGGGAGTTCTTGTCGACAGATGCTATAAAGAGTTAGGGCAGTATAAAACGACAGTTCTGCTTGACGAAATAAAAAAGATGGGTTATAAATATGCGACTTTAGCAGGCGTTTCAATTTCTATAGACGAAATGAAAATTCCGCCGAAAAAAGAAAAAATGGTTAAAGAAGCAAAAGCCAAAATAAAAGAAATCGAAAAACAGGCGAAACTCGGTTTGATAACAGAGTCCGAAAGATACAATAAAATTATCGACATCTGGACAAAAGTTACCGACGAAGTCGCCGACATAATGTTTGACGAAATGAGAAAAGACGACGCTGAGCCGCTTAAACCCGGCGAGAATCGTTTTAACTCTATATACATGATGGCTGACTCAGGCGCCAGAGGTTCCAGGCAGCAGGTTCGTCAGCTTGCGGGTATGCGCGGACTTATGGCAAAACCCC
>WRFE01000045.1 GCA_009778965.1 Candidatus Endomicrobium labiotermitis
AAATAAGAAAAATGTTTTCAAGCCATAACGGAAATTTAGGCGAAACCGGATGCGTAGGCTGGATGTTTGAAAAAAAAGGCTATATAGTTGTGGATAAGAGCGCGGCTGACGAAGAAACTTTGATGAATATAGCGTTGGAATCGGGCGCGGAAGATTTCAGAAGCAAGCCGGACATGGATGTTTATGAAGTGATAACTTCTGCGTCAGATTTAGATAATGTGAAAAATGCTTTAAAAGAAAAAAACATTGTAACGCTGTCTGCCGAAATTTCAATGATACCGCAAACTTATATTAAACTTACAGGTGATGACGCGAGCAGCATGATAAAACTTATGGACGGTCTTGAAGAACATGACGACGTTAAAAATGTTTATTCAAATTTTGATATTTCAAAAGAAGAAATGGAAAAAATAGACGCATGATAGTTCTCGGAATAGATCCCGGGCTTTCTTTGGTCGGATGGGGTGTTATAGAAGCTAAATCCGTAAATAATTTGTCTGCTTTAAATTACGGCTGTATAACCACTTCTCCGAAAGACGCGCTTATAGACAGGATTAAACACATAAATCTGGAACTCCAATCCATAATAGACAAATACAAACCTTCAGTTATTGCCATAGAACAATTGTTTTTCTTAAAAAAATCAGCTTCCGTAGCGTCGATAGGTCAGGCGCGCGGAGCAATTGTTTTAACCGCGGCGTTAAATAAAATACCTCTCTTCGAATATAATCCGCGTCTTGTAAAAGTGGCTTTGACCGGTTACGGTTCCGCGGATAAACACCAGATGCAGCATATGGTAAAAACTTTTTTAAGGCTCAAGGAAATCCCCAAGCCCGATGACGCCGCCGATGCTCTCGCGATGGCTGTGTGTCATATCAATACCAACAGTCAGAAGCTAAGAGGTTGAGAAGGTGAGAGGTTGGGCAACTGCGCAATTCTTTTGTTGTCACTCAACATCTCATCTTCCCATCTTCTCATCTTCTGGCGTATTTTGTATAATTAAACCATGATAGAATACATAAATGGAACGCTGGATTCTAAAACATCCGGTGAGATTATTGTAGAAGCCGGAGGAATAGGGTATAAAGTTTTTATACCTGTTTCTACTTTTTCAAATCTTCCTGAGCCGGGTTCTTCCGTAAAAATTTATATAGTTGAAGCTGTTGCCGGAATGTACGGCGGAGTAATATCTTTATACGGTTTTTTGACAAAAGAAGAAAGGGACATGTATCTTTTGATAAAAGATGAAGTCCCCGGGACAGGCGCGAAAAAAGCCATGGAATATACCGATAAAGTATCTAAATCTTTCGCGGATTTTAAAACTGCCGTTATGGCAAAAAACGCCGTTATGCTTAACGATATATTCGGTTTCACAAAAAAGACCGCTGACAAGCTTATTGCGGCTTTAAAAGATAAAATAACAGAGGTTAATGTTTCGGGCGGCGAAAAATGGCATGAAACTGCAAAATCTTTGATTAACCCTATGGTGTCCGAGGCGGTTTTGGCTCTTATTTCTCTGGGCTATAAAGAATCCGAAGCAAAAAATGCTGTAAATGCCGCCTATGCGGATTCAGAAAATATTACCATTGAAGAATTGATTAAAAAGTCATTGAAATATATAGGCAATATCTAACCGGGAAAAAACATGGATGAAATGGAAAGGCTTATAGAATCATCTCAGCTTGTTGACGAAAATATAATAGAAAACTCTTTAAGACCGCGGACGCTTGCTGATTTTATCGGGCAGGACAAGCTTAAAGGGAATTTAAAAATATTTATAGATGCTGCTATAAAAAGAAAAGAGGCTTTAGACCATACGCTTTTTTACGCTCCGCCGGGACTAGGCAAAACAACGCTGTCGCATATTATCGCCAAAGAAATGGGCGGAAGTTTCAGAATGACTTCAGGTCCGGTTTTAAAAAAAGTCGGCGATTTAGCCGCAATTCTCACAAGTCTTTCCGAAGGCGACGTGTTTTTTATAGACGAAATTCACAGAATGAATCACCTTGTAGAAGAATCTCTTTACGCTGTTATGGAAGATTTTAAACTTGATATTATAATAGGGCAGGGTCCTTCCGCAAGAACTTATCCTCTTCCCATACCGCGTTTTACTTTAGTCGGGGCGACTACCCGCGCAGGTCTTCTTTCAAGTCCTTTAAGAGACAGATTCGGCATAATAGGAAATCTCGATTTTTACAATCTTAAAGAACTTATAATGATAGTAAAACGTTCCGCTTTGATAATGAATCTTGAAATAGATGATGACGCGGCTGAAGAAATAGCGAAACGTTCCAGAGGAACGCCCAGAATCGTAAACAGACTTTTAAAAAGAGTAAGGGATTTTGCGGAAATTTCCGGGGGAAAAGTTACGTGTCAGGTCGCGTCCAAAGCTCTTGACGCTTTGGAAGTTGATAATGCCGGTCTTGATAAAATGGACAGGCTTTTACTTGAAACAATGATAGAAAAATTCGCGGGCGGTCCTGTCGGCGTTGATACTCTTGCCGTGGCGATTTCCGAAGAATCTGATACTATTACCGACGTTTACGAGCCTTATCTTATACAATCCGGTTTTATTGTCCGTACGTCGCGCGGCCGCGTTGTTACCGAAGCGGGCTACAGGCATGTCGGCGCGCAAATTCCTAAAAATTTTCAGAAAGAGTTTTTATAAATGAAGAAGAAACTTCTTTTACATATTTGCTGCGCTCCATGTTCGGCTTCCGCGGTAAAAATGCTAAAAGATGATTTTGACATATCTTTTTACTGGCATAATCCTAATATTTACGATAAAGACGAATACGAAAAAAGAAAAGAAGCCGCAATCCGTTACGCGGCGGAATTAAATGTTACTTTTTTTGAAGAAGAAGATTTTTCTTATAATTACGATGCTTGGAAATCCGAAAATCTTGAGCAGTGTGAAAATTGTTATAGTATTCGTATAGATAAAACGGCACTCTTTGCGAAAAACAACGGAATTGATTTTTTTTCAACATCCCTTTTATCAAGTCCGTACCAGAAGCATGATTTGATAAAAACAATTGCCGAAAAAATTTCTGAAAAATATACCTCAGGGTTTTTATATAAAGATTTCAGATCTGAATTTTACGAAAGTAAAAATTCTTTAAGAAAAGCGGGATATTATATTCAAAAATACTGCGGCTGCGCAAAGTCTTACAGGGAAAGATATGAAAAATAAATTTTATGCCAAATTCATCGCAGTGTTGTTTTTTAGCATGTTTTTTACCTGCGCTTATTGTATAGACAGCGTAAGAAAAGACATAAAAGTCGGCATTATTATAAACGCCGATTCTTTTACGGCAGCAAACACAAAAGATTTTTTTATTACTGACTCAACCGGTAAAAATCTTAAACTTACAAAAGGAAATGTTAAGCTTTCTTTTGACGGAAAAAATCTTACAGCGGGAAAATATTCGCTTTCGCTGCCTGTTAGAATAGACAGCAAAAACGGATTAATATTTGCGGATAAGAAGGCTTACAGAGGCTATTTGACAGTTAATAAGTCCGGAAATAAAATCAACGTGATTAATATTTTGCCTGTTGATGACTATCTTAAAGGCGTTTTGCCTAAGGAAGCGCCTACATCCTGGAAAATTGAAACTTTAAAAGCTCAGGCGGTTATAAGCAGAACATATCTGCTTGCGAACTTGAATAAACATTCGGCACAAGGGTTTGATTTGTGTTCCACTACGCATTGTCAGGTTTACGGCGGAGCCGAGGGGGAAACAGTTCCGAGCAATACAGCGGTAGTTAAAACAAAAAACGAAGTTTTAACATTCGACGGAAAGCTTGCCAATACTTTTTTTCACGCTAATTGCGCGGGACATACCGAAGATCCTAAATATGTATGGGGATTGAGCACTACTCCTGCATATCTTTTGGGCGTTAAATGCGGTTACTGCTCGGGTACGCCGCACTCGAATTGGGAATCAAGCATCGACGAAAGTTTTATAATAAAAAAACTTGAAACCGCAGGCCATAAAGTCGGCGCGATACAATCCATAAAAATTAAGGATAAAACCAAGGCAGGCATGGCTAAAGAAATTGAAATTAAACATTCAAAAGGGACATTGGTTATGAATGCTAATAAATTTCGACTTGCAGTTGATGCGTGGCAGGTGAAAAGCGTTACTTTGGAAAGCATAAAAAAGCAGGGGAACAAATTTGTTTTTAAAGGCAGCGGATGGGGGCATAAAGTAGGTTTGTGCCAGTGGGGCGCAAAAGGGATGGGCGATGCTGGTAAAACTTACAAGCAGATTTTGGCGCATTATTATCCTAAGACAAAACTTGAAAAGGTAGTGTATAAATAAAATTTGGAGAGCAAAGAGTGGAGTTAAAGTCAGGCGATAACATATTAGACAATTATAACTACGATATTCCGCAGGAGCTAATAGCTCAAAAACCAATGGAAAGCAGGCAGAATTCACGTTTGTTTGTTATTGACAAGCAGACCGGTCAATTTTATCATAAAAGTTTTTCAGATATAGCTGACTATTTTGAGCCCGGTGATTGTATCGTAATCAATACGACAAAAGTTGTCCCGTCAAGACTTTTCGGGAAAAAAATAAGCGGCGGAAAAGTTGAACTTCTTTTTCTTGACCCGTGTTCTGCCGGCAAAGAACACAGGGTTTTAATTAAACCTTTTATGGAAACAGGGAAAAAAGTTTATTTTGACGGCGGCTATGAATGCGAAGTGAAATCCAAAACAACAGCGGGCGAAGCAATCATAGAATTTAATAAATCCGATATAGTTAGTTTTCTTGAAAAAAACGGTGTTATGCCTTTGCCGCCGTATATAAACAGGAAGGAAGGACTTGCTGAAAAACTTTCTGATTTTGATAAAGAAAGATACCAGACTGTTTACGCGCAGACTCCCGGAGCAATAGCTGCGCCTACGGCAGGGCTTCATTTTACCGAAGATATTTTTAAAAAACTTAAAGAAAAAGGCGTTCAAATAGCGACGCTTACTCTCCATGTAGGCTGGGGTACATTCAAACCTATTGTCAGCCAAGACATAAATAATCACAACATGATGTCTGAGAATTTTTTTATTGATTCTCAAAATTCCGAAAAAATAAATAATGCGGTAAAAAACAATAAAAAAATTGTTTCGGTAGGGACTACTTCCACAAGAGCTTTGGAATCGCTCTGTTCAAAAGCGGGGATTTCAGAAAACGGAAAAACTTTTATAAAAGAATATTCAGGCGAAACTTCAATTTTTATTTCTCCGGGCTATAAATTTAAAATCGTAGATAGGCTTATAACAAATTTACATCTGCCGAAATCTACTCCGCTGATGATGGCAAGCGCTTTTGCTTCAAGAGAATTAATACTTAAAGCTTACGCTGAAGCCATAAAAGAAAAATATAGATTTTTTTCATACGGCGATTCAATGATAATTTTGTAAAAAGGTATGAAAGATGCTTAAGTTGGTAATTCACCATCACCTCAATTCTCTCTTTGGCTAGGGAGAGAAAAATGAATAAGAAACGGCTGCAGCGAAAATAAAATTGCTGCTGCCGTTTATTTTGCCGTTAAATATCCGGTTTTGTTTTTGATGTCATTTATCTATTGTTACAAAATATTTCTTGACATAAAAAGGCTTTTCGAATATAATCAAAAATTATGAAAAATAAATTTTTAAAAAATATATTATATATTTTACTTTTTATTTTATTTTCATCGTCGGTTCACGCCGGCGATTTAGTAAATAAAAAATACCGAGAACAGTTTTTATCTCCGGAAGCCGTAAGTAATTACTATAAAATGCAAGTTAAAGTTTCAAATTACTTTTCCCGCCAGACTTCCGCAGGAACCGGTCTTATTGAAAGCTTCAAAGGAAGCTCAATTAACAGTTACGACATGTTTACCAATACATTTATTCCTGGTGCCCGCGGTTCGCTTGACTCGCAATCTTTTACTTATGACGGAGCCATAGCGGCGCTTTCTTATTTGGTTTGCGGTCAACCCAAAAAAGCCCATGATATTTTAAACGTTTACAGGCATGAGTTTTACCGTTTAAAATACGACGACAGTTTTGGTCTTTTTAACAGTTACAGAACGGATAAAAAAGGCTTTCAAGGAGGGCTTGTAATCGGTGTTGACGGAGATAGAATGCATGTAGGTCCTACTGCGTGGGTGGCAATAGCGGCGCTTCAATATACAGCGGCTACCGGCAAACTTGATTTTTTGCCGTTTATTATAGATGTGTGCAAATGGATTGAAAATATTCCTCATTATACTCTGAAAGATGGTCAGAGAGGGGCTGTTTCAATGGGTTCAGGCTGGGGACCAAACTGGGCTAAAACTTATTCTACTGAAAATATAGTCGGTCATTACGCACTTTTAAAAATGCTCAAACAGATATATGATGTTAAAGACGATAAAATAAAAAAGATTTTTAGCCGTAGAGGTTATTCTGCAGTAGATATGAACAAAGAGATGCGCGCCATTGAAAGATGGCTTATGGAAGTTGTGTATGATAAAAACAAAAAAACTTTTAATGTAGGAGTAAATGAAAAAGGCGTTGATAAGGTGGATGCCTTGGACACAATTTCATGGACTATACCTGCCTTAGGTCCCAAACGTCTTGCAGAACTCGGCGTTGACCCTTTCCTTTTAATGCAGTTTGCCGATAAACATTATCTTATTGAAGATGTTATCGGGAAAGAAAAAGTCCGCGGATATGACTTTACGAATTATGAAGGCAGGCGTAAAAATTATAAAATGGTTTGGTTTGAAGGAACAGGGTTTCATATAGTTGCCATGCAGGTTATGGCGAAATATTCGCATGAAAAAGGAAACGCTAAACGCGCCGATTATTTCAGACAAAAAGCCATATATTTTTTAAACGAAATGGACAAAGCTTCCGCGCTTTGCGGTATGGTTGACGGGGCTTTGCCGTATACTTCTAAAAAACCGGGTGAAAAACAAATTTTCACCAGCTTTCGCGATGAATGGGAAATCCCGCGTGGAAAAAAAGGGCAGTGGGTTTCTTCCGCGTCTTCTACCGGATGGTATATGCTGGCGGCTTCGGCTTTTAACCCTCTTGGTTTTGACAGGAGAAATGTCAATTATAAGCTTTTCAAATAATTAACAAGTTTTTTACATCTTTTCGTTATCTTTTCATTGATAAATTATTCCTAAAATAGTAGAATTTCTCTATGTCTATTTCAAATTTAGAGGAAATAACCTGTCCTTGCGGCAATGTGTTTGAGGCTGAGTTAACTTCCGCAATAAGCGTTTCCGATAATCCGGAACTAAAAGAAGCTTTAATAGCCGGCGAAATAAATCTCGTTTCCTGTCCTCAGTGCGGCGAGATGTTTTACGCCGAGTGTTTTATTCTTTACCATGACAGCGAAAATGAGCTTATTGCTTTTGTTTACCCTCTGGCTTTTCAAAATCAGGCGGCGCAATGCAGGGAAAAAATGTTGAAAGAGTTCCATTCGGCTATTGATAATTTTACTGAAAAACAAAAAATCAATTATGAGCCTTTTCTTATTTTCGGCATTGAAGATTTGGTTTTAATTTTAAAAGCGGAGCAGGAAGTTGAAGATGAAGAGTCTGTTTTAGAATATACTGCGTCCAAAATAGGAATCGGCGCATTAAAAATTTCATCAAGCGTTGCAAGAAAATTTTCCATTCCAAAGGTTTTACCGGTTTTGAAAGGCAGTAAAACCATTGATGAAAACAGTATAGTTTCCGCTTTGAAAATTTTGCTTAAACAAAATCCCAGTCTTTTAAATTACAAAAAACTTCTTGATCGTATTTCAAAAAACAAATCACTGTTTTCCGATGTCAAAAAAAGGCTGAATAATGATTGAGTTTATTAAAAGCCTGCAGCCCCAAGTTATAATCGGAATAATTTTAATAATCGTAAACTTCCCGCTAGGCTGGATAGGGCTTGTATGGTTTATTCATCTTGCAAAAGCAAAATGTAAAAAAAGGTATTATATCATAGGCGCAGGAATATATCTGCTTTCATGGGTTGCCTTGTTTCTTGGAATGTGGCTTTGCGGGGAACATTATGCCAGAGAATTGTTTGCTAAATACCGCATTCTTATAATAGAAGGTACGGTTATTGCAATTATCGCAATCGCTTTTACGGCTAGGCGTTTAATAAAAAAGGCTTCAAAAATCAATAAAAAATGTTTAATTGACAAAAAAGCTGAAAAAATATAAAATTTTATAAAAACCGGGGTTATAAAATGTCAATGACAATACTTATATATATAGTAGTTTTGATTTTTTCGGTTGTTATACACGAAGTCGCGCACGGATATGTCGCTTACCTCAGGGGTGATGATACTGCCAAAATGTCAGGCAGGCTTACTTTAAATCCTATTCCTCACATAGATTTGTTCGGTACTATAGTTCTTCCCGGAGTGTTGATTTTGATGAATGCCCCTATACTTTTCGGCTGGGCAAAGCCGGTACCCATAAATACTTACAGACTTAAAAATCCTAAAGCAGATATTCCGCTGGTTTCATTGGCAGGTCCTTTATCTAATGTTTTGCTTGCCGTATCGGCAGGCATAGGGATAAGGCTTATAAAGGCATATCCTGATTTTGCTGCAGGTTTCGGTGCTTCTATACAAACTTTTTTGTACGTAATGGTAATGGTAAATGTTGTTCTTTTGGTAATAAATCTTATACCTGTTCCGCCGCTTGACGGCTCGAAAGTCATAACTTACTTTTTGCCCGAAGAGCTTGCAATCAGATATCTTAACATAAATCCGTATATAGGTTTTATAATTTTGCTTGCTTTGTTGTATTCCGGAATAATATGGAAAATTGCCGGTCCTGTCGTAAATTTTTTCATGAAATTAATCCTAGGCTGATGAGGCGGAAATGCGAAAAAAAGTATTGTCGGGAATGCGTCCTACCGGGAGACTTCATCTCGGGCATTATTTCGGAGCGTTAAAAAATTGGGTTGAACTTCAAAATGAATACGATTGTTATTATATGTCAGCGGACTGGCATGCTTTAACCACCGATTATGCCGACACTTCAAAAATCGATGAAAATACTTTGGATATGCTTGCCGACTGGCTTACCGCGGGCATTGAACCCGAAAAAAGCGTTGTTTTTAAACAGTCGCAGGTGCCGCAGCACAGCGAACTTTTTTTGATATTGTCCATGATAACGCCGTTAGGCTGGCTTTACAGATGTCCTACCTACAAAGAACAGATTACTCAGATAGAAAATAAGGATTTAAATAATTACGGTTTTTTAGGTTATCCGGTATTGCAGGCGGCGGATATTCTTCTTTATAAAGGGGATATCGTTCCTGTCGGCGAAGACCAGCTTTCGCATTTGGAGCTTACCAGAGAAATCGCAAGACGTTTCAATAATTTTTACGGAGATATACTTGTTGAGCCGAAAGAAAAACTTACAAAATCCGCCAGAGTTCCCGGGCTTGACGGCAGAAAAATGTCTAAGTCGTATGGAAATTCAATTTTCTTGGGCGAAGATGATGACTCTATGAAAGAAAAAGTCCGAGCTATGTTTACGGATCCGCTTAAAATAAAAAAAGACGATCCGGGACATCCCGACGGCTGCGTGGTTTTCGCGTTTCACGAAATATTTAATCCTGATTACAAAACAAGAGAGCAGGAATGTAAAGCCGGAACAATAGGCTGTGTGGCTTGCAAAAAACAGATTATGGAAATGTTGTCTGAATTTATGAAGCCGCTCGCGCAAAAAAGAAAAGATTTAATAAGCGATAAAGCATATTTGGAAAAGATACTTGAAAACGGCTGCGCAAGAGCCAAAGAAGCGGCGCAGGCGACAATGACGGAAATAAGAAAAGCTTTGAAATTCTAAAATCAGAAGATGAGATGATGAGAAGATGGGATGTTGGGTAACGACTTTGTCTTTGCTCACCTTCTCAACCTCTCACCCTCCCAACTTCGTAGTTAAAAGGTTGGTATGAGTTACGACATTCATTTAGACACATTTGAAGGTCCTTTAGATCTTCTTTTGCATTTAATAAAAAAGAAAGATTTGGAAATCAGCGAGATAAAAATAGCTGATATAACTTCCGAATATCTTTCTTATCTTAATCTGATGAAAGAGTTGAATATAGATATTGCCGGTGAATTTCTTGTTATGGCGTCAACTCTAATGCAGATAAAAGCAAAGACTCTTTTGCCGTCGGAATCCGAAAAAGGCGAAGAAGAAGATCCGTTTGATAACTTGAAAAACAGATTGCTTGAATATCAAAAATATAAAGAAATAGGAAAACTTTTATCTTATAAATCCATAGAAAGCTCACAGGTTTATTACAGACCGGCGCCTGTTATTAATAAACATGATTTTGTTTTAGACGCGACTCTTTTTGAATTAATGGAAAGTTTTCGCGAAGCATTGACGGCTCTGCCTGACAATATTAAAGAAATAATGTATCAGGAAATTCCTATAGAAACAAAAATAAGGGAAATTCTTGACATACTTGAAGGCAAACAGTATATTTCTTTTTCCGAAATTTTAAAAATACAAAAAAACAGAATGGCTTTGATAGTTTGTTTTATGGCTGTTTTGGAACTTATAAAAAACAGACAGATTGCCGCGAAACAGTCGGAGTTGTTTCAGGAGATAAGAATTTATAAAGTTTATAATGAAGAAATCGGAGACAGCGTAAAGGAACAGGAAGAAGAATTGGGATTAATTGAAGAAGAAAAAACGGCTGATGCTGAGCCGTCTGCGCCCGATTTTGAACTTGAACCGGAAACCGAACAGGAAAATCTAGGGGAAGACGATGGAAATATCTGAAGTTAAACAAGTTTTGGAAGCGCTGCTTTTTGTATCGGAAAGACCTTTGAGTCTGAAAGAACTCAAAGATATAATAAAAGAAGATTATCCGGATACGGCAAATCTTGAAACTCTTTTGAACGAATTAAAAACTGAATACGAAAATATGAATAAACCGTACGAAATTAAATTTGTGGCCGAAGGCTGGACTTTTGCTACAAAGACAAATTTTTCACATTGGATAAAAAAGCTTCTTAAAGAAAAAACTGTTTTGAAGCTTTCTCCTTCGGCGCTTGAAACGTTAGCGATGATAGCCTATAAGCAGCCTATAACAAGAGCCGAAATTGATGAGATAAGAGGCGTGGAATCGTCAGGCGTGATTGATACTCTTCTTGAAAGGAAGCTGATAAAGATCGTGGGGAGAAAAGAAACTCTGGGCAGACCTTTGCTTTACGGTACTACTCAGGATTTTTTAAAACATTTCGGACTTGCCCATTTAAGTGAACTTCCTTTAATAGAAAATATGTCTAAAGAAGCGCAGCAGACTGAAAATCCTCCCGAACCCGAATTGCCTTTTAATAACGGAGAAGCTGAAATCGCCGAACAGCAATTGCCAGAGTCCGGTGAGCCCGTAGTAGTTGAGGAGCAAATTGTTGAAGTTGTTGAAAATAATGCCGAACCGGAAAGCCCGGAACAATAATTTTTATAAAAACAGTTGTAAAAATTTTCTCTAATATATATAATATGTGCATATTATTATAAAAGGGTGAAAGATAAATGAATGAGACTCAATCTATTAACGGTTTGGATGTAGGTTTATTTATTAACGACCAGTATGTGACTATAAAAAAAATAGGCCAGGGCGGTTTCGGTACCGTATGGCAGGCATATGATTTCAGTCTCAGAAATTTTATCGCAGTAAAAGAACTTCTGCCGGAATATTCCGAACCTAAATTTGTGGAAATGTTCTATAAAGAAGCTTTGATAGCAAAAAACATTATTCATGATAACGTTGTAAGGGTACAGCATTTTTGGAGAGGCAACAACGGTTCGTTTTATATTACGATGGACTTTGTCCGCGGCGTTGATTTGGAAGACATAATAAGAAGATGTAATGAACTTCAGATAAAAATTCCCTGGGAACTTTCCGTTTTAATATGTATAAGCATGCTCAAGGCAATTGATTATGCAAACCGTGTAGCCAGAGATTCCATAACAGGCAAACCTTTCGGAATAGTTTACCGCGATATATCTCCGGGAAACGTTTTAATTTCATTTGACGGAAACGTAAAACTCAGTGATTTCGGAATTGCAAAAACCGCCGATGAAATAAATGAAGGCATCAAACAGAATGTCGTGACGGGAAAATATCCGTATATGTCTCCGGAGCAGATAAGAGGAGAATCGGATGTAGACCACCGTTCCGACATTTTTTCTATAGGCGTGGTTCTGTACGAAATGCTTACAGGCAAACAGCTTTATTCAGGCACTAATCCCGAGATAAAAGAACAAATTACTTCTCATAAGTTTGATACGGCGTCGCTTGAAGGTTTAAAGCTTCCTGTTGAAATGGGAGATATACTTTCTAAGTGTTTGGAAAAAGGTAAAGATGTAAGATACGAAAGAGCCATAGAGATGTACCGTGATTTAAGAAGGCTTTTAAAAGGCGTTGAAACCGAAGAACTTGCCGTTGATTTATCTTCATTTGTTTCCAAGGTTTTGGAAGATAAAATGACTGATTCCGACGCAGTTGTTAATAGCGTTAAATCTTTAGACAGGCAGGAAATAAAAAACAACTCGGCTATTCCAAAAATAATTTGCGCCGATTTTATAGTAGGAGATGATTCTAATCAACAGGTTGCTTTTATCCCGCCTATTCCTCAGGGTTTTCCGCAGGACGCTGCCATGGCGGCAGCAGCGGCGGTAGCTGTTCCCGTCCAAAATGCGGGCATGTCCGGAGCCGGAGAAATACCTGTTCCTAATTTTCAGCAATCTGCTCAGCAAGCGCCTCCGCAAGGCGGTCAAGCTCAAGCCGAAGCCAAAGGAAAAACAGTTTTTGAAGAAGTCGGGGACTGGTTTGTAAATAAATTCAGAGAGCTTAAAGGAAAAATAATAAGACTGATAATTCTTTTGATTTTCGCGATACTTTTATTTTTCGGTCTGGATATTTTTATGCAGATTACTCCTTTCGGGAAAGCAATATTCGCGAAAATGTATCCGCCGGACGTTGTTATTACCACAATTCCTGCCGGCGCGACTGTTAATATGAAAACCAGGGAAGGTGCGGTAATTTTGCAGAACGAAAGTTCCGCTATGCCTATTCCTTTAAGAAAAGTTCCTCCGCAGACATATATTATTACTGCTTTAAAAGAAGGCTTCAGACCTGTTCAGCGCGTTGTCAGAATTGAAGAAAGAACCAGCAAAAACGACAGGGCAAGAAATGAGAGAATAGAATTAATTTTTGATTTTGACCTTAGCGTAGATTCCGATCCGCAAGGCGCGGATGTTTATATTGACGGCAATAAATTCGGCGTTACGCCGTGCAGAACGTCATTGAGAGCCGGAGAGCATACTGTCAGGCTTGTTCTTGACGGCTTTGAAGATTTAGGTTCTAAGGCAAGAAGCCGTGAAGACGGTTTTGCCAATATAGATTTTTCAAGATCGAGACAAGAAGAAATATTCGCGGACATTGATAAGCGTTTTTGGGAAACCGATCTTAAAAATATAAACGGCGAAAATGTATTTTCCATGAAAGGCAGAATGTTTAAACGGCATAAACTTACTTCCGTTCCGTCAAAAATGCTTGTTCATATTGACGGCGAAGCAAAGCCCAGAGGGTATACTCCGTTAGAAACGAATTTAACGGCTGGAACTTACAAAATAAGATTTCTTGATCCCGACGGACGTTACGGCGAAGCGTTAAAAGAAGTTACTGTTACCGCTACTTCCAAACCCGAAGTATCCGTGCTTATGAATAAGCTTATTACATTCAGGGTAAGATCTGCAAAAGCTTCTTCCGAATCTTTTGTGGCTAAGCTTAGAATTGATGGCAACGAATTTCAGACTACAAGAGAAATCAGTACCGGTAAACCGGTTACTATTCCGCTTCCGAGCGGCATTTACAAATTTACTTTTACAGCTAACGAGTTTGAACCTTTTGTAAGAAGCAACGTGGATATATCAAATATTAACTCTATTAATGCGGAAATGGTATATTCAAAAGTTCCTCTGAATATAACAGTGTTACGTAAGAACGGAGATAAAGACATCCCTATTGAAAACGCTTTTGTCTGGATTGACAATAAAATTGCCGGAAGAACAAATAATAAAGGCGTTTGGAGAGATGTTTTTGATCCGGGTTCGGTAAAAGGGAAAATTGTAGCTACCGGATACGCCGAAGAACAATTTAGCGTTGTTCTGGCGCCGGGCAAAGGATATAATCATAAAATGGTTATGGTGCCGGATATGCCGGTGGAACCCATAACAGTTCCTGAAGCAATTATTCCTCCTGTTAAGCCGGAAGCGCCGCCAAAACCGGAGAAACCGGCAAGGCAGCCAAAAGTTGTTGCTCCGCCGGCGCAAAAAGAAGATGTTCAAGTGATATTGTGTCCTCATTGCGGTTATATAAATACTGTTCCCGCGGGAAGAAAGTTGAGATTTTGCGTGAACTGCGCGAAACCGCTTAAGTAATAGAGTTGTCATTCCGGAATTGATCCGGAATCTATGTTGTTTACTTTTTTACGGTTATACTGTAGGCAATTCATATTAAGTACTATGGAGAGAATTATGAAAAAATTGTTGAAACTGTCTTTGTTGGCGTTTGTGGGGCTTGTTATTTTTTGTGCAGGCGTTTATGCCGATGTTCCAAAAACATTGGCTTTTCAGGGCAGGCTGACTGATAATG
Organism: Candidatus Endomicrobium labiotermitis; assembly: GCA_009778965.1. Classification (GTDB taxonomy): domain Bacteria; phylum Elusimicrobiota; class Endomicrobiia; order Endomicrobiales; family Endomicrobiaceae; genus Endomicrobium; species Endomicrobium labiotermitis. The sequence continues at coordinate 14,672 of WRFE01000045.1, forward strand.
CGGGTGTCCCAATTACCAGTACAGGTAATTTTGTATTTACTTTTTACTCTGATTCCGGAGGATCAATTCAAATAGGGAGTCCTATTACGCAGAATGGCGTGCAGGTTAACAACGGACTTTACAGCGTGACATTTGATGTTACATCAATCAGTAACTCTTTTAACCAATCTGTTTGGGTGAAAGTTTCGTATAACGGGACTACTTTTGGAGGAATAACAGCTTTAACTGCAAGCCCTTATGCGTTATCTGTTATGGACGGAGTTATAACTTCAAGTAAAATAGCGGATGGAGCGGTAACATTATCAAAAATATTTGCAAGCGAAGGTCTTAGCGGGCAAACTTTAATGACAAATGGTACTACTGTATATTGGGCTAATGTAGCAACAGGGACATTTATTGACCCGGATGCAGTTGGGCAATATCTTGGCTCTGACGGAACAACAGGAACAAGTCCTGTCTGGTATGCGTCTAGTGATATTCCAACACTAAACTCCCCATATCTGATAACATCAAGCGGGGTGTATACAGCATTAACAGGAAAACAAGACACATTAACCTGGGGTACAGTTTATCAAGCATCGGTGACATATGCAGAGACAGCTGGAAATGCAATATTTGCAAGCACTGCAACTTGGGCATTAGATTTAGTAGGTTTAAGCACAAGCAGTATAGATACGCCGTATGAAGGATTTATATCAACGGCAATATGGTCAACAACAGCGACGTGGTCATTAAATGCGGCAAATGTATCCAGCGCGAGTGTTTTAGGATTAATAGATGCAACAGTATCAACGGCAACATACTTAATAGGATTAGATAGCAGTACAATAGATACACCATATTCCGGATTTATATCAACGGCAATATGGTCAACAACAGCGACCTGGTCATTGAATGCGGCAAATGTATCCAGTGCAAGCGTTATTGGATTATCATCGGCAACAGTAGAAAGAGCTACATATTTAACAGGATTAGATGACAGTTCAGAGATTGAACCATATGAAGGATTTATATCAACAGCAATATGGTCAAGTACAGCGACGTGGGCGTTGAACGTAACCAGTGTAAGCGTTATTGGATTATCATCGGCAACAGTAGAAAGGGCGATATATTTAACAGGATTAGATGACAGTTCAGAAATTGAACCATATGAAGGATTCATATCAACGGCGATATGGGCTTCTTATGCGACAAGTGCAACGTGGGTAACCGGCGGTATATCAACAGCGGCATATGCGAATAATGCAGGGACAGCGACGTGGGCATTGAACGTAGCTAGTGTAAGCGTTATTGGATTATCATCGGCAACAGTAGAAAGAGCGATATATGTAACAGGATTAGATGACAGTTCAGAAATTGAACCATATGAAGGATTCATATCAACGTCAATTTGGACACTGAATTTAGACGGTTTATTAACCAATGCAAATTTTGATTTTGAGAATATAGTGTATCAAGCGTCAGTAACATATGCAGAGACGGCAGGAACGTCGGCATTTGCGACAAGCGCGACGTGGGTAACTGGCGGAATAAGTTACGCGGCGGAAGCAGGGACAGCGACAATGGCGCTTAATTTATTAGGGTTAAGTACAAGCACTATAAATGCCCCTTATGAAGGATTTATATCAACGGCGGTATGGTCAGCAACGGCAACGTGGGTATTGAATGTCGCAAGTGAAAACGTTACGAATTTAGAATTAGCGACAGTATCAACGGCGACATATTTAATAGGTCTGGATGAAAGTACGATAGATGCCCCTTATGAAGGATTTATATCAACAGCGGTATGGGCAACG
>WRFE01000046.1 GCA_009778965.1 Candidatus Endomicrobium labiotermitis
CTATTTCATCAACTTTCAAATAAGCTTTCGCACGCCGCTTATAAATATCAAAAACAGGATATCCGGCATCTTTGGCTTTTGTAAAATAAGATATGGCGTCTCTGTATTTTTCAAGTTCATAACATGATGACGCGGCAAAATAAAGCGATTCGGCTTTCTGGTAATCCCGATCAATGCACTCGATAAATTCTTTATATGCGATTTTGTATTCTTTCAAATAAAAATAAGATTCCCCTCTCATATAATGAGCTTCTGTAAGCGTATTATCAAGTAGTAACGCTTCGTTAAAATCTTTAACGGCAAGAGTGTTATTGCGCACAAGCAAAAACGACTGCCCGCGCGCCGTGTATATTTCGGCATTTTTGAAGCCCAAATCTATTGCCTTGGTAAAGTTGGAATCTGCAAGCCGGAAGTTTTTGGCTGCCAAAGAAGAAAGTCCGTAAGCGTATATTATTTCAGGAACATCGTTTTTAAGTTCAATTGCTTTCGCATAATTATGCATCGCGCCGTTAAAATCTTTGAGAATATGTTTTATATAGCCCTTAAAAAAATGGACAAAATACATTCCGGACATAAGTTTTTCAGCCAGCCGAACGTCTTCAAGAGCTTTGTCATATTCGCCTTTTTCGCAGAATATATAAGCCCTCATCAAAAAAGCGGGAGCAAATTTATGATTGTCCTCTATGGCTTTTTCTATTTCATCAAAAGATTTGTCGGAAAAACCCTGATATTTATATAAATTCGCAAGATTATAATGCGCGAACGAATCTTCAGGATTATTTTTAACGGCTTCTTCAAAATCTTTTACGGCGGCTTCTTCATTGAGCATTATTCTGTAAACCATACCTCTGTTGCTTAAGGCAAAAGAGCTGCCCGGCTCTATTTCAAGGGACTTGTTAAAATCTTTTACGGCATTATCAATATCATTAAGCTTTCTGTAAGCTATACCTCTGTTTGTATAAGAATAATCATCGTTAGGATTAAGTTCTATTGCCCTTGTAAAGTCCGCTACTGCATTTTCAAGCTCGCCTTTATACATGTAAGCCATAGCTCTTCCGGAAAATGCCGAAGCATTTTCTCCGCTTAGAGCCAAAGCGTCATTAAAATTATTAATAGCCTCATCATATTTACCCTGTTTTCTGTAAACATTTCCAAGACCGCTGAAAACCGCAGGATTTTTCGGATTTAATTCCGCGGCTTTTTGAAAATCTTTAAGCGAAACATCGAATTGCTCAATAGAAGCATATGATTCGCCTCTGGCAGTATAGGCAAAAGAATAATTCGGCTCTAATTCTATAGCTCTGGTAAACGCTTTTACGGCTTCTTCGGATTGTCCTTTCTTATGGTGTATTTGTCCTAGATTGTAATACGCAGATGCGTCGGTTGGATTTTGTTTGATGCTGCCGGCATAAAATTCTAAAAGTTTATCATATTCTTCTCTTTTAGGTTTCGCGTAAATAATATTAATATCTTCGCAATACGGCTCGATTTTTTCAAAAAAGTTATTAATATATTTCTTAATATGCGAAAAATAATTAATAGCCATTCGCTTCCTTTTAAACGTTTATTTATTTTTATCTTTTTTAATTCTCGTTCCCACTACTAATCCTATAAACATTCCGCATATAAAAGTCAAAACCACGTCAAGAGATATAAGAATACCTATTATGAGACCCGCGGCTCCGCCGCCGATAAGACCTTCAACGTCATAAGTATTTTGAATGTCTTCTTGAGGCTCTGGTTCTTCGGGTTTATGGTTCTTTTTTGAAATATCGTCTGACATTTTTTACCCCTCATTAACGACAAAGTTCAAATAACAAAGAATAAAGTTCAAATTATGTGTTTTCGCAAAGCGAAAATTTAAAACAAGTTTAGGCTTTGCCGAAACACTACATTTGTACTTTGAACTCTGAACTTTGAAATTTATCTTCCATTATTATTTTATCATTTTTCTTCAATTTTTAATAATTTCTTTACATTATCTAACGCTTCGCTTTTTGTTATTTTAGGATTTTCAATTCTTAATTCTTCTATTTTATTCTTAACTTCGCTTATCCACGACCCGGGAGGAAGATTAAAATATTCCAATATCTCATTTCCGCTTACAAGCTCGCCTTTCGGAGGCAGTAAACCGTCAGACTTTAAACCTTCAATTCTTTTTTTTAACTCATCAATGCTTGACTCATTGTTATTTTTTCCGTAATCCGCTCTTGATAATTCAAATATCAAATTTATATTATCACCTGCAGTTTTAACAAATCTTCTTACCGCAGAATCGCTCCATTCCGGAGTATACATTTTAGGATACATGTGATTTTTTATAACTGCAATAGCTTTTTGAATAAATTCTTTAGAATATCTTAGTCTTTTTAAAATATCTTCAGCTATTTTTACGCTTTCGTTTTCGTGATCATAAAAAGTTATTTTTCCGGCTTCTTCTTTGTATGTATTGTACTTTCCCGCATCATGAAGCAAAGCGGCAACTCTTAAAACAAGCTCCGGCGCCGTTCTGTCTAAAACATTTAAAGTATGGCTATAAACGTCTTCGTCATGATATTTTTCAGGCTGTTTTAAACCTTTAAGCATTGAAATCTCAGGCAAAATTTCGGAAAGCACGTTTATATCATCCATCATATTAAAAGCCGACGAAGGCGTATTTTCAACAAGTATTTTATTTAATTCGTCTCTTACACGCTCGGGAGAAACTATTTTTATGCGTTCTGAAGAAATTTTCATTTCTTTATAGGTTTCAGGCTCTATTTGAAACACGAGCTGAAGACTCTGGCGGACAGCGCGTAAAATCCTCAGAGGATCTTGCTTAAATATTATTTGGGCGTTATCGGAGTCTGCAACCCTTATAACTTTATTTTCTATATCTTTTAAACCTTTTGAAGTTAAATCCAAAACCTGCATATCGCTTAAACGCAAAAACAAAGCGTTAACCGTAAAATCTCTTCTTAACGCATCCTGTTCAAGCGAGCCTATTTCCGTATCCGGATTTCTTGAATTATCGTCATAATACTCTTTTCGCGGCATTATAAATTCTACTTCTTCATCGTCAATAAAAAGTTTGGCGGTGCCGAAACGTTCAAAAAGAACAGGTTCATGCAAATTAAATTTAGCCGCGATTTTTTTAGAAAAATCTACTCCGGAGAACCTGTCGCCGCGGTTATTTATATTCTCAACCATAATATCCAAATCTTTGGATTCTCTTTTCAAAAATAAATCGCGTACAAAACCGCCAACGGCATAAGTTTCATATCCCGTTTCAGCGGCAGTCTGCAAAACTTTATCTATTATGGAAGCAAATTTGTCTGAGATTTTAAAATTTGTATTCATATTGGTTATATTTATAACACAAAATGTTTGATTTTTCAATCTATTTAAAAGAAAATCCCGGCAAGCCGAATACTTCCGGTTTTAAGCGGACGCCAAAATTGCTTGGACTCCGGAGCGCTGATCTGTAGCAGCGGCTTTTTCTATCTTGCCTACTTCTCTGTTGTACATTGCTAATAAGTCTAACAGTTTGGCAAGAGCTATCGGTTTATTATCATTTGAAATATTTCCGCTTTCAATCGACCAGGTAAGAATATTAATAGCTTCTCTTAACTCTCCGTTTGTAGGCGCTGTTTGTTTCTCAAACACCATTTTTTCAACATCTAAAAGCTTCATGTCATAAGGCGTTTTATAAGTATCCCCTTTCGAGAACAGTTCATTTCCGTAAGGAATGTTATTCTTGGCTTTAGAAGGTTCTATTCCGTTAAGAACAATATACATTTTGGCTTCAACCAAAGCCGACCTGTAAATATCGGCGTCGGTTTTTATATTAAACTTTAAGCCTTTCGAGTATATGTCCGACTGCATTTTCTCAAGCATACCCTGCAGATAACCTCTTACTTCCGAAACTAATAATTCTTTTTCATCATTAGAAAATTTACCTTCGCTTTTTGCAAACTTGGCAAGAAAATCATTTATAAACGATTTTGTTTTATCGGTACCGGAAAGTTTTTGCAAATCCTCAAGCAAATGACGCAAATCTTCATTATTATATGTTTCTTTTGTGCGCATTTCATTTAAAAGCCTATATAAATGATTCTCGTTTTCTGCGGAAATAGAAACTTTTTCATTAAGTCCCACACGCTTGCCTTCACGGTATCTTCCTTCGGGAGTCTGCCTGAGAACAGCTGTCCATTTGGAGATAATACCCATTATCAACGCGGTAAAATTAAAATTAATTCCGGCAGTTTCAAGAAGCTCGATAACTTCAAGATTAAAACCTATTGCTTCAGCGCCTTTTTCAACTTCTTCCGCGGCAGACTTGGCAAGTTCGCTTGTATCCAATGTTTTTTTGTTATATTCCCCTTCGGTTTTAACAAGTTCTTTCCATTTGCCGTTAAAATCGGTAAAACCGTCTTTTTTAAAATTATCATTGTAATCAGATGTCTTGACGGCTAACAAACCTTCGGAATTTTCGCTTTTAACAACAGAAAGCATTTTTGAAATTAAAGGAGCTTTCATCGCTGCAGCCGTTTCTTCTCCGAAATCAAACACTACTCCGTCAACGCCGCGTCCGGCTCTGTCTCTTAATGATTTAAGGCTGTTTTCGTTTACCAAATCAGCAAGCATCTGTTCCGTCTCTCCGGCAGAAGCTTTAAATTCCAAAATAACGTCAATCTCCATTTTATGAGCTTCGGCTATAAATTTACGAATATCTTCAATTTTTCCTTTATAATCCGAATAATTTAAGCTTACTATAGCGGTGTTTGATCCGACTTTTTCTATCTTTTTCAAAATATTTTTGTCTGAAATTCTGGAAACATCCGCTATTGTAAATGTTCTGGGCTGATTACGCATATCATTGAGATTTCTCTTTATCTTTCTTTCCTCAGACAGCTTTGCGATTTTAGATTGTTCCGATATGCCGTTTGTCACATTGGAGTATGATTTGGTTTTAGCCAAATTATTTTCAGCTTCATTTTTTGTTCTCGCGTAAACAGTGGCTTCGGGAGAAAGAACCAACAAATTCTCATAAGAAACAGCGGAATCTAAATCGTTTTCAATAATGCCGACAGAACCTTCAAGCACATCATTTATTAAATACGATAAAGCGTCATAAGAAGGCTGTATTCTGGTTGCCCCGTCTGTATAATAATACAGGTTTATTGAAAACCCTGAATTATTAGTAATTGAAATGCTTTGAATATGTCTTAATCCGGTTTGATGAATATCAGTAGTTACATTCAGATTTCCGTCATCATAAGCCTTAAATTTTTCAGAAATAGAACCAATAATATCATTAATATTTACTGATTTATCCATAGGCATTATGGCATGTACGTTTTTTCCTCTGCCGGCTTTTTCAATCAAATTATCATATAAAGATTGTTCTTCGGAACTCCTGCTAAGGTTTATAACATCATCCAGACGTATAAGTTCAGGATAATTTTTAGTTATATACGTATCTTTTAAATTTATGCCTAAAAGTTTGGCAATTGTAATTATGATATCGTTTATAAAGCTTTGAATTCCTGATAATTTGGTTTCTTGTGTCTGCGTTCCTAAAGCTATATTTTCAATAACCGATTTGGAAAGATTGGCAAGCTCGTCTGTTTTCTTTTCATCATTTGTTTCTACATAAGCTTTTACTATCGGCTCAGTTCCGGAAAGTCTTAAAACTACCCAGGTATTAGGATCATTCGTTTCTATTCTGATTCCTTCAAAAGCGTCTTTATCATCTACCTTTACTCCGTTTATCTCATTTACGTCCTTAATGCTTGTTATTTCCAGTCCGTATTTTTCCATAATAGAAGAAAAAGAATTTATAAAACTTTCTCTGGCATTGTTGTCTTTCAAAACATTCTTCAACGATTCTTTAACCACGTCAAGCTGCGAAAGCTCTCCTAGCTTTATATTCGTTAATGTCTTTACAGGATTCCAGCCCAATACCGCATCTGAAGTAATTTCTTTTAATGTTTCATCTATACTTTTTCCGTCATTAAGCGTTAACAATGATGTATACAGCGTAGCTACTAATCCGTCTTTGTCATAAGTAAGCCCGCCCACTACTACTGCTCCGGACTCTTCCGCTCCCATAATCATAGGTGCTAGTCCGTTTTTGGCTGCCTTTTCTTCCGCTTTTTGGATTTCTTCCGCTATCCACTTAAACCCTACAGGCGTACGCACTATTTCAACATTTACGTTTAAATTATTCTTTTCCGCGTACTCTTTAAGCGCTTCCATTGATACGCTTGTCGGACGATTCACTATAAAAGTGACTGTCTGTTTTTTGCCGGCAGCATTTGATTTCTCTATACCCTGTTGTAAAAGTTTGTACGCGCTGTATAGGATTACGCTGTCTGTCGTAAAATGATTTCTTCCTTCAATTACCGCCATTCTGTCTCCGTCAGGATCTGTCGATAAACCAAATACCAGCATTCCTTTATTGGCTTTCTGAATACTTTCTACTTCTTTTTTCAGCGCATCCACATTTCTGTCCGGATTAGGATCTTCTCCCTGGAAAGTCGGATCAAAATCAGCATTGATTATCTTATAATTGGTAATGCCTAATTCTTTAAATAACGTTTCATAATAGTCAGGAGTTGTTCCGTTTTTAGCATCAACGACAAAATACGCTTTAGATGCTTTTTCTTTTTTAAACGTTTCAAATTCTTCATCCGTAGTTATATTGAATTGTCTCTTAAACATTTCCATAAAACCTTTTATGTACTTATCCTTTACGTCTTTATCACTCAGTATGCTAATTGTGCCGTCTGTCTCTCCTTGAGCGAGGGTCTTGTAATTAATGTTTACTTCACCTGAAACTATTTTTTGTATCTCGCCTTCTATCGATTTTGTAACTTCTGAACTTGCCTGACCGCCGGTTGAATTGGTTACTTTAATACCGTTATAATCATAAGGATTATGGCTTGCCGTAATATTTACCGAATAAGTATATACAGGGTTATTTTTTAGTATGTACGATAGTCCAGGCGTTGGAACATCTCTATCGCTTAAATGCACTTCAACTCCGTTTGCCGCAAGAACACCCGCGAATATTTCACCAAATTCTTTTGACATATATCTTGTGTCATAACCTATAAATACTCTGGGAGCTCCCGCTTTGTTTCCATGTTCTGCTTTTGCAGAAACTGCTAGAGCCTGCGCTACTATCAATATATGTACATAATTAAACATCGGTCCGAACTGCTGCCTGTATCCCGCAGTGCCGAATTTAATTTTATTAAGGGCATTGGCTAACATTTCATCGCGTTCGGCCTGCGTAAGTCCGCTTTCTTTAAAAAACTTTTCTACTATATTTTTGACAGATTCCGCCGTCAATCCTTCTTTTCTTAGGCTTGCCAACTGAGCGTTCATTCTTTCTATAAGCTGAGCTTCTTTTTTGTCTTTTGTAAATATGTTCATCATTGCGTTCATAAACGCTTTGGCAGGATCGGCTACTCTGCCAAACAAACTTTTTCCTTTAACGACAACATCTTCACGTGAATCAGAACCGGCTAAAATATTAACGTCAAGCAATTCGGCTTCAAATATATATCTCAATAAATCATCCGATAATACTTTATTGCCTTCATATGTTTCAAAACCTACTGCTAATCTCGGATCGTTAACATCTGTAACATATCCTTCATCGCCTTCTTTTAAGCTTAGTGATTCATTATATTTTACTCTCAAGTCTTCTTTATCGCTTTCGGACTTATCCCAGGCTTTTGTAGCCATAAATCTCATCCATGAAAGCATCTTTGTCTTTTCTTCCCATGGAAGCTGCAAATATTCTTCTATATCTATATTTCTCGCGCCGTCAACACCGACTGTTACTACTCTTTTCCCCGATACTCCCGTACTTTGCCACAAATTAGTTTCTACTTTCACTGCTATAGGATACGTTTCTATCGTTTGACCTATCCTGTTTTCTAATTGCTCAAGTTCCTCTTTAGAAAGAGAATCTTTAATTCTGTCTATTAATTCTCGTGTTATGGTAACCTTAACTTTTTGCTTGGCAGGCTTACCGTCTATCAATTTAGGAAATTTAGCTCTTCCTCTTTGAGCTATTTCTTCAAGAGTATCTTGATTTCCTTTGGCAGCATTGAGTTCAAGAATAAAATTTTCCAGAGTCTGACCTTTTTTCATATATAATTCTGCTATATATTCCGCAGACGCAAAGGCTGCTCCGTTATTAAACGCGTATGAAGAACCTTCTCCCGTAAGAGGAATATTGCTATATTTACCGGAGTCTTTTTTTGCCGCTTCAGCAGTAGCTTTAAGCGTAGGATCTTCAGCTGAAAAATAACTGTCTCTTTCAGGGCTGTAAACCCAGCTTCCGCCGGCAATTCCCGGAACTCTTTTTGAAAGTTCAGCCTGAAAACCTATGCTCTGATCTTTTTCTCTTCTTTCGGCAAATAATCCGAGAGTCATAAGCCATGCGGCGTCAAATTTGGATGCATAATTATCAACATTTTTAATATAAACATTTTCTATTCCAGTTTCCAACATATAAAGCAGCTCGCCGCTTATTACAGTCTGATGTAAAAATTCCCCGTGACCCCACGGATCTCTTTCTCCTTGCAATATGGCGGCAGACTCATTTCCGGAAACAACCATTTGCCTGGTATCGGCAGAATATGCCAATCTTGCGTAATATGCATCAGCTTCTTGAGCATTATCAAATTTCGCAGGCATTTTTTTTCTTACTTCCTCAGCTGTACCTATGAATTTAGCTCCGAGCGGCTGTAAAAAGTTTCTTACGCTTTCCCGCGGTATTCCGTAAAAATTGTTATCTTTCAACATTCCCATCTGTTCTTCACTATATTGCTCATTTGTTAAATAACCGACTAAATTTTTCCTGGCATCACCTTCTATTCCGGCTCTTTTTGCCGCTTCATTGATGGCAGTAAATAATTTTGACACGTTTTCGTAATAAGCATCAAAATATGTTACAGCATCTCCTTTAACTTCTCCGACTGGAACTGCAGCTTTTGAAAGTATAGTTTTACCTTTAACCATACCTTTTACTTCTTCAGGCGCCTGAGCCGTACTCATTCTGGAACTTGCTCCGGCGGCAAGCATAGTTATATAAGTCTTACCTTTAAGCATTTCCAAAATGCCTCTTCTAAGCAGTCTTAATTGCTCTTGTTCAGGCAGCTCTCTTATATAAAGAATATCGTCTTTTTTTGTAGGAAGTATTTTTTCCGCTATGGCAGTAGTTGTTATTTTCCCGTCCGAATACTCTTTTGCAACGGCAATCTCTACAGGATTCGATTCAGATATATTAAACTCTTTTAAAAGATTCTTATACTGCTCCAATTTATCTTTATCTTTAATAAGCTTTCCCGCGCTGTCATTCGCCAATTCGTTTAAAACGTCCTTAATGGCTTGCGTGTACTGCGGCGCCTCTGCATGTTTACGAACCTCTCTTATGGCGTCTATAACATTTGATACAGCTTCCGGTTTATATAATTCTTTTGCGGCTTTGTAATTGTCAACTGCTTTCGTAAAATTCAAAAATACTTTTGGGAAATTATTTCCGGAATAAGCAACCCAATTTACTATCATATTATTAGGACTGAATATGGTTTTCGCGTTTGCCCAAAATTCCGTTCTAAACAATGAAAATTTCGGTTTAATATGAGTTAATTCATGTCTTATTATAATGTCTTCCACCAAATCATATTCATCTTCCGCCAAACGCATCAATGCCAAACCGTTTACGCGTATTATTCCGTCAGATTTATAGGCTTCCGCTATAACATTATCCGGCAAAGTATCATCATTCACAATTTTAACAGAATCAAGTTCTTGTCCATAAAAATCATTAAGAGTATCAAGAAATATCTGCATCTGATTTTTTACAACGTCGCTTATTCCTTTTTCTTTTTCTGCTTTCGCTTTAAAAAGAACTTCTTCAACTACTTTTGCATTTTCTATTGATTTCATGGATGGAACAAGTATGCCCAAAATTGAAGCGCCTGCTATAAACATCGATGAAAAAGCGGGGACCAGCATCATTGTAACAGGGAAAACACTAAATACTACAACTGCCGCAAATAACGCAACAGCGCCACCAAACACAGCGCTAAAATATCCATATATTTTCGCGGTTTTTACATTATATGCCTGAGTTTGGTCTGTTATTTCATAAACTTCGTTTTCAGTCACTTTATATTTTACTTTTACGACATTGTAAAGTTCCGTTTTTGCGATATCGGAGCGAACAGGTATTTCATATTCGAAAATTTGAGTTTTTGTGTTATTGTAACTGACAGGTATTTCATAACTGCCGTCTTCTTTGGCTTCCGGCTGTGAAATACTTAAATTTTCAATTCCTTTATCCTTAAGAATTTCCGCGCCTGCTCTTATAACATCGTTTATTGTATTTGCGTCTATTGAAAGAATATTGCCTTTTTCGTCCCTGACAGCAGCGCTCTCTAACACGCTTTTGGTAAATACTGTTTCCATCAAAACATTTATAGTATTTGCCGGAGTGTCGGCAATTTTAAAGTTTTCGGAAACCAATACAGCCTGAAAAGCGTTTGAAGGAATATATTTTGAAATTCTTAAGACATTTTCCGTGAATAATTTATCGGCAGTAGCCGCGTCCTGCGTTACATTCGGAGTTATTACCACATAACTTTGGCGTGAATTTTGTAAAATTCTCGAGACGTCCTGAGTATGAAACCCTCCGGTTACTACAACTTCTATTTCTTTCGCGTTAGCTAAAAGTTCGGCAACATCGGTCATTACCATATCTTTTGAGAACGCTATATTTGCTTCATTTGTTTTCGGAAGCTTGCCTTTCATTTCTTTTACAAAAATATTATTTCTTTCAACGTTGGCTTTGTAAAAATTTTCGAATAAAGAATAATACTGCTCTAGCCCCGGAAGTTCGGACATCCTTGTATATTTTGTCCACAAAGCTTTGAATTTAGGCAGTTCTCTTTCAAAATACGCGTATTCCGGCGCGGTAATTTTATTTTCAAGAAATCCTTCCATTAAATTTATAAAGTTACCCAAATAAAGAAGTTCTCTTTCTTTATTTGTTTTCGCGGCATTATTTCTTACTTCCCAAAGCAATGCTCTTTCTTCGCTTACGAGATCAAGAGGATTTATCGCCTGATTTAAGCTTATAAAATGCAAAAATTTGGCAAGTTCGGGATATTTTCCGCCGTAATTTTCTTTATTGTAAAAATCCGCGAGCTTAAAATAAAACAGCCCTTCACTACCTGGCGTTGAAGAATATTCAAGCAATTCTCTGTACTCGGCGTAAGTAATATCGGATTTCAGTTCGTTTAAAAAAGCGCCTATCTGCGAATTGACTCTATTTTTATTGAGTCTGTTTTGAACAACTATAATATCCGACAATAATCCTATTGAAGGATAAAAACCGAAATATACGTTTTGTTTATTAGCTTTTCTTACTAAGAATGAAAAATACTTATCAAAAGCAAGATTGCCGTTTTTGTATTTATTTACAACTCTCTCTATTTGTTTATTTTCCTTGCCATAATGCTGATTCGCAAGATACGAAAGAATCATTCTTATTTCAGGAAACAGCGATTTTATGTCATCTCTTTGTGAATCGATTTTGACAAGCCTGTCAAAATTATCAAGATAAACTTTTTTATCTTCAATACCTTTAAGTATATTTGTTTTCCCGGAATTAACGGAATACAATTCCGCACCCGTCAAAATACCTCTGGAAAGAAGAGAATTTACTATGGCAATTCTTAAACTGTCATCGGAAATGTTTGCCAGCCATGAAGTATCAACATCGCCGAAAGCGCCTTCAACATATACTTTGTTTACTTTATATTTTGAATCCAAAAGGGAAAGAATATTTGCTATATTTCTCTGCGTTTCTTCGTGTGCGTGCAAATCCTGAATTTGCACTATAACTTTATCGCTGTTAAAGTTTACGGAATCCGTTACTCTTCCTATATTAAAAGGAACCACAAAATTTGAGGGATTAAAAGCCGGAGAAGTATTTACCGTTTGAAGTCCTGTCGCAACTGTTTGCACAGGAGCAGCAAAGCCGCTTGTTGCAAAAATAGAAAAAGTAAAACATACCGCGGTAGCAACGGAAACAATCTTTTTGTAATTTAACTTCTTAAGAATCTTTGACATTTTTCCCCCTTATGAGAAACCATATTTTTTGATATAAAAAGAAAACGCCCGATCTATGATACAATCGGGCGTCTATCTGCTATATAATTTAATGAAACTTCGTCATTATCCTTTTTTCTTACGGCAAGGATACACATTAGAATAAAAAGCGACATCCATCCTGCAAAAACAGCGTCAGTATTTACGGAAACTGCAGATTGGCTAAAGGTACTTGCCGTATAATGAAACACCGGTATAAAAACTAAAACTGTTTTAAACAGTTTTTTCGAAGCGCTGTCTAAAATAACAGCCTGAATATCATTTTTATTAGTTGTTTCCTTTTTTGCCGGAACTTCTTTTTTAGAAGTTTGCTCCATGGACATACCTACTTCCTGCAAAACTTTATGAGCCATATTAAAAGCCGAATTAGATATAGAGCTGTAATAACCGAAAATACCGCTATTTACGCACAAAGACACTACTGTCTCAGCGTCAACGGTTTTTGCAAAAAAAGGCAAAATCATAAAGAAAGCAATGGTAACAGACACAAACTTTCTGATTTTCATATTTAAACTATACCTCATAATGAGAGAAATCGCAAGATTTTCCTGTGAAAAACTTGTGAAATAATTATTTCTTATTTTCCCTGAAAATATTAATAAGGCTTTTTGTTGATATATCATGGGCATTGTCGGCTTTACCTTCAAGCTCCGGCAAAATTACGTTTGCCAAAACCTTTCCGAGCTCTACTCCCCATTGGTCAAAGCTGTTTACTCTCCACAATACGCCTTGAACAAAAATTTTATGTTCGTATAAAGCTATTAAAGCGCCCAAAGTTTTTGGCGTAAGTTCATCAATCAAAATACTGTTTGTAGGTCTGTTTCCTTCAAAAATTTTATGCGGGGTTAGCATTTCTATTTCTTCTTTTGAAACACCGGCTTTTTCCAAATTATCTATAACCTGTTCTTTTGTAAGCCCGAAAGCCAAAGCTTCAGGCTGGGCAAAATAGTTTGCCATAAGTTTTTCATGATGGTCGCCAACTCTTTGCGGAGGATTTACAAAACCTATAAAATCGCAGGGAATAAGCTTTGTTCCCTGATGTATAAGCTGGTAAAAAGAGTGCTGACCGTTTGTACCGGGCTCGCCCCATATTATAGGTCCGGTTTCATAATCAACTCTGTCGCCCTCAATATTTATGGTCTTACCGTTAGATTCCATATCTCCCTGCTGCAAGTACGCGGTAAATCTGTGCAAATACTGGCTGTAAGGCAAAACCGCGTGGCTTTCAGCTCCAAAAAAATTGTTATACCAAAAACCAAGCACCGCCATAATTACGGGAATATTTTTTTCATAAGGAGTATTCAAAAAATGATTATCTATGTAATGCGCGCCTTCAAGAAGCTCGGCAAATTTGTCAAAACCTACAAAACAGGCTATAGGAAGACCTATGGCAGACCACAGAGAATACCTTCCGCCGACAAAATCCCAAAACTCAAACATATTTTTTTCATCAATACCGAATTCTTTGACTTTTTTCGCGTTTGTAGATAAAGCGACAAAATGGCTTGCCACTGCTTTATCGCCGAGTTTTTCCGTAAGCCAATTTTTTGCGGTAACAGCGTTTGTCATAGTTTCTTGAGTGGTAAATGTTTTTGAAGCAACAATAAAAAGAGATGTTTCGGGATTTAATTTTTTCAAGGTTTCGTAAATATCCGCGCCGTCAATATTAGAAACAAAATGAACATTCGGACCGTCCGCGTAATATTTTAACGCTTCGCAAACCATTTTAGGTCCCAAATCCGAACCGCCTATTCCGATATTTACAACATCAGTAATTTTTTTTCCGGTAGAGCCAAGCCATTTTCCGTTTCTCAAGTTTTCGCTAAAAATATTCATCTTTTCAAGCACGGCGTTTATTTCAGGCATTACGTCTTTACCGTCAACATATACCGGCGTATTGCTTCTGTTTCTTAAAGCGGTATGAAGCACCGCTCTTTTTTCGGTCCAGTTAATTATTTCACCGGAAAACATTTTCCTCGCATATTCGTTTACTTTCGCAAACTCCGCAAAACCCGTCAAAAGCTGAAAAGTTTCCGAGTTTATTATATTTTTAGAATAATCAAACGTTATTCCCAGATCTTTGTTTGCGATTGAAAAATTGTTAAATCTGCCGGCGTCTTTAAATAAATCTCTTATATGAAGATTCTTATTTTCCTGCCTGTGCTTTTCAAGATTTTTCCACTGCTCTGTTTGCGTAAGTTCAAATTTAGCCATTTTGGTTCCTTTGTTTTATAATAAAGTTGCGAAGCCGAAATATCTGCTTTTAACGGCAGAGCATTCGACTTCGCTCATGATGACAAATAGAAAATTTATATTATTAGTTTAATCTTCTGACTCATGATCTGACTCATGATTTGATTCATGATTTGACTCAGATTTCAAATTATCATAATCCTCATCATCATAATCATCATCTGATTTACTTAAATCAAACTTATAACCGACTGTTATGCTTATTTTCTTGTAGGTTAAATTTATTGTATCCGGATTTTTATATCTGCCGGAATAGTGCGACCCTGTCACTTCAATAACAAAATTCCTATATTCGGTTCCTACTCCTCCGCCATAATACAGCCCGCCGCTTGCGCTGTCACCAATAGCATTTGTAGCTAATATACTATACCCTATACTTGCTTTAAAATAAGGTTTCACATATCCGTCTCCATATGTTTTAAGAGGCGTAAATAAAAGCGATGCATATATAGGAAGAAAAGAAAAATTTGATTTTCCGTTAACGTTTACCAAACCTCTTGGCAAGTTGTATTCCACTCCGGCATCCCAGGAAAAATAATCTGAAATTTCATTGCGAATATCTAAAGCAATACTAAAACCCAATTTTGTTTCCATATCCGGACCATATTCATAACTCATCGTTGCGGGAATATCCGCGCTTATTTTAGGGATTAAACTGACAGCTTGTACGCCGGACACGGCAAAAACAAAAGCAAAACATGCCAATAATACTTTTTTCATCTGACCTCCGTTTAAATAGGTAATTGCCACTAATTATATATTTTTTTGACTTGCTTTGTCTATCATTAACTGCAAAAGGCGAGATGATGGGATATTTAGCAACAACAAATTAGTTATGCTGTCATTGCGGACTTGATCCGCAATCTCACTCCTTAACCTAAGTTGTCTCCCAGAACTTGTTTCAGGGTCTATGTATTTTTAACGACAAGATGCTAAAACAAGTTCAGCATGACGCGCTTTTAAATAAATTCGCAGGTTTATGTATATTTATAGATTCTGCGACTTCGCGCAGAATAACAAGCAAAAGAAACAGCGACAGTAATTTAACTTACCATCGCCGTTATTTGTTAATTATTCTTTGCCGCTACCGCTGATTCGTAATTCGTAATTTGAAATTCGTAACTGCCGTTTTGTCTTTATAGTTAACTCGTAATTAGTAACCCTCACCTCTATCCTCTCCCTAGTCAGGGAGAGGGCAGGGTGAGGGTGAATTCGTAATTGCCGTTATTCTACTACTATCTCAACTCTTCTGTTTTGCGCTTTGCCTTCTTCTGTCTCGTTTGTCGCTATAGGTCTCGTTTTCCCGTGTCCTATCTTTTCTATCATACCGGAATCTATTCCCAATTCTAACAGCTTCTTATAAACGCTGTTCGCTCTATTCTTTGACAGCCATTCATTATACTTCATCTCTCCTTCATCGTCCGTATGTCCTTCTATTCTTATTCTGACACTATCATCCAGATTTTTTAACTCTTTAAGCGAATGCGCTACTTCTTCTACTCCTCTTCTGGCTTCAGGGGTCAAATTTGACCTGTCAAATTCAAACTCTATTCTTGTTAAACTTATCTTCTTTTTCAATGCCGCTATTCTTGCCTGTCTTTCTTTCTCTGCCGCATTTTCCGTAAACTTTTCAACTTTATCTTCTGTTTTTTGTTCTTTGTTATTTGATCTTTCTTCTTTGGTCTTTCCAAACCTGTATCCTATTCCCGTTTCCCCCACCACCTGCCAAAATCTATCCGCTTTCTCATACGA
>WRFE01000047.1 GCA_009778965.1 Candidatus Endomicrobium labiotermitis
ACCCGCAATCTTTTCCTTATTTTTTAATAAATAAAATTAATGCCGGATAAAATCCGGAAAGAAAAAAAAAAAAAAAAAAAAAAAAAAAACAGTCGCAGACTTAATTTTCTGGATTGATTCGTATAGACCCTTCGACTTCGCTCAGTATAAAAAAACTCAAATAAACTTATTTAAGTTTTTTTACTTTCCAGTATGTATAGGCGGGTTTTGAAAAATCTATTTCCTCGGGTTTTAAGGGTTCTTTATTTGACACATCATCAAAAGACAAAGTCGTCTGCCCGATTTTTTTGTTTTCCTTGTTATCGGTATCTCCGTTCTCAAATCCGGTGGCAATAATTGTAACTTTTATTTTATCATCCAGCCTGTTGTCCGTTCTTTGCCCGTACTTAATATGCCCCTGCATACCGAATCTTTTTATGGTGTCGGTAATTTCTTTGAACTGTCCTATTGAAAGATTGCCTGTTGCGGTAATATGGACAAGCATTTTTCCGGCAAGAGAAATATCGATATCCCCGAGCAGCGGACTTGTTACGGCTTTTCTTACAGCCTCTTTAACATCTCCGGAAATAAGGCTTTCGCCGATGCCTATTAAAGCAGTACCCGAGTTTGCCAGAATATTTTTTACATCGTTAAAATCTACGTTTATTTCCCCGGGCTGTGTTATAACGTCGGTTATTGCCTGAACAGCCTGTCTTAAAATGCCGTCAATAAACTCATACATAATATTCAGCGGCAGAGTATGATCAACTACGGGAAAAACTTTTTCATTAGGAATAACTATTAAAGCGTCTGTATGATTTCTTAAATTATTTATGCCTTTATCGGCAATATCCATTTTAACTTTTTCTTCCCAGTCCAAAGGTTTTGTAACTATGCCTATAGTCAAAATTCCTTCTTCTTTGGCAATCTGCGCTACAACCGGCGCAGCTCCCGTTCCCGTAGCTCCGCCCATAGCGGCTGCGACAAAAACCATATCCGCGCCTCTTACTGTTTCGCGCAAAATCTCTACGCTTTCTTCAGCGGCTTTTTGCCCTACAGTAGGATCGCCTCCGCCTCCGCGTCCTCTTGCGGTTTTTTCGCCTATCTGCACTCTTACCGGAGCGGCAGAACCTCTTAAAGCCTGAATATCGGTATTTACGGCAATAAATTCTACGCCGGTAACATTTGCCGCTATTATTCTGTTGACGGCATTTGTACCGCCGCCGCCCACACCGATAACTTTTATTATAGCCGGCTGTCCGCCGCCGTCTTGAGGTAAAATTATTTTCATTGCCATATTAGAAAGTATCCTCAAACCATTTTGCGGCTTTGGAAAAAAAGCCGTTTTTAGAAGACGTCTTCGATGACACATAAGAACCGTAATTATCGGTAAGCGCCGAAGCAGCCGCGCCGATAGCGGCAGTATAAACAGGACTTGAAACTATATCGTTAACGCCTATTACTTTTTCAGAATTCGGAACGCCTACTCTGACCGAACAGCCAAAATATTTTTCAACGGCTTCCGGAAGACCCATAAGGAGACTTCCGCCGCCCGTAAGAATTATTCCGCCGGATAAAAATTGTTCGCCGTAAGCGCTGTCTTTCATTATTTTATCTATTGAAAATAAAACCTGTTCTATTCTCGGCTGTATAATTTCCATAAGCTGCGCTTTATCGAATTTCTTCATACTTCTTCCGTCGGCAGCGCGGTATTCGAATTCTTCGTTCTTAAAATCCGGATATTCAAAAGCAGCGCCGTACATTTCTTTAACTTCTTTGGAAACCGCGAACGACGCTCTCAGTTTATGCATAATATCTCTGGTTATATTATCCGACCCGACCGGAATTTCACTCGTGTATCTCAATATTCCGTCAACATAATGCACAAGCCCGGTGGTAAGCCCGCCAAAATCCACGACAAGACAGCCGAGCTCTTTTTCTTCTTTCGTAACCAAAACATCGCTTGCCGCGAGATAACTGTAAATTTTTCCGTCAACTTCAGCGTCTACGGCTGTCATTATATTATCTATATTTCCGCTTCCGGCTATCAAAGCGTGCACGTCAACTTCAATAAAAGAACCGCTCATGCCTATAGGGTTTTGATAACGTATATCTTTTTGCTGATTTAAAGTAAATTCTTTGGGTACTATCTGTAAAATCTGGCGGTCGGAATCTATTTTTATTTTATTCCTGGCGCTGTCTAAAACATTGGCGACGACTTCAGGGGTAACTTTTTTTTCGGAATTGTTAATATCGGCTGAGCCTGTAGAGTTTTTGGGTTCGACAAAACTTCCTCTCACCGCAACAATAATGCTTCCTATCTGGCTGCCGACCGCCTTTTCGGTTTCGTCAAAAGCTCTGGAAACAGCCAAAGCGGCTTCCTGTATATTAATAACCGCTCCTGCTTTTATGCCGTCATTACAGGGAACAACAGACGACCCGAGAATTTTGATAATTCTCCCGTCTTCGCCCGGAACTCCCGCTACACAGCAAACCTGATTACTTCCGATATCAACACCTGCGATAAGAGTCTGTTTTGGCATGTTTTCCCTCTTTGGTTAATTTTATAATAAAATTTTATTTCCAAATGGATACCGATTTTCATCGGTATGACACAACAAACGAGCTATTTTGTCATTCCGTCGGAAGACGGAATCCACGTTAACTTTGTCGTTAATTCCTAACTTTTAACTCCTAATTCCTCACTGCTGTTATAAGGTTTAACTATCGCTCTGCCGTGCTCGTAAAAAGACATATCTATAAAATCCACTTTTTTATGTTTCGATAAAGCGTCAACATAAATTTTACGGAACTTGTCGAACTTTCTTTCCATATGATCTTTTCTGGTATCGCCCCAGTAAATAATTATTCCGTCACGGGTCACAAAAACTATATCGCCGTAACTTCCGTATTTTATTTCCGCTATATTATCCAAAAAATCTTCGCTTATCGGCTTAAACAATTCTATAAAACTTAAAATGTCACTTTTTTCCTTATCGGTTTTACCGATAATTTTTGGAATTTTCATTCCGCTCATAAACCCGCGTAAAGGAAAAGGCTTATCTTCAAAATCGACGCCCCATATTTCACTGTTCAGTTCTACAAAGGCTTCTGGCGTCCTTTCGTAAAGTTTTACGCGCACTTTCTGCCAGCGTCTGTTTATTGAAATATCTTTTAATTCCGGTTTAACTTTTTTTATTTCTTTTTCGGCGCCGGACAAATCAACTTTAAGAAGATTATCGCCTGCCTTAAAAGGAAGCAGTTCTCTTATTTCGGACTTAGCCACATTTTTGCAGCCGATAATTTCTATATCTTTTATGCTTATACGGTCCGCGGCATAAGCGTAGTCTATAAGTTTTTGTCCGCCGTAAAAAACAGCCAGCAAAGAAACAGCCGCTAATACCGGATAAAGAAAAAACCTTCCTATTTTTCTTTTTTTCCCGGAACCAGACGCCGACACTCTTCTGCGGTAGGAATTTTTTCTTCTTTTTACCATAATTTTACGATTTAAAACCCTGTTTGCGCTGTGTCATTCCGTTGAAAAACGGAATCCATTTTTACTATTTATTTGTCCCCCTCACCCTGCCCTCTCCCTGACAAGGGAGAGGAGAAAGGAGAGAGTTATTTTCTATTAAACCAACGAACATTCTATTATTTTTACTACAAGTTCTTCAAAACTTATGCCGCAAGCCCTAGCTTCATCGGGAAGCAAAGAAGTTTCCGTCATTCCGGGAACGGTATTGTTTTCAAGCACCCAGACTTTGTCTTTGGAATCTACAATCATATCTACCCTGCAAACCGCTCGGCATTTAAACGCTTCGAAAACTTTTTTCGCGCTAACCTGCGCCTGAATATAAGCGCTCTTACTTATTCTCGCGGGAATCAAATGCTGGGACCCGCCTTTTTGATACTTTGATTTAAAATCATAAAATTTGCCTTTCGGCACTATTTCAATTACAGGCAAAGGCTGTCCGTCTAAAACGCCGACTGTTATTTCCGTACCTTTTATAAACTGTTCTACTATAATTTCATCATCATATTTAAACGCTTCTTTCGCGGCTTTTATAAAATCTTTTTTTGATTTTACTATGGAAACCCCGATGGCTGAACCTTGGCAAGACGGTTTAACAACTACCGGATAATTCTTTATTTCGGGAACAGCTTCAAATTTTTTAAGGGTAAATCCTTCTGGCGTTAAAATATTCGCACATTTAAAAAGTTTTTTTGAAATGTCTTTGTCCATTGAAGCGGAGCTTGCGAAAACCCCGCAGCCCGTGTAAGGAATGCCCATAATTTCAAGCATGCCTTGAATGGTGCCGTCTTCGCCAAACTTGCCGTGCAAAACTATATATGCGAAATCTATTTTTTCTTTTTTTATTTTTTCGGCGACATTTTTATCCGCGTCAATGCCTATAGCGTTAAATTTTAATTTTTTTAACGCGTTAAGAACGGCTTTGCCCGACTTAAGAGATATTTCCCTTTCGCTGGAGAGCCCGCCATACAATACGCCGATTTTTTTATTTTTTAATTTTTCAATATTTGTCATAAGTTTGATATTGTCATTGCGGGCTTAACCCGCAATATATTCCTGAGGTTTTTATATACACCTAAATTATACTAATTTTGTAAAGATTTTTGTTAATTTTTTAAAAATTATCTCTAATCTTTTAATGTGTCACCCTGAACTTGTTTCAGGGTCTGAACTTTAGCGGAAAGATGCCGAAACAAGTTCGGCATGACACGTCGCTAGTTATTAGAGAATAATTTCGAATTTTTAAATTTGCGTATTATCTGCGGTATAAAACGGAAAATCATCAAATATTTCAGCCCATATTCTCATAATAGCCATATTGGGTATTCTTGTATTCTCGGTATGTTCCAATATTTTTAAAGTTTCCTTTTTGTTTTTAGTTAAATACCAAACAATTCCGAACGCTATCGCAGGACTTCTGCTTATTCCCGCGAGACAATGTATTAAAACATTGTCATTTTCTTTCCAGGTTTTGGCAAATTTTATTGCTTTAAAACATTCTGTTTTAGAGGGAGGAGCATAACTGCCGGTCGGATCTATTTCAACTTCGTCAACATCATACATTTCTAAAATACAGTGATGCTGCCCGATTTTTTCTATTTTTCGTTCAGGTTCGGTAATTGATAATATCTTGGTGTATTTGTCCGCATTGTTTATAAATTCCATATAAGGCGTTACTGTTATTTTCATTATCATTCTCCTTTGTGTTTTACATATATTACAAAGGAGGCACGACAAGGTATTGTCGTTTTATTTTTTATATACTTTTGCAATGTCATCAGCAGCCTTATTCGCCCATTCAACAATTTCTCTTACTCTATTATAAATTTTTGGTTTTAGTTTTTCTTTATCATCAATATCTGCACTAATTATAGGAATTATTTTTTTATGTATGGTTTCCGAGTAAGGTATAAGAATACCATGCTTTTTAAAATATTTCTTAGGACTGTTAAACAATTTTTTCATTTCTTTTGCAAAATCAAGTTTATGTATAACAACAAGTTTCCCATCAATAATAAGCCTATTCTTATCTTGTTCATACTTATAAGAAACCTCAAAATAAGCATGCGATGTCTTTTGTTTTTCAGGTTTTTCATTATAATTGAATAATGGAAATTTAGAGGATTTTAATTTTTTGGGGACAAAGCGTACATTTGTTTGTTTTTTAGAATCTCTTTTACTTTTGTCCCAGGCTTCAGAGCCAACAATATCCTTAAAAGCATCATACATTTGGTCTAGGGGGTTAGGGATATTGTTTAGAATAAATTTGAAAACTTCTTTATGTCGATTATACTCATCTTGAAAGTTTTTAAAAATTAAATCATCGTTGTGTTTTTTATTATTTAAGACATTTTTGTTAATAAGGTCTTTTTTAAGAAAATCTATTTGTCCCTTACATTTTCCATAAAGTTCTTTAAACCAGACATTAGTTTCATCATCATTTAATAGGTTTCGTTTTATAACTTTAAGATAATCTGCAAGATAAGACAAAAGACTGCTGTCTGTTATTTGTTCTATAGAAATTTGTTCTATAATTTTTGCAATATCACTGTATCCGGAAAGACCCCAGAAGTCTGAATCATCATCGTTGTCTTCATCTGTTTCCGCTTCATCAGAGTTTATTGTTAAATAACTATAAATTCGTTTTTTATCTTTAAAATATTTTTCAGCTTTTTTTCTATAATCCCTTAATTGGTTACTGTGATTTTTGGCGCCGATTTTATTTTCAATAATTATCACGGAATTGTCTAACAAAATTAATATATCTATATTTTCCCATTCTGTTTTAATTCTTGCATTTTTTAAATTTCCCAGCTCTGATACCTTACTAAACTGTTTTTGAGGATCTACTTGTATTATATTATGTAACATTTCTTTCAAAAAATAATCACCTAATCCATGGTTGGCTCCGGGATTAAACAAATACGCCAAAAAATTAGAATGTCTGATTTCCTGCCGTTCAACAGATAAAGCTGAAAAAATATTAGGTTTTTTTAAAGAATTTTCTATCTTTGTAAAATTCTCATCGGCTATAAGAGCATGTAAATCCTTTTCCATTTAACTGCCTCCTTTAAATTAACACATACAATTATGTTGTTTTTATTCCTTATCTTCCAATGAATAGCCTTTTTCTTTAGTACCTTTAACCTGTAAAAATTTTACCATACCCCATAAAGCTCTGACCATAAAATTACCCGCGCTTCCGCCTAAAGCAAAAATATCGTCAAAACCGCCGGCAGGTATATTTATCGGTAAAATTTCATAAGCAAAAACTATAGCCGGTATTATCAGCCAATAGCCGGTAATTATTTTGGCTCTGTACAAAAATAATCCCAACGACATAAAAAAACCCGCACCTATGCAGGTAAATATTGAAAACACCTCAAGCGTAAGCAGCATAAACGGCGAAAAAATTACAGCTGAAATAATTGAAATTATAAGCGGCAAAACGCAATCTGTTACCGTTAGTTTCTTTGCTGTATTTGCCATATATATCGCAAGTGCCGTAATGACAACAAATAATAGCCCAGCCGCCAAAATTCCGTATATTATTCCTGCTTGCAGCGAAACGATAATTCCAAGACCAAAAGAAAATGCCAAGCCGGTAACAAATATAATAATGCCTCGTAAACAACCGACTCCGGCATCTGCTTCCTTATTGTTTTCTTTTTCAACAATTTCCGGAATTATAACTTTTTCATCATTATCGGTCATAAATTTATTTCCTCCTAATTTCTCCGGCAAGTTCAATAACAGAATTATTTTATATATTTTTTTGCCATATATAAAACTTTGTCTATCATATCATCTATTTTATGTATGTCGAGGTTATGTTCTATTTCCACAATATATCCGCGGTAGTTTTCAGTATCAAACGGAAAATCTTTACCAGCATCTTTTTTTAGTGATTCTAACTCCGCTTTCAGCCTTCCAAAATCTACCGGATTTTCTTTCGGTTTGGGTCTAATAAAAATCTCAAATGATATACTTTTAGCGCTGCAGCAAATATCAACAGCATAAATCTTACCATCTTGAGATTTTATGTCAATCACAGGATAATTAGATTTATAATACCAGGTATTATAACCAGCGGCATGTTCGGTAATTTTATTCTGGCAGTACTTTGCTAAAAAAACCGGCAGCTGGCGATATAAATCCATAATCTGTTCTAATTTCTGTAAATTTCCGTTTTTGCTTAAGTGTTTTGCAAAATCTTCCATATTATCCATATTCATTCCTCCGTAAACAATATAGTTAAAAAGATTTTTAATTTCTTTTGATAATGCGAATGTCCGCGTGTTGTCGGATTTTAATGATACTCCGTCAAAAAACTTTTCAAAAGAGTTATCTCCTAAATATGTAATCACTAGCCTTTTGCTAATTTCTCTCTTTTCATCATTGGTAAAATTTGAAAAATCAGGCTCTTTCATGGACTCTTTGTTTAAATACACAATAGCCTGAACGTCTATTTCTTTTTTGTCTAATTTTTCAAAATATCCATATAACTGCCTATACATATCGTTCGCTTTATTTGATTTATTCTCAATGACAATCGCTTTTTTCTTATCACGGCTGTATAGGAGTATGTCTATGCGCCCGCTTTCCCGCAGAACTTCACCGTCTTTGTAATCATCAAAATTTATATTAATTTGTTTCTTATAAATTTCGAATTTATCTTTAATAAACTCAATAAATTCCTCTTTCGCGGTATTGTCTTTTAAAAAATAGGCTAAAATATCAGAGTGGTAGTTTTCGTGATAATGAGTATCGCTAATATATGTAAACACTGATTCATAATATTTTGAAATTCCGTAATTTTTTCTAAATTCATATAAACTTTCCAGAAAATCTGAATTTTCTAATTGCACGAATATCCTCCCGATATTTTTTAAGAATTACAATTCCTCTAAATAATTCTTAACCTTTCCTTTTACGGTTTCCGCTAATTCTTTTGGCGATATTACTTTTATGAATGGAATCCAGTGGAAAATTAAAGGCATTATTTCTTCAAACTTTGAAATTTTGCAGCTTACTATAAAACTACCGTCCGGATTTTCCGTTTCTATTTTCTGCAAAGGAAAGTATTCTTTATCTTTGAAATACTTGCCAAGTCTTTTATCCAGCAAAAGATTTACTTCCGTATCGCGTTCTTCGTCAAACCAAATGTTTTTACTTTCTTTAAGCAAGGCTTCTATTTTTTTATCATATTTAAAATTCTCGCCGCTAAGCCTGACATCGGTAATATATGTAACCCTAAATTTCAATATCTTATTTTGATTGCCAAGAGCGATTAAATACCAAAAACCGTCATAATAGGCTATTTTTACGGGTTTTATATTATTTATCCATCTGACAATATCGTCGGAAGGATTTTTATATTTCATATTTATTATTTCTTTATTGGTTACGGCGGTTTCAAGCGCTTTTGTTATGTCGTTACTTTCATAAGACACGCTGTCAGCAGTTTTTATATAGAAAGGATTGTCCGCATTACTGTTTAAAATTCTGGTTTTTAATTCTTTAAAAGCTTCAGCAAGATTTTTATTGTTTATAGACCCGACAAAATTGTCCATTAAAACCAAAAGACACGCTTCTTTGTCCGAAAGTTTCATTTTTTGCAAAGAAAAACCTTCGACAAAACTATATATTCCCGGAGAAGGACTATATAATGGAAAATCCGCGTCTTCTATGGCGCGGATATAACGCTGAATAGTGCGTAAACTTAAATTCATTTCAGACTCTAAATCTTTTAAAACAACTTCGCCGTTGTCCAAAGCGTTTAGTATTTTAAGAAGCCCTACCATTTTGTCTCTTTTTTGCATTTCAGACATTATGTGCCTCCGATAGTCTATAAGGAATAGATTGCGGATCAAGTCCGCAATGACGACTCAATGTTCTATAATTATTATATCATTTCTTTGCCGGCGTTTTATACAGAGTTTTTAAGTCTTTATTTGTCACCCTCACCCTGCCCTCTCCCTGACTAGGGAGAGGAGAAAGGAAAAGATTGTCTTTTTAGCGGAAAAACCCTATCTTTGCCGCTTTATCATTTTTCAACAATGTTTCTTCTTCGCAAAACCGTATTATCTTTTCTATACCTGCAGAAGAATCCGAGAGGATTGAATCAACAGCGTATCTTCTGGCAATGTTTTCTATCTGCCCTCCGGAAAAATCAAACTTTTCAGCCAAAATACGGGCAGAGTTTTCATCAAGCTCTTTTATAATGCTTTTCCAAATTAACGCGCGCGCCTGAAGCTGCGGCTTAGTGAATTCTATTTTATACAGAAATCTGCGTTCAAAAGCTTTGTCTAAATTTACCGCCAGATTTGTTGTAGCTATTAAAATGCCTTCAAGCGTTTCCATTTCCTGTAAAATTATGTTTTGAATCGCGTTTTCGGTTTTATCTATTGAACCGCCGTTTACGTTTCCCTCTTTTCTTGAATTAATTATGGCGTCTGCTTCGTTAAAAAATAAAATTGGCGCATTTTCTGAATTTGCGGCTATTGACCGATAATTGTCAAACAAATTTTTTATGATTTTTTCGCTTTCGCCGTACCACATACTTTTCATTTTGGCAATATCTACAAGCATAATATCGCGTTCAGTTTGTTTTGCAATTTGGTAAACGCTTTCAGTTTTCCCGGTGCCCGGCGCTCCGTAAAACAAGCAGGCGAAACCCGCTCTCATACCTTTTGATTTAAGTTTACCGCATATATTTGCAAAATTATCTTTTTGTAAAAGCGCGGAAAGCTCTTTAACCTGCCTTTCCTCTTTATCATTATAAAAAAGCTCTTTTGCTTGTATTTTTAATGATTTTGTTAAATGTTTTTTCGCAAATTCATTTTCTTTTTCAACAAGATTAATTTCGCTTAAAAATTCTTCCTTGCATTTTTTTGTTAACGTCAGTGTATCTCTGTCGCCTATGCCGTCCGGTTTGCAATAATATTCAATTAAGCCTTCAAAAACCACTGGAAGATTCTTTTCAAGATTTTTTTCTATCCTTCTTCCATAAGATCTGCTTTCACATAAATCCTGTAATTCCAATTCGGATATCTGAACCGTTTTCATATTTTGGTTTACAAGCAGATTACACATTTGTAAAAATATAATAGTTTCATTTACCTCTGTATGTTCAATATCTTCAAAATCGTTTAAGTTATATTTTTTAAGCTGTTTCACAAAATGCAGATGCTTGCCTGAAGTGACTAAAAATTCAAGCTCTTTTCTAAAATCTTCTACGGCTAAAGAATCTCCGTAAGGATTTGTAATAGCTCTAAACAAATTACCTATTTCGTCAAAAAAATCGTCCAGACTTGAAATTTTATTGTTTTTTATTTTAATTTTTTCATTTTTTGAAATGGCGTCCCGCACCGAACCCGGTATTGCGTAAGAATCGGATCTGCCGCTGCGATAGCGGTTTCCGCTTGATTTTTCAATCAAATGTTTCGCAAACAAACTTTCAATACTTGAAAACTGCTCCAAAACTTCAATTCTCCGTAGTTCTAAAACATCGCTTATATTGTTCAGAGTTATGTTTTCATCATTAGCAATTATTGAAAAGAACACCGCTTCGCAGGGAGTAAGCGAAACATAATTGTTTAAAAAAGTTATTTCATCATTTATGTGATTAAAAAGGCTTTCGTCTAAATTAAATTTTGTGTTATTATCGGTCAGTATTTTTATAATATCAATAATATTGCGTATTGCCTGTCCGAAAGTTTCAGGCGGTTTTAGTCCGTTTTTTGAATTCAAGACCTTTACCTTTGCAATATGTTCGGGATTTCCGAACTCTAACTTCTTTGGCTGATTTTCCATAGCATCCTCCATACAATATGTTTGTGTATAATTTAACATGGTATAACGACAACGTGTTGTCGTTTGAAAACAAAAACATATGAATTTATTTTTGGTTTGTCTTTGCGAGGAAAGGTATAGCCTTGACGAAGCAATCCATTTTAAAAGCAACGTGGATTGCCGCGCTTCGCTCGCAATGACGGCAAAGGTAAAAAAACAATACGGTTTAACGACAATATGTTGTCATTTCAATGTGCTATAATGTGAAAAACAAGCCAAAAAGGAGAAAACTATGACTACCGAAAAAATTGATGGGGACGAATACAAAGTAGAACAAATAATTAGAAATACAAATGGGAAACTAAAAAGAACAAAATACTCGTTGAATAAATTAAGAGATACTAAACAAATAAAAGAAATAAATACGAAGAATTCTTCTCCATCTTTTAATTGGGATTTTCATAATGATCTGAAAGAAAAAGGAGAACTATTTAGAGACTTTCCTCCCATTCCTAAAATAAAAGTAAGTAATTTAGGAAGAATTAGAATAAATAGATTAGTGCAAGAACAATTTGATATCCGAGGAGAAAATGCAGGATACCTGGTTTTAGTTGAATCAGAAAAAACAAAAAAGATTTTGAAAGAGTTGAAAGAATATACAGTGATCACAGAAGAAGAAAAATCAAGATATGAAGAGGAACCTTTTCCCTACTATAAATATGTAAGTCCCATATACAAACTTGTCGCAAATACTTGGCTTGGAGAATCCGACGGAAGAGACGTACATCACATAGACAACAACGGTTATAACAATAGCGTAGAAAATCTTATATATTTAACCTGCAAAGAACACGCATATGTACACAAAAGATGCAGAAGATATTGGTGCAAAGAAAATTGTGAATTCAATACTTGGAAAAAATAATTTAGCCTGTATCTAAACAATCTTTATTTCAAGTTCTAAATCTATATTGAATTTATCTTTCACGGTTTTTCTGGCTATATATATCAAATCTAACACATTGGATGCAGTTGCGTTGCCGTTGTTTACTATGAAATTAGCGTGAATTTGCGAAATCTCCGCATCGCCTTTTTTCTTGCCTTTTAAGCCTGCGTCTTCTATAAGTTTCCCCGCGCTAAATCCCACTGGATTTTTAAAAATACAGCCGGCATTTGGAAGATTAAGAGGCTGCGAGTTTTTACGTTTTTCAATACTTTCCGAAATCTCTTTTAATATGTCTTTTTCTAATTCATTTTTCAATGTAAAATTGATTTTTGTAATAATGCAGTTTTCAAGCGCGCTTGTTCTGTAATCAAACAGGATTTCATCCTGCTTTAACAGTTGTTTTTCGTAAGTATTATTTGAATTCTTTTTAAAAACTTCCACGCTTTCAACAATATCGCTAATCCAACAATCTTTGCTGCCCGCGTTTCCAAAAACCGCTCCGCCTATTGTACCTGGAATACCTGCGCAACTCTCAAACCCGGACAAATTGTTTTGTACAGCCGCTTTAATAACAGCAGCCATATGCGCGCCGCTTCCGCAGGAAACTGCGTTTCCGATTATAGAAAACTTTTCAAACTCATCTACAAGCCTTATGACAATTCCTTTATAACCTTTATCGGAAAATAACAGATTTGTTCCGCCGCCTAAAACAAAAAAATCGAGATTTTCGTCTAAAAAAGCAAACAAAGCATGTTCATTAGGAATATTTATAAAAAAGTCCGCGGATCCGCCGATTTTAAAAGAGGAATGCTTGGAAAGCGATTCGTCTTTTAAAATTATACAGCCTTCGGATGATAGTTTTTTAATAATTTCGTTTGTCATTGCTATACCTTAATGTCTTATGTTGTCATGTTGAGCGGAGCAACTTAGTTGTGGAGTCGAAACATCTAGACCCTTCGACTTCGCTCAGGGTAACAAATTTATGTTTTTTTAATAATCCCTAAAAACTCTTCGCCTTTTTTCCAAACGTCGCCCGCGCCAAGCGTAAGAAGAATACTTTTTTCGGGCAAGCTTTCCGCTATTACTTCTAGTGTTTTAAATTTTTCGGCAGCGCATTTATTTTCTTTAAGGCTTTTAAGTATCAGATCGGAGCTTACGCCTTTTATCGGTTTTTCGCCGGCTGAATAAATTTCAAGAACTTTCACAAAATCTGCGTCGGAAAAACTTTTTCCGAAATCATTGTAAAGATTTTGCGTTCTTGTATATCTGTGAGGCTGAAACAAAACCGTAAGCTTTCTTTTAGGCCAAAAATGCTTTATAGCTTTAATAGTCGCGACAACTTCGGTAGGATGATGACCATAATCGTCTATAACCGTTATGCCGTTTTTCTCGCCTTTTATTTCAAGACGCCTGCCGACGCCGTCAAATTTATTTATTGCTCTGGCTATCAAATTAAAAGGAATGCCTAGCCTTAAACCAACGCCGATAGCGGCAAGAGAATTTAAAATATTATGTTTGCCGGGCATTCTTATACAAACTGTTCCCTGCTTTTTACCTTTATATAAAACGTCAAAAGCCGTGCAGTCGTCCAAAACTTTTATATTTTCAGCCTTAATATCAGGATTGCCGCTTAGCCCGTAGGTGACGTATTTTCTTGTAATTTTGGGCATAATCTCGCGGACAAGCTCATTGTCGGAACAAATCATCGCGGCGCCGTAAAAAGGCACGCTGTTTATATGTTTTACAAACGCTTCTTTGAGGTTTTCCATATTGCCGTAATAGTCAAGATGGTCGTTATCTATATTTGTAACAACCGTAATAGCCGGAGAAAGTTTTAAAAAAGAACCGTCGGACTCGTCCGCTTCGGCAACCAAATATTCGCCGCGCCCGAGACGCGCGCTTGTTTTAAGATTTTTAAGACGCCCGCCGATAACTATTGTAGGATCCAGTCCGCCCTCGTCTAAAACCAAGGCGGTAAGCGACGTTGTCGTGGTTTTGCCATGAGTTCCCGCTATTGTTACCGCATATTTTAAACGGGCAAGTTCGGCAAGCATTTCAACTCTTGGAATAACGGGGATTTTATTTTTTAAAGCAGCGACAACTTCCGGATTGCTTTTGTTTACCGCAGTGGACGTAACAACAACTTCCGCGTCTTTTATGTTTTTCGCGTTATGACCTATAAATATTTTTGCGCCGACATTTTTAAGATGCTCGGTAACGTCAGTTTTCTTTAAATCCGAACCGGAAACAGTATGCCCTAAGTTTATTAAAACCTCGGCAATACCAGACATTCCCGATCCGCCTATCCCTACAAAATGAATATGATTTTTTTTAAACATTTATTTTTTCTTCGCTTTTTTATAGTAATATTCTGCTGAAACAGTAGTAGTTATTCCGCCGCGTATGCCAAACTCTATATCTATAGCCATTTCTTTCGGCTTGATGGCTTTCGTTAAATCGTTTAAAATGCTGTTGACTACGCTTTCGTGCACCATTCCGACCATTCTGTAAGTCTGCAAATACATTTTTAACGATTTGAGTTCCACAACGGTTTTATCCGGAGTGTAATTTATGACGAGATACGCGTAATCGGGAAGACCTGTCCACGGGCAAAGGCATGTAAATTCTTCTGTTTCAATACAAACATTTATATCTTTTCCCGCGTACTGATACGGCATAGCCTCAAGAAGCGACGGCGTAACTTTGTCAAAAACAGGCATATTTTTCATTGTAAAACCCCACGATTAAAATTTTGAAATATTATAGCATTTTATATTTTTTTTGTTTTATTTGCTTTGGCGCTGAATCGCAATCGTTCGTATTTTTCAAGCAATTTCAAAACTCGCGGTAAATAACTGCTTTAAGGTTACCGCTCAAACAGTTGAAATTGAATAATCTTAAAAAATACTCTCTCATAGACGCAATAAGGCGCCTGTCGCAAACAAAACCGGATATTTAATAACACAACGTAAAAACCTTGAACGTAACTGTATATATTTGGTATAATTTGCGAACTTCTTTAAAACAAACTAAGCGCTTGGAGAGATGTCCGAGCGGTTTAAGGAGGTAGTCTTGAAAACTACTGTAGGAGAAATCCTACCGGGGGTTCGAATCCCTCTCTCTCCGTGCTTAGTTTTTAGTTGTCGTAGATAAAATCGGAATTTTAATTTAATAATAATTTCAAAAGAGCCGCTCTTTTTAAAACAGAGCGGCTCTTTTTTATTTGAAGCTTTGTGCTTTGTTTCATTGTTTATCTATTTCGTATATATTATAATATCCTCAATGCTAAAGAAGTATAGATATACAGCAAAAAGGAGAATATTATGTTCAATAGAACAAATTTGGGAATCTTTGAAAAAAGAAAGGTTTCTAAAAAAGATGCACCGACTCTTTTTGCAATAGAGATAAAAAATCAAATTTATGCATGGTGCCCATTTTGCAAAGTATTTCATCTACATGGACCAAATAGCATAAACACACATCGTGTCGCACATTGTACATCAAAAAAATCTCCTTTTATGGAAAACGGATATAATATTGTAGTTTTTAATAAATGATGAGAATAAATATATTATCATTGCAAACATTAGTATAGGAGTAAAATAAAATGACATGGCATGGAATAGAAGACGTACACTATCGCATAGAAGAACATGTGGATGAATTTATTGTCGTTTTAGATAGTACACTGGATATACAATATATATAGCAACATTTTCTTCAGATGATAAGACCAAACTTACAGAAATTAAAAATGAGGTCGCCTATTTGAAATGTGATGTTCCTGAATACTTTCCAGAAAA
>WRFE01000048.1 GCA_009778965.1 Candidatus Endomicrobium labiotermitis
GATAATGTCAGATTTCTTTTTTTTCCGTCGGCTCCGGACAACTGCGGATTATCAATGAAAGCATATTCTTTGCTAAGAATGAAAGCATATTCTCTGCTAAGTCTGTTGCGTTCCATTTCTTCCATATAATACGCATAAAAATCGCCTCTTAAATTTACGGGAGATTTTTTTATGCGTTTTGTATCGCCCACCATATTTGCCACGGGAATCCCTTTTGGAATCCATTTTTTTACGTCTCCGCTTAAATTCTTGGCATAAGCCATATAACCGGTCTTTTTGAAAGCGATCAATACGCCGCTTATAAGCCCCAGAGTATAACTGTAAGTCGCGTCAAACCATGACGCTTTTGCCGCATTAGGACCGTATCCTGCGCTGTCTTTTTGAAGTTCGGTATTTCCGTTATATTTGCCGGCTTCCTTTCTTGCTCTTAATTCAACAGCAACCATATCTTCAATAAGTTTGGTCGTTTCTATCTTTGTATATCTCAATCTTCCGCTATCTGATTCTCTCTGGAAAAACAGATTAGACCTAAACCATGGAGGAAGGCTTAAGGCAAGCCCTTTTTCGTATTCGGGCAGACTGTCTAAAACTTCAGACATAATGCTTTCGGCGTGAATTTCATCTATATTTTTGTCGTTCTTTTTGTAATCTTCATATATTAAATCAAACTGATTTATCAATTTTTCCATTTCAGGTATTCCGGGAATTAATCCTTCAGGAAGCAGATAAAGCCCAAAATTTATGCCATTTTGCGAGCGTTCCACAATAATATCGGTATAATAATTTATTACATCTTTCAGCGTCATATTTTTTTCAAGCACTTCCTCGCTTAATACGGCGCCGTTGGCATTTGTTCTCACGGCAAGTTCTGCCGTAAGATTAGATGTTTCCCTGCCCATGACTTCCACAAACCAGGACTGTTTCGCGGAAGAAATCATATTATTTACAAGACTGCCAAGCGAAACAGCGGCAGCTTTTATAAAAGTATCAAAGCCGAAAGTGGCTTCAAGTTCATCGTTTAAAAAATCCGCGTCAATTGTTTTAGGAACGCTTACCACGGTAATATCTATATTATTTGCTTTCATATGTTCGGAAAACTTAGCCGCAAAAGTATTTGTGCCGTCCCCGCCTACAACTACAAGAGAAGTTATTCCGCGGTTTTGCAGATTATCAACAAGCGAATCAAAAGTGTCTTCTTTTGACCCTCTCCCGGTGCGTAGCGCCCCAAAACCGCCGGTATTTTTTACTAACTCTATAAAATGAGGAGTAAGCCTCATAAAAGTACCTTTGGCAAATCCTCTTGGCCCGTCCATTATTCCGTAAATTTTAGATCTGGAATTAAACTTTTTAAGCATATCAAACAAGCCGACTATTACATTATGACCGCCGGAAGCGGTTCCGCCGTAAAATACTATTGCCGCGTTTTCTTGCTCCCTGCTCATCTCGAAAGAGCCGTCTTTCTTCTTGGAAAAAAGTTTTACAATCTCAACAACAGGTTTGCCGTAAGTATTGGGATAGGCTTGTTCGACCGAAAATCCGCCGGCGAGTTTAGAATCGGACTCTTTTAATCCAAAAACTTTAAGCAGGTTTTTAAAAGCTTTCGGAACCGAAGGCGTAAACTTATTTCTGACGGAAATATCACCTTTCATGGAAGAGAATATACCCTTAATATCGTTTATTCTTTCAATTAATGCCGGATATATTTGTTCAGTAAGATTTTCCAAGCCTAGTTCGTCCTCGTCAAATCTTACATAATCAAAATAATCATTATTTCTTTCGCCGTATTTTAGGAATTTATAATATCTGGCAACCATAGCCGTACTGTTTGCGTAAACTTTAAGTTTATTTTCAAATCTGGCATTAATTTCCCCGCCTGACGCTAATTGCCTGTCCCGTATGGTTTGCGAGTCCGCGGCGAGCTCAATAACCGATAATCTTTTCCCTCTTTTTATCAAAAATTTATTTAAGGCATGGGCAGATCTCATTTCACTCGGAAACCCGTCAATAATGAAACCGTCTTTGTATACGTCTTTTTCTAATTCTTCAAAAACTATTTTTACAAGAATACGATAAGGAACAAGTTTTCCGGCATTGACTTTTTTCTCGACTGCGCCGTATTTTTTTAAATTTACTCTGTCCTCGGCTGTAAGGTTGGATTTCTTTTTTTCACGAATTTCTTGAACCTGTTTCGCTTTAGCCTTTAAAAAAGTTCCTATAGTCAATACGGGCAATCCCGTATCTTCGGATATTTTATTTCCCATTCCGGTTTTTCCGGAATTTGTAGGTCCTATTAAAGCTATATTAGTAGAGTCTATATCAAAAGGATTAAAAGACTCTTTGACATACCAATCCGAATCAAAATCGTTTATCTGTGATTTATCAATATCCAAATGTGAAAATAACGCAGCCTTTATACTTGGAATTATTAAGGATTTATTATAATCTCTGTGCATATTTGCTATTACTTTGTCTATCTCGTCCTGCGAAGCTCCGTCATCATTCATTGCTTGTATAATTTTAAAAATATCTTCAAGAGCGTTTCTCAGCTGCGCTTTTCCGAAATTCTCATAATTATGAGAATTAACAAAGGCTTCAAGCATGCTTTCATTTCCCGACAGTTTTGCGGCTAAGGCTTCGGAAAGATTGCGTAATTCTGCAACCGGTGCGCCTAACTTCGAACGAGATACGGATATGACAGACAATGCTATAGCGCGCCTGACGCTTGATTTGCCTTCTTTATTCCTTTTACTGCTCTCGTAAAGCCATTTTATAAAAGGATGTTTTGATATATAATTTTTTACGGTTTCATCAGTTGTCATAAAAGAAGAATCAATATTTGCGGATTCGCCTTGAGCTATACGTTTTCCGATTTCTATCAGATGACCGCTCATATTTTTATCATAACTTTCGGAATAGATTCTCATTGTATTTTCGCTGCCGGAAGCTCTCATCAAAAGCCAGATAATATCTCCGGTTTCCAAATTGCCTGCTTTAGGATTTTTTGAAGAAAATCCGGAATTTATTCTGCGGGTCTCGTCATTTGAAATACCGATATAAAGCCCGTCATCGTTTTTTACTGTTTCAATTCTTGCGTTTTTGCCGAATATTGATTCATCGCTTACGTCCATAAGACTTTCTATGTCTTTTTTCGTCGCGCGTTTAAAAAAATCCAGAGAAGAATCTTTCGTTTTACTTTCAAGGTTGAGTTTATCTTCGGCAGAGTAAGGCGTATAGCCTATTTTTTCATAAATTTCTTTGAAAATTCCGGAATAATTTTCTCCTGTTATAACGGGAATCAAATACATCAGCAAATTAACCATTATTCCGTCTTTATTGCGTATCCAGTCATTAAGAAATATAGTTCCGGAGCTTTCCATACCTAATAAAACATTATTATCTTTATCGGCAAATTCTTTAGATATGTGTTTCGCGCCTACCGGCACGGATATTGTTCTGACGCCGAATGAAGCCGCCAAATAATCCAGAATATGTCCGGAAGGAAGTGAGCGGACAATAGCGTCTTTACCGGAAAATTCCGCTTTGCTTTTTAGAATAGCGTAAGCTATGATAAGAGCGGTATCGTTAGGAGTAAGAACCTTTATTTCCCCGTTTTCGCTGTACATAAGAGTTCCTATTCTGTCAGCGTCGGCATCTGTGGAACCGGCAAAAATTAAACCCTTTAACTTTTCAAGATATTTTCTCAAATTTGTAAGATTGCGCTCATTCGGTTCGGGAGATCCCCTGTCTTCATCATACATGAGACCAAAACCTACGTCTCTTCCCGGATGACGCACTTCAACATTCTCACTTTTTATGCCGAATACATCCAAAACCTCGCCTAAAAGCGCAGGAGCCGTTCCGTTATTTGCTTCAAAAAGAAAGAAAGGAGATTTACCCTGTCTTTCTTCAATAATGTCCAACAATTCTTTTTCTGTTTTATTAAAAAATCCCGCAAGCATTGATAATAAAGACTGCGCGTATTCAAACGCGCCGTCTTTGGAGCTTTCTATTGAATATTTTCCTTCCGGATTTACGTAAAGAACTTCTTCATTGCCTGCTTTTTCCGCATCGACAATTCTTGTTATTTCTTCGGTCAGACTGTTAAGATATGCTCTGGGAACCATTGCTCCGTCTATGGTGAATTTATAACCGTTATCATTTCCTTTATTGTGGCTTGCCGTAATATTTACGACTATATCTTTCTGAAAAGAACCGAAAGGAGTAGGCATATTGCTGTCAAATACCATGACATTAAAACCGTTGGCAAGAAAAACTCCTGCAGCAGCTTTCACAAATTCATTTCCGCCGTATCTTGTATCGCTTATTATGGTAACATTCAAAGGTCTGTTTTCTCTTTTTGCAAGATTCGCGTGAGCCTGCGACAATATTTGCACCGAAGTCAGGCTCATAATTTCGCCTATATTTCCTCTCGCTTTCACAACGCCGAGCTCTATAAGGTCATTCAGATCGCTTTTATCATATTCAAGTCTTTTACCTTTTCTTAGAGCATTTGCCTCTTCGCTTATAACTGAAACCATATTACCCGGAAAACTCTCATACATCATAAGAGTATCGTGGCTTACAGGCAAAATTTCGCTTAACAGATTGGCGGCAAATAAAGCTTGCCGCCAATTGCTGCTGCTATAATCCTGTTTTTTGATCAATTGCAGCATTACCGCGTTTTGCCATTGTTCAGGATATTTGGCGACTCTGGGATTTTTTGAAAGAATTTCTTTATCAAGAGCATAAATTTCCGCCATTCTGAAAGAAACTCCGTTTACTTTGCTTATGTCCAAAAATATATTGTTCTTTACCGCCCAGTCAACTACGGACACGCTCAAATAATATACCGACGGAGCAAACAAATCAAAACCATAGTTTAGCGTGCCGGTTTTAAATGTTTTGGCAAAATTATCCATAAACTCCGACATCTGCACTTTATCAAGAATTTTGCCGTGACTTTTAAGAAGTATTTTATCTTGCGCGGAGCTTGAATATGTATTATTAATTAACATATTTCCGGCGGCATTTTGCGAGATTTTTATAAAACTTTCGGAAAATTTTCCGTCCGCCGAAGCAAAACTTACTTCTCCGGTATTCTTATCATAAGAAAATTTAAAATCTTTCCCTACTGCCTCATTTAAATTTCCGATCAGTCTGTTCACATTTTCATCGTTATGAGGCATTTTTTCAAGAGTTCTTGCAGCAGTCGTAAAAAGTTTTGCGGCAAAACCGTAACTTCCGGGATTATCATTGGAAACCGAATAAGAAATAACCTGTGAAAATAAAGATAATGCCAAAGCCTGTGAAAATATTTTAGCCTGTTCAACAGCCAGCGCTTCGTAATTTTGCAAAGCGGCAGAAATATCGCCGCTGATGCTCGGAGTAATTACCGCGTAAGAAATATTTTTTCCGGCAAGCAGCTCCGATAACCCCTTACTGTGATAACCGCCGGTAATACAGACTATTACATTACTTTTACCGCTGATAATATCTTCCGCTTTTTTGTTTAACACGGAGTTTGAAGCATTTTTATTTTTCATATCAAAATGTTTAGACAATTCTGATATAAAAATTTCGTTTCTTTTATCGTTTACCGAATAGTATTCGCTCAAAACGGCAAAATCGGCTTCAAGCTGCGGCAAAACATTATAAAATGAATATTTAACCCACATATTTTTGAACTTATCAAACCTGTTTTCAAAATATTCATGATCATCGGCGGCAATTGATGTTGTCATATAATCTTCAAAATACAAAAAGAAATCGCTTAAAAAAGAAACTTCCAGCTCATTTTTATTTAAAGATAAAGCTATTCTGATATTTTCGACAAGTTTTCTTTCTTCCTTTATAAGTTCAACCGGATTGATAACATGAAAAACAGATGTAATCTCTATAAAACTTTTAATATCTCTTGTAAAATATTTTGTTTTAAATTCTTCCGGGAGATTATTTAAATGCGAAATAAGAGCTGTTGTATCTTTAAAATTATCCGTGGAATATAAAAGTTTTTGATATTGCGTATAACTTAGTTCTCCCCTTAACGCTAAAACTATTTTTTGCAGATCAGACGATACTTTTGAATTATTTAAAGAACGTTTCAGCTTATCTGAACGCAAAAACAGCAAAATATTCGGATAATCGTTCAAATCCAAAGGCATTATCGTGCCGTAAGAACCTTCCGACTGCTCCGAATTTTTTTGTAAATAAGATAAAAGGGTTCTGTAATATTTATGAGAAGCTGTTTTTCCGCTTTTATGGTCTTTTACAAGTCTGGAAAGTTTTTTGTTCGCGGGATTAAAATATTTTTTCTGTAAAAATATTAAATCATTGTTCATTTGGGAAAGAGTTTTTTTATAAAAATCTTTCTTTTCTATAAGCTCCGCCATTCTTTTTATATTAGCCTGATGTACCTGTTCGTTTTCAATACCGTATATGAAATTCTCTTTATTATTAAGCGCGGCATAATATTCGCTTCCGGTAAAAATACCGTCTTTTAAGAGCTCTTCGGCAATTATACTTCTTAATTCCGCGTCTTTTATGTTAAAAAACCAATCGAGGCTTACTTTACCGTAAGCTCCTTCCGTAAAAACCTTTTCAATGCCGTAATTTGTTTCCAAAACATCTATAACGGCAGCTATGTTTCTTTGTACTTCAGGATGCATATGAAAATCCTGAATATTTAAAACTACCGTATTGCCGCCAAAATCTTCGGAAGATGTAACCCTTGCAAAATTTTTAAACAGCCCGGCAACATCATTTGCCGGCATATTAGCGGTCTGGAAATTTACCGGAGCCGGCGCGACGCCTTGAGCATATAATAAATTCGGCGAAACAGCCGTCCAAATAAAAACAGCCGCCAGTAACGTTGAAAAAATCTTTTTTAAGTTCATAATCCTCTCCAAATAAAAAAGACGGTATTTTCATATACCGTCTTTCTTTTATTTTATATATTTGTATGTAAAATTTGAGTAAGGCAGACTGCTCTTATGCAATGCCGACAAAAACAGCATAAAAACAGACGCGGCAAATACCGGCAAATACTTTGATTTCAAAATTTTATTATCAATTTCCGGAAAATCGATAAAATACCGGGAAACCGCAAAAAACGCGTTCTTTTTAGCTGTTACAACCGCTTCGCTGAAATAACCCGCAAAATTTATTGATTTATGAAAATCTTTTAAAGCTGCTGTTCCGAAATTATTATATTGGGTCAAAAATAAATCATCTTGTAAAGCCGCGTAAACTTTTACGCAGACATTAAACATATCTTTTGAAATCTGGACAAAAGAAGAGTGTTTTACAATACCGGCAGAACTTTCGGCTGTTTGAACAACGGTTTGATTGGTAAAGTTTACATAAGATATGTGTGCGGCAGAAGCATTAGCAGAAAACACGCTAAAAACAATAAAAAAGCTTAAGATAAAAATCTTAATCCGTATTATCATGGTTATATAGTAAACAAATATAAAGTTATTGTCAATAAAACTGTAAAAAATTCACAATTTTTTCACTAATAGAATTTTTCGAAAAAACTATAAAAACAAAAGATGTTTCCGTTTTCCGTTATTCTTTGTTATTTGTATTTTGTTAATTGTTAATTTTAACGACTCATTCCGGTGCGCTCACATCTCGCGCCCGTTCGTGACTCGTGCTCCTTATTCGTCGCACACTCACCCTCTCGGATGGAACTTTTTGTGCTGCTGTTTAATCCGGTCTTTATCAAG
Source organism: Candidatus Endomicrobium labiotermitis (assembly GCA_009778965.1). GTDB lineage: Bacteria > Elusimicrobiota > Endomicrobiia > Endomicrobiales > Endomicrobiaceae > Endomicrobium > Endomicrobium labiotermitis. Next base: position 7,728 of record WRFE01000048.1, read on the forward strand.
GTGTGTGTATATTTGCGTGGTTGAAATTGAGCTGTGACCCAGCATTTCCTGCACAAAACGGATATCCGCTCCGCCGGAAAGCAAATGGCTCGCAAAGGAATGCCTTAAAGTATGAGGGGTTATATTTTTACTTATTCCGGCATTTTTTGCGATATTCTTAAGCTGACGCCAAAATTCCACGCGGGAAATCTTTTTGCCTAGCCGCGTAATAAAAAAAGCGTCTTCTTCGGATATTTTAGGTTTTCTTTTATTCAAATATATTTTAAGAAAATCCCCTGATTTTTTTCCGAAAGGAATAAGTCTTTCTTTAGAGCCTTTGCCTATAACCCTTAAAAAGCGTTCATTTATGTTTATATTTGAAAATTTAAGACTTATCAGTTCGGAAACCCTTAAGCCCGTGGCGTATAAAAGCTCAAGCATTGCCCTGTTTCTTACATGCATTTCATCAACGCCGCTTACGGAGTTCAAAAGCAGAGTAACTTCGTCAAAACTAAGCATGCCGGGAAGATTTTCAGGGATTTTAGGAGTTGCCAGATAAGTCGTAGGATTATTTTCAATAATATCTTCAGCGTTTAAAAACTTGTAAAACTGCCTAAGTGATTCCATAATCCTGTATATAGAACGCGGCTTGAGCCCTTTTACTTTCATTTCCCAAAGAAAATCCGTTATGTCGTGATGTTTGAATTGATCAGCGGGAATATTTTTTTCAGTACAGAAATCGGAAAATTTATCCAAATCAGCTCTGTATGCCAATGCGGTATTTTTAGCTAAACCTTTTTCAATAACTATGTAAGATATAAAATCGTCTAAAATTTTCTTTAAATCAATCATTTTTTACTCATTATTTTCGTAATTCGTAATTGCCTTTTAAATACGGGTTATGTCTCAATTCGTTTGCCAGCGTTGTCTGGCTTGCGTGGCCGGGATAAATTACTAACGATGGTTTCAGATTTTTTATCTTTTCTAAAGATTTCATCATTTCACCGTAGTTTCCGCCTGGAAAATCAGTTCTGCCTATTGTACCCGCGAACAATGTGTCGCCTGTTATTATAAAATCATCAAACAACAGGCATATTCCGCCTTTCGTGTGTCCCGGCGTGTGAATAACCTTAAAAGAAGCGAATGAAAGTTTGACTTCCTGATTATCTTCAAGAATTATTTCCGGCGCTGAAACGGACAGCGAATAGCCTAATATGCCCGAAGCATTGCGGTTAGGGTCGGAAAGCATTTCAACTTCGTCTTTATGAGCGGCAAGCGGAATATTGAATTTTTTTCTGATTTGTTCGTCGGATAATATATGGTCAAAATGCCCGTGCGTGTTTATAAGCATTTCAGGTTTAAAACCGTTTTCTTCCACGGTTTTTATGACTTTATCGCCGTCTTCTCCCGGATCGACTATTACGGCATGTAAAGTTTCCGAATCATAAACTATATAACAGTTGATTTCCAACCGTCCTGAAATAATTTTTTTTACTTTTATCATTTTATGAAAATATGCAAAGCTTGAAGTATTATATTTGCGAAAAGTCCGGCGAGAATATCATCGGCGGTTATGCCAAAGCCGCCTTTAATCTTTTGTGACTTTCTTATAAACCACGGTTTTTTTATATCAAAAAATCTGAAAAGAATAAATCCCAAACCTAAAAACAAAACAGTTTTAGGCAAAAATGCTACGGCAACCCATATCCCCGCGACTTCATCTATAACTATCCGCTGATCGTCCTTTTTAGAATAAATTTTTTCCGCCGCGGACGATAAAAATACTGAAACTATAAATATACTTATTATTGCTAATAAATGAAGCGTGTAATTATCCGGTATAAAAAGCACCCATAGTAAAAGACCCGCGAGAGTCCCGAAAGTTCCAGGCGCGTATTTTATATAGCCGGTTCCAAATACCGATGAAAAGAATAATACTAGTTTGTTCATTTATTTAAAAAGCTCCCTGTGTTTCCACATATAGCTAAAACCAGAATATATAGTAAGAATTGTAGCGACAAGAACAGCCCAAAAAGGAGTTTTCTGCATTATTAACGCAAGCATTCTGTAAGAACCTTTATCAAAAGTCATAAGCATTTCTGGCGTAACGCCGTAGAATTTGAAAAATGTTTCATGAATTATAAGAATAATCAAAATCAAAATAATAACGACTATCTGCGAAGTAGTTTTAAATTTCCCCGCTTTGTCAGCCGGAATTATAACATTTTTAGAAACTGCGATAGTACGAAGTCCGGTAATAAGAAATTCCCGTGAAATAATCGCTATAACCATCCATGCGGGAATATGAAGATATGAAATATCTACAAAACATATAAAAGCCGCAGAAATAAGAAGCTTGTCCGCAAGAGGGTCTAAAAAAATTCCCAGAGGAGTTATCATATTATTTCTTCTGGCAATTTCTCCGTCAAGCAAATCGGTGATGGAAGCAGTTACAAAAACCAGCAAAGCCAATATAGACGCCCAAAATCCGCTTATTTCTATAAACAAAATTAAAAACGGCACCATAAATATTCTGGCTACAGTAAGTTTATTTGCTAAATTCATTACTTTTTCCTTTAAAATCACTATCAGGCGCTTCGCCCTGAACCCGAATTACTTTTTGCACAAGCGCAAAAAGTAACCAAAAACGCCCGCCGCCAAAGCGCATTCGCTCCTATTTTTTAGGCAGCTGCGAAACTCGCTTCGCTCAAACAGTCCTCGCTGACTACTCCTAAAAAGTACTCGCTCATAGACGCGCTAACGCGGCAACTTCTAACAGCAAAAACATTATTTTATTTTTGCCATTATATCATATCCGTTGTTTCCGTCAACTTCGGCAAAATAAAAATCCCCTATATTAACCGGATTTTTTGAACGTATTATCATATTTCCGTCAATTTCCGGAGCCTGAAAAAAACTTCTGCCGGATACAATATATCTTCTGCCGTCTTTTCTGCAGCTTTCGGCAATAAATTCTATTTTTTTGTTTTTAAGGACTTCTGCTTTTTTCTTAAAAACTTCGTATTGCGCGTTTTCCAGCAATATTCTTCTTTCTTTTGCTTTTTTTGAAACAACTTTATTTTTTAATTTAGAAGAAACCGCCTCTTTTTGGTCTGAATACTCAAAAATGCCCGCGTACTGAAAATACCCTTGTTTGATAAAATGTTCAAGCTCTTTTATATCACGGTCAGTTTCACCGGGAAAGCCGGTTATAAGCGATGTTCTTAAAACAATACCGGGAACACGTTTGCTTATTTTCTCTATAATTTTTACCGTATTCAAAGGACGCTTCATATTAGCAAGAACATTTTTGCTCACATGCTGTATCGGAATGTCAATGTACTTGCATATATTGTCATGCTCTTTTATCACATCAAGAAGCCCGTCTGTCACGCTTGACGGATAAGCATACATAAGTCTTATAAACTTCAGGTCTTTAATTTTTGCTAATTTAGCGAAAAGCTTGTCTAAAGCAAAACGATTGTATAAATCTTTCCCGAAAGACGTAGTATCCTGCGCAATTAAAATCAACTCTTTTATACCGGAATCCGCCAAGGCTTTTGCCTCGTCAGCCAGCGATGAAATCGTTCTGCTTGTATATTTTCCCCTAAGCGAAGGAATTATACAAAAACTGCAGCTGTGATTGCATCCTTCAGCAATTTTTAAATAAGCGACCGGCAAATGCGATGACAATACCCTGAATCTGGAATCGTTTAATCCGCCGGGTTTAAGAAAACTTTTATCCGCTTTATTTTCACAGGAGATCAATTGCGGAATTTTAGAAAAATCTCCTGTTCCGGTAAATCCGTCAACGCCGGGAAAAATATCCGCAAACTTTTCTTTTAAAAGCTGCGGCAAACATCCTGAAACATATACTTTCAGCGCTTTTTCGGATTTAAGTTCTAAAATTTTCTTAATACAGTTTTCGGACTCTTCTCTGGCGTCTCTGATAAAAGAACAAGTATGTATTACGGCAATATCTGCTTCCTGCATATTATTTGTAAGAATATATCCCTTATTTTGCAAAATACCTAATAGATATTCCGCTTCAACCGTGTTTTTCGGACAGCCTAAAGTAATTACGGCAACTTTTTGCATTTTACTGCCTTTTTATTGTAACCGTATTTACATCCTGAACCGAACCGGACACAACATCGACTTCTTTTCCGTCTAAAAATACTTTGACGCCCTTGGCATAACCTATTCTCAAAACAAAGTCATTATATGCCTGCCAGGTTCTTTCTTCATCTTTTAACAATGTTCCCTGAAACAACGGTTTATTATCTCCGTCAAGTCTTATCCAAACATTTTCAACTGCACGTATAAGCAAATTCTGTTTCTGGGGAATTACAGGTTTTGTTTCAGGCTGAACCACTATTTCCTCAATTACTACAGATTGAATATTATTTTGTACTTCATTTTTTACAACCTGATGCTTATGCTCAACCGCGGAAGCATCTTCGGAAACTATATTTGAAATATTTTTATTCAGATACAAAAATGCCGCGAGCAGACAAGCGGCAATCAAAATTGTCACTATCGCTTTTTTATAGCTTACCGTTCTCACCGCGCTTCTTGTTTTTCTGATTATACCTTCTTCTTTCTCGGCAGCCTGTTCTTTCGACGCTTTTCTCGCGTCATACCCGCTTATAAGCTCAGCCGGATCCAAGCCGAGATACTTTGCGTAAGATTTTAAAAAGCTTTTATAATAAACTTCGGCGGAAAAAACTTTTTCATCGCCTTCTTCAAGAGCTTCAAGATGTTTTATCTGTACTCTTGTCGCTTGATGAGCCTGTTCTAAAGTCAATCCTTCGCTTTCACGTTTTTCTTTCAATAATTTTCCGATTTCTTTCATTTATTTATACCGCCTAATTAAGTTTTATTATTTCTACGCCTTCCGGAGCATTAAATTTAAAAAAATCTTTTTTGAAATCTAAATTTGTTTTATAACTGGTTAAATCAACGCTTATTATAATTCCGTCGGAGTCAACCAAGGCTTTCTGGGGATAAAACGTTTTTTTGGAAACAAACATTTTCATGTTCCAGTCTCTCTTTGATTTAGGAGCGACAAGAAGAATATAATTATTTTCGTCTTCTCCTATCAGAGAAATATCGTTATCTTTACTTATATTTTTCCAATTGCTGCCAAAGCTGACCATAGCGGCGGGCGCAAAATCCCCGTTAACGACATTTTTCCAGTTATCTATAATTGCCTGGGAGTTCTCTGGAGTATACATCGTTATTTTTTTGCCGTCAATATATATTCTCTGCTCCTGCGGAGTTTTCTGGACGACAAAAATGTTTGAAGGTTTTTTATATTTAAGATTACCTGTTATTTTTTGTTTTTCATTTGTAAATTCGTAAATAACTTCCTGAACATAATCGACTTCCAAAGTGTTCACTTTTTTGTCGGCTTCTTCCATATTTTTAAGAACATAATCAAGATTATTGCCGCCGGACTGGGCAAAAGCGGCAGCGCAAAAGCAAGTTATAAAAAATACCGTAAATATTATCTTTTTCATTTTAATTTTCTCTGCCGTCAAGTTCCTCTTCTATTTTATCATAATTAATCTGCCATTTATTTGTGCCTTCAGGCTTTGATATAAAACCTTTGACATTAAGCAGGCTTAATATATTTGTCGCTCTCGCGGAACCGCCAAAGTTTGCTTTAAGCAAATCCTGTGAAATACTTCTGCGTTCCCTTATAAGCTTTAACGCAGGAATCAGATCTTTTATTGCCTTTTCATCGGCAGTAAAACCGGATTGGACTTCAACCTCGACGACAGGCGGCTCATAAAGCCGCGGGAAATTCTGGTCATTTATAAAAGATATTATCTTTTGCGCGTCTTTTAAAGAAACGTAAGCGCCCTGTAAACGGACAGGTCTGGATTCGCCTTTAGGTAAAATCAGCATATCGCCTTTACCCATTAAATCTTCCGCGCCAAGCATATCCAGAATAACTCTGGAATCTATTTTTGAGGTTGTCTGAAACGACATTCTCGCCGGAAAATTAGCTTTAATTATACCCGTAATAACATTGACTGACGGTCTTTGCGTGGCAAGTATTAAATGTATTCCTACGGCTCTTGCCATCTGCGCAAGTCTTTGTATTGAATCTTCAATTTCTTTCTGCACGACAAGCATCAAGTCGGCAAGCTCGTCTATAATTACAACTATATAATACTCTTTTTCTCCGCCGGTTTCAGCCATTTTATTATTATAATCTTCAATATTTCTGACCATTTCTTTGGCAAACTTGGTATATCTGTCTTCCATAACAGTTACAAGTTTTCTCAAAGAAGAAGCTGCCTCACGGGGATTTGTAATTATATCAGCATCCGCTGCGGATGATGACGGATTATACATATGCGGAATATCTTTATATATGGGCATTTCAACGCGCTTAGGATCTATAAGCATAAACTTAACTTCATCCGGACGCGCCTTATATAATATGGAAAGTATTATTGTGTGAAGCCCGACGCTTTTCCCCGAGCCTGTTGCACCGGCTATCAAAAGATGTGGCATCTCGGCAAGATCCGACACATAACCGGAGCCGTCCGTAGTTTTTCCCAAAGCAAGAGAAAGAAGAGATTTGGATTTTTCAAAAGCGCGGCTTTCAAGTATTCCTCTAAGCCCTACCATTACGCTGTTGGGATTTGGAACCTCTACCCCTACGACAGCCTTTTCCGGTATCGGAACAATTCTTATTGAAGATGTCCTCATCGCCAAAGAAATATTATCAATAATATTTGAAACTGTCTGTATTTTTGTTCCTGGTGCCAAAACCAAATCGTAACGAGTTACGACCGGTCCGGGAATAATGTCCTGCACTTCGGCGGCTATGCCAAAATCCGCCAAAGTAGTCTTTAAAAGCTCCGCTCTCTGCAACAATTCTTCTTTATTTGTGTCAAAACTTGTTGTCGCGTCTTTAGGAAGCAAATCCGCGGGAGGAAGCGTATACGCAAAAGTTTTACTGTCAACCTTTTCA
>WRFE01000049.1 GCA_009778965.1 Candidatus Endomicrobium labiotermitis
GTAGTAGCCGCGGAAACTTCGCCGTCAACTTCTATAATCGTAAGAGCTTCTCCGCCCGCGTTTTTCCTTCCGACATTCATTCCGGCTATATTTATGCCGTTATCTCCTAAAGCAACTCCGACTTTTCCGACTACTCCGGGTTTGTCGTCGTTAATAATCAATACTTTTCCGCCTTCGGGAACAACGTCAACGTTTAATCCGTTTATTTGTACTATCTTCGCGTTTTTGTCGCTGAAAAGAGTCGCTGACACCGTGCTTTCCGATTTATCAGTGACTACTTTCGCGCTGATAAGACCGGTATAATCGCCCGCGGCATTGTCCTTTATTTCTTTTACTTTTATTCCTCTTTCTTTGGCTATCAAAGGAACATTTACGGAATTTACTTTTGTATCAAGAATACGGCATAATAAGCCTGTAAGAAAAGAAACTGTCAGAGGACTCGCGTTAAAATTCGCGATATTTCCGAAATAGCTTATTTCTATTTCTTTAATTCCGCCCTCGGTAATCTGTCCGGCAAAAGAACCGATTTTACCCGAAAGATCTATATAAGGTTTCATCTTCTTGTAAGTTTCCCAGTCGACGGTCGGGACGTTTACCGCGTTTCTTATAAGCCCTTTAGTGAAGAAATCTATTATAACTTCGCTCATTTCAATCGCGATTTTTACCTGCGCTTCTTCGGTGGAAGCGGCAAGATGAGGAGTACCTATAATATTTTCGGTTTCAAGAAGACTCCAGTCTTCCGGCGGTTCTTTTACAAAAACATCGAGAGCCGCGCCGGCGACTTTGCCTGATTTTACGGCTTCAATCAAATCTTTATCGTTGATAATCGCTCCTCTCGCGCAGTTGACAATTCTCACTCCGTCTTTCATTTTCGCGATATTAGCGGCGTTTATCATTCCTTCCGTTTCACTGGTTTTAGGAGCATGTATTGAAATAAAATCAGACTGTTTGAAAACTTCGTCAAGCGTTGTTAACTCTATACCGTGGCTTTTCGCGATATCCGCGTTTGCGAAAGGGTCATACGCGACGGCTTTCATTCCGAAAGCCAAAAGCCTTTTGGCTGTTTCGGTGCCTATTCTGCCAAGACCGATAAGTCCGAGAGTTTTTCCGAATATTTCATGTCCCATAAATTTTTTCTTTTCCCACTTCTTGTTTTTCATGGATGTGCAGGCTTCGGGAAGGCTTCTTGCCATTGAAAGAATAAGACCTATCGTATGTTCTGCCACGGAAATAGTGTTTCCTCCGGGAACATTAGCGACTACAATACCTTTCTGTGTGGCAGCCGCTTTATCTACGTTGTCCACGCCGGTACCGGCGCGGCCGATAAATTTAAGTTTTTCCGCGGCTTCGATTATTTCCGCCGTAACTTTTACTTCGGAACGTATCAAAAGTCCGTCGTAATCTTTTATAAGTTCTTTAAATTTTTCGGGCGACGGCTTATTATGAACTTCAATTTTAAATTCTTTATTTGCTACTAACGCGTCTAATCCTTCCATACTGTCGTAAGTCATTAATATTTTATACATTTTTTCACCTTTATAATATAGATTTAAGAGTTGAGAGTTGAGAGTGAAAAGTGAAGATAACGAGTTTTCGCATTGCGAAAACTTATAAATCAATTTCGGCAAAGCCGAAATTCAATATCTCCGCTCTACACTCTTCAATCTTTACTCTTTTTTATCCGTTAAGTAGTGCTTCTTCAGCCGCTGCTACAGCTTTGCCTTTTTCGATATTTAAACCGAGTTCGGTAAGAACCATTTCAAGGCATGCGAAACCTACAAGCAAGTCTGCTTTGCCGATATAACCCATATGGGCAAATCTTATTATTTTCCCTTTCAATTCACCTTGACCGCCGGCAATTGAAACTCCGTATTTTTCTCTCAAAGTTTTTACTATTTTTCCGCCGATACCGTCCGGAACTAAAGCGCTGGTTACGACTTCGCAAGGAACTTCGCCGTAAATTTCAAGACCCAAGGCTTTCATTCCCGCTCTTGCGGCTTTCGCCAAAAGCTTATAATCGTTCCAAAGGTTTTCGATTCCTCTTTCTTTTATAAGCCTTATCGCTTCCTGCAAAGAAACTATAAGAGTTACAGGAGGTGTAAAAGGCGTTTCGCTTGTAGCGTAAGATTTTTTATATTTCTTTATATCGAAATAAAACTTAGGAATTTTGGATTCTTCAGTTAATTTCCAGGCTTTATCACTGAGCGTAATAAACGCAAGTCCGGGAGCTAACATAAAACCTTTTTGCGAACCCGCGACAGCGACGTCAACTTTCCATTCATCAGTTTTAAACTCCTGACCGACAAGACCGGAAATCGCGTCTACAACCAAAACCGCGTTTGTTTTTGAAACTATTTCACCGATCGCTTTAATATCGTTTGCAACGCCTGTAGAAGTTTCCGTAAAAGTCGTATAAACGGCTTTAACGTTAGGATTTTCTTTCAACACTTTTTCTATTTCTGCGGGTTTAACGACATTTCCCCACGGAGCGGAAGCATTGATAACTTTTACTCCGTAACTCTGGGCGATTTTTATCCATCTGTCACCGAAGTTTCCGCAGCCTGCGACTATAACTTCATCTCCCGGGCTTAACAAATTTATTACAGCCATTTCCATCGCGGCCGTGCCTGAACCCGCGAGCGTATATACTTCGTTTTTCGTCTGAAAAACGTATTGAAGACCTTCCGCGACATTCTTATAAATTGCCGCGAATTCGCTTGTGCGGTGATGCAAAATCGGCAACGCTTCCTTAAGCGCTACTTCCGGCGGAATCGGCGTAGGTCCTGGGGTTAAAAGATAATGTTTCTTCATTATACTGCCTCCATTTATTAATTTTTTCGTATTTTTTATTTTTTGCTTTTTTATTTTTTACTTTTTTTTCTTCCGGACATCGATTTTCCACTTTTTCCGGACATCGCTCAGTTTTCCCTAAAGCATATTCTATAACTTCATCCATATGTGAAACCGGAATCATTTCAAGTTTATCTTTTATATCTTTAGGAATATCTGCTAAATCTTTTTTATTGCTTTCAGGAAACAAAACTGTTTTCATTCCTTCCCTGTAAGCAGCCAAAGCTTTCTCTTTCAGTCCGCCTATTCCCAAAACTCTGCCTCTCAAAGTAACTTCACCGGTCATCGCGACTTTTTTCTTGACGGGTTTATCCAGACATACCGAAGCAAGAGCCGTGGCAAGCGCTATACCCGCGCTGGGACCGTCTTTAGGAACCGCGCCTTCGGGAACGTGAACGTGAAAATCAGTTTCTCTAAACAAATCTTCGTTTATTCCCAATTTTACAGCGGAAGAACGAACATAAGTAAGCGCCGCGTGAGCGGATTCTTTCATTACGTCGCCAAGTTTTCCGGTAAGGAAAAGACCGCCTTTTCCCTTCATTCTGTTGACTTCTATTGTAAGCGTTTCCCCGCCGACTTCAGTCCATGCGAGCCCGGTCACTACGCCGATGTCATTTTCCGTAATTCTTTCTCTTTCAAATATAGGAATACCTAAAAATTTATTCAAATTTTCCGTGGTTACGGTTATCTTTTTTATACTGCTGTCAAAAGCAAGATCTTTCGCTATTTTTCTGCACAAATTCGCTATTTCCCTGCTCAAATTCCTTACGCCCGACTCGTGGGTATAATTTGTAATTACCGCGTCTAAAGCGGAATCTTCCAAAATAAACTCATCGTTTTTAAGTCCGTGTTCTTTAAGCTGTTTCGGAATTATAAAATCCCGCGCTATGCGGTGTTTTTCCGCGTCCGTATAACCGGAAAATCTTATCATCTCAAGCCTGTCGCGCAATGTATTTGGAATATTATGCAATGTATTTGCCGTGGTTATAAACATAACATTCGACAAATCAAAATCAACGTCAAGATAATGATCGCCGAAAGCGTAATTTTGCTCAGGGTCTAAAACCTCAAGCAAAGCCGCCGACGGATCGCCCCGGAAGTCCGAGCCCATTTTATCTATTTCATCAAGAATAAAAACAGGATTATTAGAACCCGCTTTTTTCATCGACTGTATAATTTTGCCCGGCATTGAGCCTATATAAGTACGCCTGTGTCCTCTTATTTCAGCTTCGTCGCGCACGCCGCCCATGGAAATCCTTACAAAGTTTCTGCCTAAACTTCTTGCCACGGATTTAGCTATGGAAGTTTTGCCGACTCCGGGAGGTCCTATAAAACAAAGTATGGGACCTTTTATTTTATTAACTCTGGACAATACCGCAAGATATTCTAAAATTCTGTCTTTAACTTTCTCTAACCCGTAATGATCCTGATCTAAAATTTCTTTAGCTCTTTTTAAATCAAGATTGTCCTGAGTAACTTTTTCCCAGGGAAGATCTATAATCCAGTCAAGATATGTCCTTATAACAGTAGCTTCCGGAGACATTGGCATCATTTTTTCAAGACGCGAAAATTCTTTTTCAGCTGCGTCTCTTGCCGCCTGAGGCATTTTAGTTTTTTTAAGTTTTTCTTTAAGATCGTCTAAATCTTTCTGGGCGTCGTCTTTCTGTTTAAGTTCTTTTTGTATGGCTTTCATCTGCTCGGTAAGATAATACTCTTTCTGCGTTTTTTCAATCTGGTTTCTTACCCTGTTTTGTATTCTGCGTTCTATATTTAATATCTCGATTTCTGCGTTTAAAATCTGAATTATTTTTTCAAGACGCTCGACCGGATTTACAAGTTCAAGAATTGTCTGTTTGTCATTATTTTTAATTGCAAGATGCGACGCGATTGTATCCGCAAGCCTTGCGGGATCGGTAATATTGCTTACCGATATTGAGATTTCCATCGGCATTCTGGGATTAAGTTTTACGTATTGCTCAAAAAGCGAAACAACTCTCCTCATTACGGCTTCTGTTTCCGGAGTTTTTTCGACTTTCTCATCAAAAACCTTAATGCCTACTTCTATATAGCCTTTATCAATAAGTTTATAATCAGTCCACTGAGCGCGGTTAATCCCTTCAACAAGCGCCTTAAGCGTGCCGTCAGGCATTTTAAGAATCTGCAAAACTTCGCAGACCGTGCCTATTGCATAAACATCGTCAGGCGAAGGATCTTCAACCTGAACGTTTTTCTGCGTAACGACAAAAATCAGCCTGTTTGAAGCCATCGATTCTTCCAAAGCCCTTATGGACTTTTCTCTGCCGACAGCCAAAGGCAAAACCATGGCCGGATAAAGAATTATTTCGCGTACCGGAAGCATCGGTAATGTGTCCGGAATTTTTACGGCTTCGTTTCTGTCATTATTAAATCTGTCTAATTCGCTCATGCCGTCTCCTTTAGCGTAATATTTGGTCTTTCTTTTTTAGCGACCGAATCCGCCGTAACAACGCATTTCGCAATTAAGTTATTATCAGGAATTTCAAACATTGTATCCATCAAAATATTTTCTATTATAGATCTTAGTCCTCTAGCGCCCGAACCTCTTTTCAGAGCGTCTTTAGCAATAAGTTCCAGCGCGTCTTTTTCAAAAGAAAGTTTGACGTTTTCAAGCTCAAACATTTTTTTATACTGTTTAACCAAAGCGTTTTTCGGCTGGGTTAAAATATGTACTAAATCTTCGACGGTCAAATTATTAAGAGCCGATATTACAGGAAGCCTGCCGACAAATTCCGGAATAAGCCCGAATTTTATAAGGTCTTCGCTTTCTACCATTGAAAAAGCGAAATCTTTATTTTTAAAACTGTCTCTGTTATCGGAATACTCGTCTTTTATAAACCCCAGACTTTTTTTTGAAAGACGTTTTTCTATTACTTTTTCAAGACCGGCAAATGCGCCGCCGCATATAAAAAGAATATTTGTCGTATCAATTTTTATATATTCCTGCTGCGGATGTTTTCTTCCGCCCTGGGGAGGAACGCTTGCGACGGTTCCTTCAAGAATTTTTAAAAGAGCCTGCTGAACGCCCTCGCCTGAAACGTCTCTTGTAATAGACGGCGAGTCGGATTTTCTTGATATTTTATCAATTTCGTCTATATAAACTATGCCTTTTTCGGCTTTTTTTATGTCGAAATTGGCGTTTTGTATAAGCCTTAAAAGTATGTTTTCAACGTCTTCGCCTACATAGCCTGCCTCTGTAAGAGTGGTAGCGTCGGCAATCGCAAAAGGAACGTTTAAAAGCCTGGCAAGAGTCTGGGCTAAAAGCGTTTTTCCGGTGCCGGTAGGACCTATAAGTAAAATATTTGATTTTTGAAGTTCGACGTCACCCGAATTTTGAGCGGTAACTTCCAGTCTTCTGTAATGATTATAAACCGCGACAGAAAGAGTCTTTTTTGCGTGATCCTGCCCTATAACATAACCGTCAAGAAATTTTTTGATTTCACTTGGTTTAGGAAGTTTTACAACAGCTTCTTTTACCGCGGTTTTATTCAAATTATCAAAAATTTCTTTTGAACTTTTCGCGCAGGCTTCGCAAATATAAACGCCGTTATCCCCCGCCAGTTTGTGCGGGTAGCCTTTTTTGCAAAACATGCAATGCTGGTCGTTGTTGCGTTCCATTTATACCTTCGAGGCTGTGTCATTCCGTTGAAAAACGGAATCCATTTTCACTATTATCGTCATTGCGGACTTGATCCGCAATCTATTTAATAACTAACCTGGATACCGGCTTTCGCCGGTATGACAAATTATTTAATTGTTTTTATTACTTCATCAATGATACCGTATTCTTTTGCTTCTTGGGCTGACATATAATAATTTCTGTCAGTATCTTTCAACACCTGCTCAGTTGTTCTTCCCGTGTGAATGGCTATAATTTCAGACAACTTCTGTTTTGTGGAAACAAGTTCTTTAGTTTCAATGTCAATATCGGAAACGGTGCCGGACAAGCCGCCGCCATAAATTAAAGGCTGGTGTATCATTATTCTGGAATGAGGTAAAGCATATCTTTTGCCTTTCGAACCCGCGGCAAGAAGCACAGCGCCGAAAGACATAGCCATACCCATACAAATGGTAGTTATCGGACTTTTTATAAACTGCATAGTATCATAAACGGCAAGACCCGCGGTAACCATACCTCCGGGCGAATTTATATATAAACTGATATCTTTTCCCGGTTCTTCCGAATCAAGATACAAAAGCTGCGCAATAAGAACATTAGCGGAATCCGTGGCAATAGCGCCGCCCTGACCTCCGACAAAAATAATTCTGTCTTTAAGCAGACGCGAATATAAATCGTACGTAACCGCCGCGCCCTGACTCCATCTTTCTATGACTGTAGGTATTAGCATTTTTAACTCCAATAAAAAGAGTTAAGATTGAAGATTGTAGAGTGGAGATATTGAATTCCGGCTTTGCCGAAATCTAAATTTAGGTTTTCGCAAAGCGAAAACACTTTTTCTTCACTTTTCACTCTCAACTTTTCACTCTTCCTTTTTGAGGGGCATATCTTTTACTTCTTCTTTTATTTTGGCATTATCAAACAAAAATTTAAAAAGTTTTGTTTCTTTCAAAGAAAGCATGATATTGTCTTTCTTTTCGGCAAAATATTTATCAACCGCTTCCGAACGCGCGGGATTAGATTCTTTCATTCTGTTTTTTTCGGCTTCAAGATCGGCATCAGTCACTGCTAAATTTTCAGTTTCATATATCTTATTCAAAATATAAGAAAGTCTGACATTTTTTTCAGCTTCTTCTTTAAATTTAGCTTCGCCTTTTTCTATTTGTTTTTCTATATAATCAGCGGAAACGCCTTGATTTTTAAAGTAACTTCTCATTCTTTCCTTAAGAAGATCTTTCTGCTGAGCTACCAAAGACTGAGGAACGTCAAATTTATTTTTTTCGACAAGATATTCCACAACCTGTTTTTCAGAATCTGATTCCTGACGGCGTTTTTCTTCCGACTCAATACTTTCTTTCACTTTATTTTTTAACTCTTCAAGACTTTCCAATCCCATATCTTTCGCAAAATCATCATTAAGTTCGGGAAGTTCTTTTTCTTTTATTTCAAGCACTTTTGTTTTAAAAGTTATTTTCTTTCCGGCAAGCGTTTTATTGGGATAATCCGAAGGATATTCAACTTTCGCTTCTTTTTCATCGCCGATTTTCGCGCCTTTTAAAGCTTTTGCAAAACCTTTCATCGTATTATCGGAACCTAAATCCATCATATGATTTTTGGCTGTGATTTCCGCAATAGCAACGCCTTTATCGTCAAAAGCGTCGTAATCTACCGACACAAAACTCTTGTCGGTAACTATTCCTGTTGATGAAGGAACAAGCTTAGCGTTTCTGTCTCTCAAAGCGTCCAGGCTTTGTCCGAGACTTTTTTCAGTAACTTTAAATATTTCTTTCTTTACAGGTATGTCTTTATAATTTTTCACTTCAATGTACGGATGACACTCCGCAGTAAAACTATATTTTAAAATCTGACCTATCTGATAATCAAAATCATCTATCACGGGAAAATCTATAGGAACAAAATTTTCTTTTGCCAAAGAGTGATAAACCGTATTTCTCATTACATTTTCAATAGCTCTATTTTTTGCGTCCTGCGCAAATTTTTCTTTTACAAGATTTATCGGCGCTTTTCCCTGTCTGAAACCGTCAACCCTGGCCTGCTGCTGAAACAGTTTATAAGCATCGCCCATTTCTTTTTCCACAATTTCCGGAGACACTTCAACATCTATTGTTATCGAACATAATTTTCTGTCCGCAACCGTTGATTTAAATTCCATTTTACTTTTTTCCTGATCCATTTTTACTTTCCCCTTTAAAAATAATTACAAATTTCAAATAATTATAGTTTTTTACAAAACTTTTGGAATTTTTGCAACGCTTGCGACGGTAAAATTTAGGAAAAACCTAAATGAGCCGGCGTGTAAGGAAGCAAAAAATTCAAAAGCGAAGTAAAAATGCGGACAGAGGGACTTGAACCCCCACACCTTGCGGCATATGGTCCTAAGCCATACGCGTCTGCCAATTCCGCCATGTCCGCATAAAAATATATTATTTGTATATTAAAAAAACAAAACGCATACGGCAGTTTGCCGTAACTGCGCTATAATTCAACGCTTTTTGATATAAGAAAAATTCAATTCTATATGCGCTGCATAGGAATTGAACCTATAACCTAACGATTAAGAGTCGTTTGCTCTACCAATTGAGCTAGCAGCGCTTTGTCTGTTTGAGGATGTAAGGATTTTATCAAATTGAGGACTAAAAATCAACAAAATGCAGAAGATGAGAGGTTGAGCAACTAAAAACGGCGACAGCAATTTAAAATCTGCCGCCGCCGTTATTATTCTTTGCTATTTGTACTTTGAACTTTACCGGTATTAATATTCCGGCATCGGTGGCATTCCGCCGCCCATAGGACCTGCTTGTTTCTTTTCAGGAATATCTGTTACCAATGTTTCTGTTGTAAGAATAAGACCTGCTATGGAAGCCGCGTTTTCAAGGGCGGTTCTTGTAACTTTTGCCGGATCAACGATTCCTGCTTTTATCATATCTACATATTCATTGCTATCGGCATTAAAACCGTATGTAGCGTCTTTTGAATTTTTAACCTTATCTACGACAACTGAAGCTTCGATGCCCGCATTTTCAATTATCATTCTTATAGGTCCTTCCAAAGCTTTAAGAACAATAGCAATTCCGGTAGCTTCGTCTTCATCTGCAGGTTTAACTTTCGCAAGAACGGCTTGCGTTTTAAGCAAAGCTACACCGCCGCCCGCGACTATGCCTTCTTCAACTCCGGCTCTTGTCGCATTCAAAGCATCTTCAACTTTAAATTTTTTAGATTTCATTTCAGATTCGGTCGCGGCTCCTACGTTTATTACCGCTACTCCGCCGACCAATTTCGCAAGTCTTTCCTGAAGTTTTTCTTTATCGTAATCGGATTTTGTATCTTCAATCTGTTTGCGTATCTGGGCAATTCTTGCTTCTATTTCTTTTTTATCGCCTGAACCGGAAACTATCGTTGTATTTTCTTTATCAACAACAACTCTTTTGCATTGTCCGAGCATATCAATTTCGGCTTTATCAAGTTTTAAACCTGTTTCTTCCGAAATTACCGTTCCTCCGGTAAGAATCGCTATATCCTGAAGCATTTCTTTTCTTCTGTCGCCAAATCCGGGAGCTTTAACAGCCATAACTTTTAAAGTACCGCGAATTTTATTTACAACCAAAGTCGCAAGAGCTTCGCCTTCAATATCTTCGGAAATTATCACAAACGCTCTGCCTGTCTGCACGACTTTTTCAAGCAAAGGAAGAATTTCCTGCATTGAGGTTATTTTTTTATCTGTAATTATTATATAAGGTTCTTCCAAAATCCCCTGCATTCTTTCGGTATCGGTAACAAAATAAGGAGAAGAATAGCCTCTGTCAAACTGCATACCTTCTACTACATCAAGCGTAGTTTCAGAAGATTTGCCTTCTTCAACCGTAATTACGCCGTCTTTGCCTACTTTTTCCATGGCGTCGGCTATAAGATTTCCGATTTCTTTATCGCTTGCTGAAATAGATGCAATTTGGGCTATTTCTTCTTTATTTTTTACTTGTTTTGCGATTTTTTTAATTTCTTCAATCACTATTGCCGTGGCTTTTTCAATGCCTCTCTTTATATGGTTGGCATTAGCGCCGGCAGTAATATTTTTTAAACCTTCATTTATAAGAGACTGAGCCAAAACTGTGGCGGTAGTAGTACCGTCGCCGGCTATATCGTTTGTTTTTGAAGCGACTTCTTTTACAAGCTGCGCTCCCATATTTTCAAACGGATCTTCAAGCTCTATTTCTTTTGCTATGGTCACACCGTCGTTTGTTACGGTCGGCGAACCAAATTTTTTATCTAAAACTACGTATCTTCCTTTAGGTCCTAATGTTACTTTTACGGCATTTGCAAGCTTATCAACGCCGGCTTTCATAGCCTTGCGCGCTTCATCATTATAAATCAACTGTTTTGCCATTTTACTTTTCTCCTTTTATAAATACAATTCACTCTTTCTTTTACTACTCTATTATTCCCAAAATATCATCCTGCGACATTATTAAATAGTCTTTATCGTCAATTTTCACTTCGGTTCCCGAATATTTGCCGAAAAGAACTTTATCGCCGGCTTTTACGTCCAACGCTATAACTTTACCGTCTTCAGTCGTTTTACCTTTACCTACAGCTATAACTTCCCCTTCCTGCGGCTTTTCTTTCGCGGTATCGGGTATTATTATACCGCCTCTTTTTACTTCTTTCGCTTCTGCAGGCTTTACTAAAATTTTTTCGCCTAATGGTCTTATCATACCAACTTCCCCCTTCGTTTTTTTATTTTGGGATTGATTATAACATAATGGACTCCGTTTTTCAACGGAATGACAACAAAAGAATTCTTTTTACTTTGTTAATTGTTATCTATTTTCTGCCGTTTCACGTATTCTTTCAAATAATTTCCTGTAAAAGATTTAGTATTTTTCATTATTTCTTCCGGAGTTCCTTCCGCAACAAGCCTGCCGCCGCGTTCGCCGCCTTCGGGTCCCAAATCTATAATCCAGTCCGCGGTTTTAACAACATCCAGGTTATGCTCTATCACCAAAACCGTATTTCCCGCGTAAGAAAGCCTCTTTAAAACTTCCAACAGTTTTCCTACATCCGCGAAATGAAGACCTGTTGTCGGTTCGTCAAGAATATATATTGTTCTGCCTGTGGCTCTTTTTGAAAGTTCCGAAGAAAGTTTGACCCTCTGCGCTTCCCCTCCGGACAAAGTAGTAGCCTGCTGACCTATTCTTATATAACCCAGCCCTACGTCTTCCAAGGTTGATAAAATTCTCTTTAACACGGGAATGTTTTCAAAAAACTTCGCGCCTTCTTCAACGGTCATATTTAAAACTTCATCTATTGTTTTGCCTTTATATCTGATTTGCAAAGTTTCTTCGTTAAATCTTCTTCCGCCGCAGACTTCGCAGGTTACATACACGTCCGGCAAAAACTGCATTTCTATTTTTAAAGTTCCGTCACCCTGACAATTTTCGCATCTGCCGCCTTTTACATTAAAAGAAAACCTGCCGGGACCATAACCCCTTGCTTTAGATTCCGGCATCTGCGCGAATAAATCTCTTATTATCCCGAACGCTCCGGTATATGTGGCAGGGTTTGATCTGGGCGTTCTTCCTATCGGCGACTGATCGACAATAACAACTTTATCAAAATACTCAAGCCCTTCCATTGATTTAAAATTTCCGGGTTCGTCTTTTGTTCCGTAAATTTTACGGGCAAGATTTTTATATATTATTTCGTGAACCAAAGTGGATTTTCCGCTTCCCGAAACTCCGGTAACGCATGTAAAAAGCCCTATTGGAAGATGAACATCTATATTTCTTAAATTAAACTGACTCGCTCCTTCCACCGTAAGCCATTTGTCAATCGGCTGTTTTCTTTTTTTAGGCATAGGTATCTGCAAATCGCCCTTTAAATACTGACCTGTCAAAGATTGCGGCGATTTCATAATTTCTTTAATGGTTCCCTCGGCTACAACATGTCCGCCGTGAACGCCTGCCCCGGGTCCTAAATCTATTATGTGGTCGGCAGCGCGCATAGTATCTTCGTCATGTTCAACAACTATTAAGGTATTTCCCAAATCCCTTAGTTTCACAAGCGTTTCAAGGAGTTTTCCGTTATCTCTCTGGTGAAGCCCGATAGAGGGTTCATCTAAAACGTATAAAACCCCGGTAAGTCCCGAACCGATCTGTGTGGCAAGATGTATTCTCTGTCCTTCGCCGCCGGAAAGAGTTCCGCTTTCTCGGTTAAGACTTAAATAACCCAAACCCACGTTGTTTAAAAACAATAATCTTTCATTTATTTCTTTAAGAATTGTCTTACTTATGGTTTTATCTTTTTCGCTGAATTTGATGTTAGTGAAAAAATCCAATGAATTTTCAACGGACAATTTAGTTATGTCCGATATGGATTTTTTATCTATTAAAACCGACAGAGCTTCTTTTTTAAGCCTTTTGCCTTTGCATGACGGACAAATTTTCTTTGACATATACTTATTAAATATCTCGTCTCTAACAAAAGCGGATTCGGTTTCATTGTATCTGCGCTGCATATTATTTATTACACCTTCAAACTCGCCGTCATATCCGTAAAGTATTATATCCCGCTGCTCATCCGTAAGCTCTTTCCATGGTTTATTCAGCGGAATTTTATTAGCCTTTGCCACGGAACTTAGAAGATCCCAGTAATATCCGCCCCACGCGCCTTTCCAGCGGTTTGTTCTTGTTGTTACCGGCTCAGTCCACGCTACAACCGCCCCTTGTGCGATAGAACGATTTTTATCGGGAATAACAAGATTTTCGTCAATTTCTATTTTATTTCCAAGACCGGTGCATTCGGGACATGCCCCGAACGGAGAATTAAAAGAAAATAAACGCGGCTCTATTTCGGAAAGATTAATTCCGCAGTCAACACAGGAATACTGCTCGCTGTAAACGGTTTCTGATAAAGTTTTCCCGCCTTTATCAACAACTGCAGCGGCAACCGTTCCTTTAGATTCTTTTAATGCGGTTTCAACGGAATCCGCAACCCTGCCGCGGGAATCTTTATCAATTTTTATTCTGTCAACCACAATTTCAATCGTATGTTTTTTATATCTGTCCAAAGTTATTTTTTCATCAAGCGAATATACGTTTTTATTTACACGAACCCTTGTATAACCGCTTTTGGCAAGCCTTGTAAAAAGTTCCTCATAAGTTCCGGTTCTTCCTTTGACTAACGGAGAAAGTATTTGAACCATTGTATCTTGCGGAAGTTTCATAATATCGTCAATTATCTGCTGCGAAGACTGCGGCTTAACAATTTTGCCGCACTGCGGACAATGAGGAACGCCGACCCTGGCAAACAGAAGTCTTAAATAATCGTAGACTTCCGTAACAGTGCCGACGGTTGAACGCGGATTGTGAGACGGATTTCTTTGTTCAATAGATATTGCCGGAGAAAGCCCTTCAATAATGTCCGCGTCTGGCTTATCCATAAGATCTAAAAACTGCCTTGCGTAAGCTGACAAAGATTCAACGTATCTGCGCTGTCCTTCGGCATAAATAGTATCAAACGCAAGAGAAGATTTCCCCGAACCTGAAAGCCCGGTTACTACGACAAGTTTATTTCGCGGTATGTCTAAGTCAATATTTTTTAAATTATGCTGACGCGCACCGCGTATTTTTATTACGTCCATTTTTAACTCCAAATATTTAAAGTAATGTTGTCACCCTGCGCGAAGTCGCAGGGTCTATTAATTTATAGATTCTGCGATTGCTTCGCAACGCATAATGACGTCATTTGAACTTTTAACTTTCCACTTTTCACTTTGCTGTTATTACGGTATCTTTAGCCTCAGGCAGCATAAAAGGATAGTCTGTATTATAATGCAGTCCTCTGCTTTCTTTTCTTAGCATAGCGCAGCGCACTATCATTTCGGCAACCGCTATTATGTTGCGTACCTCTATTCTATCAACAGTAAGATTAGAATTTTTAAAATGTTCTTCTATCTCATCTTTTAGAATATTTATTCTTTTTTCTGCTTTTTCAAGCATTTCGTTAGAACGCGAAATTCCTAAATAATTCCATGTAAGCCTTCTTGCCTCTTCCCAATCCTGTACAAAAGCGTTAGAATCGTTTGACAATGAATTATTTATATATGTATTTTTTGCCAAAAATTCCGGATATTGTTTATCAAGCAACACTTTAGAATCCTCAAAAAC
>WRFE01000050.1 GCA_009778965.1 Candidatus Endomicrobium labiotermitis
ATACGCGTTAATTTTGTTTATCATATCCTGCTGTAAGGCAAGAGCTAATCTTTTAAAGGGATTTGGTTTTGAAGTTACATATTCAAAAGAGCTGACGTTTAATATTGTGTATATCGATTCTCTGGCTAGATAATTTTGATAGTTGAAAAGCAGAGGGAAAAGAGGTTTTTGCGGAATTTTTAATTTTCCTTCCAAAACGACCACATCTCCGTAAGAAGCTTCGTAACCCTGAGGCATATTTATGAGCAGTTTTTCGGAAACCGGATAAATTTCTATTTTTGACGCTCTTAAGATAAATCTTTTATTGCCGGATTTTGTTATTTCGGGCCGTGAAATAATTCTGCCTTCTATGGTTACCGGTTTGTTCTGGTTTGCGAAGTGATATAAGAAACTTTGTCTTTCGGGTTTAAAGACGCCGCTGATATCTGCGACAATAATATAAGCGCAGTAAATAAAAAGGAGTGTTATAACCGGTCTTTTAAAAAATAGATTTTTCATAGTTCTAAAAAAAGACCTGAAACCGTAACAGTTTCAGGTCTTTTTGATTATTTTAAATTTTATTGTTTCGCATTGGCTGCATTGGGCATCGCAAGCATAATGTTTTGTCCGTCGCCTAACATATAAACAGGCAGGCGTCCGTCCCATTTTTCAATCCATTTAAGACCTATAACTTCTTTATTGACGGATTGTTTTAAAAGCTGCTGTTTTTGCGCTTCGGCTTCCGCGAGAAGTATCTGTCTTTTCTTTTCTTCTTCAGCCTGCAATCTTTGATACTCTGCTTTTTTTACCTTTTGTTCTTCTATCTGTTTTTCTTCGACAACTCTGTTAAATTCGGTTGAAAAATCTATATTTGTTATGTTTACGCTTTCTATTATAATGTTATACGGAGTAAGTTTCTGAACGAGCCTTTCTTCTATTGCCGCTCTTAAATTTTCGCGTTCTACAACAACCATTTCAACAGGAAGCTTTGAAATTGCGGCTTTTGCTGCTTCCTGTACAGCAGGATCTATAACTTTATATACGTAATCGCTGCCGATATTTGTATGTATGTCATTGACTTTGCTGTAATCAGGTCTGAAATTTACAACAATAAGCGCGTGAACAGTTTGCAAATCTTTTGACGCGGAATTTGCCCTAAATTCCTGTCTTTGCGTTTTTACATCGTAGTTTACTACTCTGTGTATAACAGGAATTTTTAAGTACGTTCCTCTTGCGAAAGATTCTGTTTGTCCTGTGATAATATTAATACGCACCCCTACATAACCTACAGGAACAACAAAAAAACTTCCGAAAATTAAACCTACTATGGCAAAAATTACCGCAACCAAAACTAATGTTTTGGCGACTTTTTTTATCTCGCCTGAATTAAAAGGCGGAATTTCAGCTTTGTAAACATTCATTGCAATCTCCTTTATTTTTTAGTCCGCATTATTATATCAAAAAACTTTCAAAAGTAGTATAATTGACAAAAGCAGGTTTTAAATCCTATCTTTTGTCATCCCCGAATGTTTGTATCGGGGATCCAAGTTAATAACATTTTAGTGTTATTTTTAGATGATTTAGTGAGTATTCTAAAATGAAACAAAAAAACATAAAAATCCTCTCATCCATAGGCGAATTTGCTTTACTGGATATAATAAAGAATAATTATGCGAAAACCGGCGGCAAAAGTGTGTCCGCGGGAATAGGCGACGACTGTTTTTGTTTCAAAAACGGCCGGAAAAATATTTGCGTAACAAAAGATATGCTTGTTGAAGATGTTCATTTTAAAACAGAATGGACAACGCCTTATGAACTTGGGCAAAAAGCCGTTGAGGTAAACGTAAGCGATATTGCCTCTATGGGGCGGGTAAAACCCGAGTATATTTTCATAGGTTTAGGTTTGCCGTCAGGTATTTCAGTGGATTTTATAAAAAAGCTTTATTCGGGAATTAAAAAATCATGCGATAAATACGGTGTTTTAATTTCGGGCGGGGATACTGTAAAGTCTGATAAAATAATAATATCCGTAACTCTTGTCGGAATCGGAAAACAGAATATTATTAGAAGAACCGGCGCGAAATCCGGCGATTTGATCGGCGTTACAAATACATTCGGCGATTCCGGCGCGGGACTTGATATTTTGTATAGACGCAGTGCGGATAATAAATTCAGCGCTGATGAAAAATATCTTATAAAGAGACAAAGTCTCCCCCAGGCAAGGCTTAAAGAAGCGGAGAAAATATCAAAATATTTAACGTCTATGACAGACGCTTCCGACGGTTTGTATGTTTCCATAGGGCTTCTTACAAAAAGCGCGGATATATTTTTAGATAAAATTCCGCTTTCAAAACAGCTTAAAAGAGTCGTTAAAAATGAAAAACGGCAAATAGATTACGCATTGTTCGGTTCGGAGGATTTTGAACTAGTCTTTACTGTTTCTCAATCTAAAGCAAAATTTATAAAAAAACTTGTTCCGGAAATTTCTTTTATAGGAAAAATAACAAATTCTGGCAAAGTGAGATATTTTTACAATGACAAAGAGCAAAAAACCGCTTATCGCGGATATAAGCATTTCTAAAAAGAATGTTTTTATAACTAAATCTGCAGAAGAAACAAGAAAACTCGGGGAGAGTTTCGCCTCTCTTTTGGGGAAAGGCGATATTGTTTTTCTGAAAGGGGATTTGGGAAGCGGAAAAACCACTTTTACCCAAGGCGTAGTCAATGCTTTCGGGAATAAAGGTTTCGCGAGAAGTTCAAGTTTTACTCTTGTTAACGAATATGAAACAGGGAAAGACGGCTTAAAGCTTTTTCATATGGATTTATACAGGCTTGCTCCGTCGGATATTTGGAGTATAGGAATTGAGGAATATGTTTACGGCGGGAATATATCTCTCATAGAATGGGCTGAAAGGCTGACCGGAGACGCGAAAAATGA
The DNA here is from genome assembly GCA_009778965.1 of Candidatus Endomicrobium labiotermitis. Classification (GTDB taxonomy): domain Bacteria; phylum Elusimicrobiota; class Endomicrobiia; order Endomicrobiales; family Endomicrobiaceae; genus Endomicrobium; species Endomicrobium labiotermitis. The sequence continues at coordinate 2,918 of WRFE01000050.1, forward strand.
TAATACATGGAGCATTGATATAGAAACTGACGGAGACGAACGAAAAATTATTTTAAGGAAAATGAAATGAAAATTTTGGCTGTTGAAACTTCAGGTAAAACTTTCAGCATTGCTTTAAACGACAGCGGAAAAACTTTGGCGTCTTTTATATATGATTGCGGGCATATTCATTCGGAAATGATTGTTCCTGCAATTGAAAGAATTTTAAAAGATACCGGAAATACGTATCAAAATATAGACAAATTTGCCGTTTCGACAGGACCAGGAAGTTTTACCGGAATAAGAGTAGGAATGACTGCAGTTAAAACCATGGCTCAAGCCATAAATAAACCTGTAGTTGCAATTGATACTTTGACGATACTTGAAAATTCTTTTCCGGATATAAAAGGCGTTAAACTTGTCACCGCGATAGACGCTTTGAGAAATGAAATATATGTAAAAAGCAAAAAAGAAATTATAATTAAAAGTATTGATGATTTTATCGCTCAAAATAAAAAATATAAAAATAAAATTATAGTAATTGGCGACGCTTCTATTGTATATAAAGATAAGCTTGCGAAATCTCTTGGTTCTTTAAGCGTTTCTATTCCTGCGGCTTTCAGTATGCCGAAAGCCTCTGTTTTGGCAGAGCTTGCTCAGTTTTATAAATCGGATTCTTTTTCAAATGTCAGCCCTCTTTATATTAGGCGTTCATGGGCGGAAGAGACAAAAAAGTGACACGCAAAGCTTGTCATCTCCGAGTGTCTTAAGAGTTCAAACGACCGAACTCTGCCTTCGGCAGTGCGGGGCTCTACGTTAGTTGTTAAAATACATAAATAATAATTTGGAGGATAATATGCACGAACACGGTATAGCAAGAGAATTATGGGAAACGGTTTTAGCCGAAGCGCAAAAAAATAATATTTCAAAAATCACAAAACTTACAATTGCTCTCGGAGAGGCGTCAGGCATAGAAAAAGATTTTTTAGACCATTCTTTTGTCGATCACATTTTTGTCGAAAATGAAATCGCGAAAAATGCCGTAGTAGAATATGAAATTATGCCTCTTGCGGCAAAATGCAATGCTTGTTCTTGCGATATAAAGCCGTCCGATATGTCCGAACTTGTATGTCCTATCTGCAAATCAGTTAATATAAGTGTAATTTCCGGCAGGGAAACTTATGTAAAAAATATTGAAGGGGAATGAAACGGAAAAGAGCGGCTTTAAAAATGAATAAAGAGCTGACAATAAAAATTGAAGTTTCCGGTATGGTGCAAGGGGTGGGTTTTAGGCCTTTTGTTTTTAATTTGGCAAAAGCCTTTGCTCTTTCAGGTTATGTAAGAAATACGGGTTTAGGCGCTGATATTGAAGTAAGCGGAACCCCGGAAAATATAAAAAATTTTGTTTCAAAATTAGAAAAATCATCTTTTTCCGCTTCATATAAACAGACAAAAATTCCTTATATTAAATACAAATGTTTTAATATAATAAAAAGCAAAAAAACTAAAGTATCCTCAGAGTTTCCTCATGATTTGGCTTTGTGCGGCGAGTGCAAAAAAGAACTTTTCTCAAAATCCGACAGACGATACAAATATCCTTTCATCAATTGTATTAAATGCGGTCCGCGTTTTTCAATAATAAAAAAACTTCCTTATGACAGAAAAAATACGGCTATGAATATATTTAAAATGTGCGGGGAATGCGAGTCGGAATATTCGGATCCGTCAAACCGCAGATTTCACGCACAGCCGGACGCTTGTCCCAAATGCGGTCCTAAGCTTTATTTTTATGATTGTAATAAAAAGCTGATTTCAACAGCGATTAACGCTTTTGATGATTGCGTTAAGGTATTAAAAAAAGGCAAAATCGCGGCGATAAAAAGCATAGGCGGATATCATCTTGTCTGTGACGCCTTCAATATAAATGCCGTTAAAACTTTACGCCAGAGAAAAAACAGACTGTTTAAACCTTTTGCGATTATGGCTGAAAGAGAAACGGCGGCAAAATTTTGCCGTATAAGTCATTACGAAAAAAAAGCATTGCTTTCAGATGCTGCGCCGATAGTTCTTTTAGCTAAAAAAGAAAATCCGCAATATAAAAAATATTTGGATATAATTGCGCCTGACAATAATTCTTTAGGCGTAATGCAGCCATATGCTCCGCTTCATTGGCTTCTGATTAAAGAAATCCCTGTTTTGATAATGACTTCGGGAAACCGCTCCGACGAACCCATATGTGTAACTGAAGAAAAAGTGTTTGAAAATTTAAAGGGGATAGCGGATTGCTTTCTTACAAATGACAGGGGTATAGAAAACCGTTCGGATGATTCGATAGTCAAATTTTTGCCTGACAGCGATAAAAAAATAATAATACGCAGAAGCCGCGGTTTTGTTCCTGACCCTATAAACGTCGATATGTCCGAAGGTGTTTTTGCAGCAGGCGGGGATTTAAAAAATAATTTTTGTATTACAAGAAACAACAAAGCGTATATGTCTCAATATACAGGAGACTTATCGGAAAAATTAAACTTAGATTTTTACGTAGAAACAATAAACAAAATCCAAAATTTTCTTGAAGTGAAACCTAAGAAAGCCGTATGTGACGCACATCCGCAATATTCTTCATCGCGGTACGCGGAAAATAAATATAAGAAAAACTGTTTTAAAGTATATCATCACTATGCCCATATCGCTTCTGTTATAGCAGAACACAATTTAAAAGGTTCGGTTTTAGGTTTTAGTTTTGACGGAAACGGTTACGGCGAAGACGGAAAAATATGGGGTGGGGAAGTTGTTTTGTATAAAAACAATAAATTTGAAAGACTTGCGCATTTGAATTATTTTAAGCTTCCCGGCGGAGACATATGTACAAAAGAAATATGGAGAATTGCGCTATCTCTTTTGCATAAATATGAAATGACGGAGTATATGCCGGAAAGTTTAAAAAAGTTTGATTATAAAACAGTATTGAAAATGCTGGATAAAGATATAAACAGCCCGCAGACATCAAGCATGGGAAGATTGTTTGATGCAATTGCTGTTCTTTTAGATATAAAGCATATATCTTCTTTTGAAGCCGAAGGGGCAATAGCGCTGGAATCTTTAACAATTCAATCTCGTTCCTTTTCTGATTTTTATCCATTTAAGCTAAGTAATGGTATTATCGATATTGAACAGCTAATAACAAATATAATCTCCGATTTAAGAAAAAAAGTTTCTAAAAGCAAGGTAAGTATTAAATTTCATAATTCCATCTGCGAAGTTATAATACAATCTGTTTTGCTCTATATGAAAAAATATAATACGAAACAAATTGCGTTAAGCGGCGGCGTATTCCAAAATATGTATATTCTTAATAGGGTCCATAAAATACTAAAGTCAAAAAATATAAAAGTTTATTTTAACGAACAAGTCCCTATAAATGACGGCGGAATAGCTTTAGGACAGGCGTTTATTTTTTCTAATTTATGAATAAAAAACAATATCAGATAATTTCAATGCAGGCTTCGGCGGGATCGGGAAAAACTTACAATCTCGCTAAACGCTATATTCATCTGCTGCTTGCTTTAATAGGAGACGGGAATATTGCCTCGTTAAACGGCATAATAGCCGTAACTTTTGCCAATAAAGCCGCGGTTGAAATGAAAAGCAGGGTTATCGATTATTTAAAAAAAGCCGCTTTAGGGTTTGATACCAATCATATTTTCGATGATTTAAAGTTGCCGGAAAAGGAAATTTCAACAAGAAGTTTAAAAGCCTTAAATTATATTTTGAAAAACTATGACGGATTCAATATAAGCACTATAGACAGTTTTATAAACCACATACTTAAATCCTGCGCTATTAACATCGATATATCTCCGAATTTTCGCGTTGAAAAAGATATTTCAAAACATCTTCATTTCGCTTTGGATTCGTTTCTTAAAAACGCGTTATCTTCAAAAGAAAGCGAAAATTTACTGCTTAATTATTTATCGCAATATTTGATTGCCGGGGAAAGCGGATGGTTCCCGAGAAATGATATTTACGGCGAGGTTGAAAATCTTTTAAAAAAAACCGGTTATGAGGGGAAAGATATAAATCCGGGCTTGAAATTTTTTCGTGACGGTCTTGTTTCAAGGAGTTCCAAAATTTATTCTAAAGTAAAGTTTTTTTGCGAAAATTATTCTAAAGCCGGCATAAACGGAACGTCTTTCAACGCGATAAAAGGCGTTATTGAAAAAGGAGAGAAGATATTTTCGGATTTAGCCGTGCCTGCTACATTTAAGAATGATATTCTAAAATATACTAAATCTGTTGATGAAGAGAAAAAAGCCGGTGCTGATATTCTTTGGTCTGAAGTACGCGCGGATGTTGAAGATTTATACGAATTTTACGCCGGAAATTATTACGGCATATATTGCGACATATTTTCAAAAATAAGCGATGAATTTGATATTGCGGCAAAAAAAGATGAGCTTGTGTTTTTAAATGAGATGAACAGAAAGACAATGAAGTTTTTCAGAGCTGAAGAATCCAATGAATTTATAATGCCCGAAGTGTATTACAGATTATCTGAAAAATATAAGCATTTTCTTATAGACGAATTTCAGGATACAAGCAGTCTTCAGTGGTCGGCTTTGAAAAGATTTTTGGAAGAGAGCCTGGCAGTAGGCGGAACATTTTTTTATGTGGGTGATCCAAAACAGGCTATATACGGATTCAGAGGCGGGAATTCCGAAGTGTTTTATAAAACCGAGGAAGATCTTTCCGCGTTTGCAAAAATATCGGAAAATCTTTCCGAAAATTACAGAAGCCAAAAAGCGATAGTTGATTTTAACAATAAAGTTTTTTCAAAAGAGAATTTGGAAAGATACATTATTGAAACTATTGGCGAAGACGCGGATTTAAATAACTATAAAACTTTACTTACGGCGTATTCATTATCGTTTCAAAATTATACGGAAGAAAAGAATAAAGGGTATGTGGAAATAGAAACAGTCGAGACTGAAAACGCGGATGACAGCGAAAAAGTAAGACTGAAGTTTTTGGAGTATATTCGTAATGTATCGGAAAAATTTGCCGCAAACGATATTGCCGTATTGTGCAGAACTAATGACGAAGTTTCGGAAGCCGGTTCTTGGCTTATTGAAGAAGGATTAAATATAGAATCAAATCAAACGCTTAATTTAAAAAATAACGGCATCATAAAACAGATAGTTTCTTTGCTTAAATTTATTGATTCTCCGCTTGATTCATTGTCTTTTGCGTCGTTTGTTTTAGGAGAGATATTTCAAAAAGCACCAGGAAACAATGTTTCCGGTAAGGAAATTGAAATCTTTTTGTTCAGGCATAATAAAAATAACAAAAGCGAGGTTTTTTATAAAGACTTCCGAAACGCTTACGAGCGGCTTTGGGACGAATACTTTGAAGAGTTTTTTGTAAAGGCGGGTTTTACGCCGGTATATGAATTGGTTATCACACTGCTTGAAAAATTTTCCATCGCCGAAAATTTTAGGGAATCCGAAATTTTTATCTTAAGATTTTTGGAACTTATAAAAGAGTTTGAAAAAGAAGATTCGGGGATTAAAAGTTTTCTTGAATATTTTAATACGTTAAGCGATAAAGACGAAGGGCTTTATGTAAGGAATTCATCCGGCGGCGGTATAAAAATAATGACTATGCATAAAGCCAAAGGTTTACAGTTCCCGGTTGTGATAATACCGTTTTTAGAGCTGGCCGGAAAAGATATTAAAAGTCCTTATTTTGACAATTCGGGTGAAAAAATTAATCTTTTATATATAACTAAAGGCATATCAGAGTTTTCCGGGAAATTAAAGTCCATATATGACGGAGAGAAAGCGAAGTCTCTGCTTGCGGAAATAAACTCATTATATGTAGCTATGACAAGAGCCGAGTATGAACTTTACGCCGTGATTATAAAATGCAAGACGAAAGAAAATGCCGCCGCGGTTTTAATCGGAAATGAAAATATAAAAAGCGGTTCAAAAGAAAAATATGAAATAAAAAATAAGGAAAGCATAAATAATATTGAAAATACCGCAGCGGCAGGTTATAAAAGCGTTCAATATAACATAAAAAAAGAATACGGAGATTTAAACGCAAATAATGCCATGAAAAAAGGCGTTATAATACATTTTGCTCTTTCAAAAATATTGACTTTAAAAAATAAAGATATTTATGACGAAATCGGCAAAGCGGTAAATTTCGTAAAAAGAAAATTTATTTATGAAGATACTTCTTATGTGAAGCCGGAGCTTGAAAATCTGTTTGAAAACGAAAAGGTTCTAAAAATATTTAATTATGATGACTCACAAATTTATAATGAGAAAGAAATAGTAACCGCCGCAGGCGATACTTTAAGAATAGATAAGATGATTGAAACTAAAAATGATGTTTTAATTTTTGATTTTAAAAGTTCTAATAAGACAGATTCAAATACCGGACAAATCTTGGAATATATAAGGCACGTTTCGGAAATATATCCGGACAAAAATGTTGAAGGTTTTATTGTAGATTTGGATTCTAAAAACATAATAAAGGTATAAAATGGCTTCAAGAATAATAAATATTCCAATAAATGAAAACATTATCAACCGGGTTTGTGAGCATGCTTACGAAACTTCCGCGGGAAGAACCGCTGTTATAAGCGGCGGCAAACGCCCGTTTCTTTTTATAAAAAAGGAACTTGCGATAAAGTATGGTAAATCCTTTTACAGTCCTCTATTTTTTTCAAATGATGATTTTATAGAACGAATAATATTTGATAATTCAGATTTTTCGAAAATTCCGGATTTGGAAGCCGCTTATATTCTGTTTGAAATTATTTCAAAAGAAGCTCCGAATCTTATAAAAAAGGAAAAATCATTTGAACATTTTTTGCCGTGGGCATATGAAATTTTGTTTTTTATAGAGCAGCTCGATTTGGAAAGCGTAACAGAAGACAAATTGCAAAACCTTAAAGCCAATGCCGAAATAGGATATTCTGTTCCGGAAAATATAAATGAACTTTTAAAAAATATTTTTAAAATAAGGAAAAGATTTCATTCGATACTTGAAAGTTCAAAAATAATAACAAAAGGTTATTCTTTTCTTAAATGTTTGAATATGCCTGAAAGCGTTTTATGCGGTAATTTTGACGAGGTTATTTTAACAGCGCCTTTCTATCTGCATAAAACCGAACTTGAAATATATAAAAAAATATTTGACTCAGGGAAGCTTACAGTATTTACGCAAGGCAATCCGAAAAGTTATGAAACTTTAAAGAAGATTTATGAGTGTTTTAATTACCCAGCTACCGAAGTAAAAGAATACGAAAATAATTTTGATTTGAATATTTACGGAGCCTATGATGATCAATCGCAAGCAGCTTTATTGAAAAATCTTATAAAAAATATTCCTCCGGATGAAATTGATAAAACAGTGGTTATAGTTCCCAAACCCGAAATGATTCAGTCTGTAGTTTCGGAAGTTTCATCAGTAACTGATAATTATAATGTTTCCGCGGGATATCCTGCCGCTAAAACCGCGGTTTTCGGTTTGCTCAAATCCATAATGCGCGCGCAGCTGTCCAAAAAAGATAAAAATTATTATTCTAAAGATATTGTAGATGTTATTACAAATCCGCTGGTTAAAAATATGAGATTTTTCGGGGACGCCTCGGTTTCAAGAATCATTGCACATAAAATAGAACAGGCTTTGGATTCTTCTTCTAAGGGGAAACTTGCGGGAAAACTTTTTATTGATTTGCATGATATCTCAAATGAGCAGGAACTCTTGGAAAATATGTCTTTTACGATTGCCGGAGCGTGGAAGCCGCTTGATTCCGCAAAACTAAGAAACATTTTAAATGATATTTTTAAAACTTTGTTTATTGATTGGGAAACACCTGAGACGCTTTTTGATTTGTCTGAAATTGTTTTATCGTTTTTAGAAAAAGTTTTAAATCTAAGTGTTATTCAAAGCTATCCGCTGGACAGAAGCGCTTTGAAAATTTTAATTTCAGCAGCGGAAGAATTAAAATACGGCGAAGTTTCTAAAGTTCATTTCAGCCGCGATGAAATGTTTAATATCTTTGAAGATTTGCTAAAAAACAAAAAAATAAGCTTGCCGGGCTCTCCGCTTAAAGGGCTTCAGATATTGGGACTTCTTGAATCCAGAAATCTCAGCTTTGATAACGTTTTTATACTGGCTATGAACGATTCATCTTTTCCTGCAATTACAAAGAATTTTCCTCTTGTTCCGAAAGATATAATGTTTTCTCTCGGAATAGAAATGGCAAAAAAAGAGTATGAAATACAGGCTTATCATTTTCAAAGACTTATCGCGGGTTCTAAAAAACTGGATTTGATATATTCCGATAATGAAAAAGAAGAAAGAAGCAGATTTATAGAAGATTTGGTATGGCAAAAACAATTTCTAAGCAAGGATATAAACAGCGTTAATACGCAAAAATTTGTTCCGGCAAGTCTTGCGTCGGTTAATTCAAAAAAACGTAGTTATGAAAAGACTGCCGAAATAAAGAATTTCTTGAAAAATATGACTTATTCTCATACCAGTATAAGCTCTTATCTGCGCTGCAGGCTGGAGTTTTATTTCAGATATATACTGGGTTTAGATGAAGGTTTGGAAGTCGGCAAAGAAATTTCAGAAAGCAATATAGGGGAATTTATACACGAATTTTTGAACGAAGCTTTTTATGAAGGCTTAAAAAGTTCCGAAATATGCTCTGAAGAATTTAAGAAAAATTATCTTAAAAAACTTGAAGATAAATTTGACTCTTCTTTTGATATGAAATTCAGAGAGGACGCGTTTTTAATAAAAGAAGTTTTGATGTACAGAATGGAAAAACTGCTTGAAAATGAAAAAATAAGAGATTTCGGCACAATTTTGGCATGCGAAAAAAACTATTCCGCCGAAATAGAAACATCTCTCGGGAAGTATAAACTTAAATGCTTTATAGACAGGATAGACAATCTTCAAAATGCCTACAATATATATGACTATAAAACAGGTGCGGTCAATAAACCTGTCATATTGTCAAACTTTGACGCTTTAATTGCCGATATTAAAAACAGAAAAAACATAAAGAAGAGTATAAAATCGTTTCAACTGCCTTTATACAAGTACATATTTGAACAAAACGAATCTTTTTTTGTTTCCGAAATCGCTTTTTACGGCGTGAAAAATGCCAAAATAGTCCCGTTTCCGCAAGAAAACGAAATATATAATGTCTGTATAAACGCGCTGAAAGAAGTTTTAGACGAAATAAACTCGGGAGAGTCATTTGAATTTGACGAAAATGACAGGGAACACTGCGAGAAATGCAAATATTTTTATATATGCAGATAAAAACCAAATAATAAATAACAAATAATAATTAATAAAAAATATGAATGATTGCAATTCAACGCCAAAGCAAATAAAACGAAAAGTGTTTGATTTTGTAGTCGTTTTTTAATATCATTTATAGATTAAAACAAGGGATTAATGAGATGCGTATAAGTTTAAAAATAAAGCTGATAACTACTATTATAGCTATGGTTGTTTTTACCGCATTGACTCTTACAGTATTTTTTATTAATACCCAGACATCCACGCTTAAAAATTCCCTCAAGAAAAGAACGGAAGACATTGCAAGAAGAATAGCCAATTCAAATGATTTTAATATTTCGGCGCAACAGAAAGCCATTTTGCAGTATTCTACGGATACGGCTTTGCTTGAAGAAGACGTGATTTATGCGATTATATATGACAGAAGAATTGTAGAACTAGCCGAGTCCGGTATTACCAATTACGAGGTAAGAGATTATTTATCCCGAAATAAACCGGATGAAACCGACCTCATGCTTTTCGGTAAAAAAGAGCCGAAAGGAAATTCTTTTAGGCTAAAAAACGTTGGGGAAATTTATGAAGTTTTTGTCCCTATGATAGCGTATGACCAGTTTCGCGAAATAGCCGGAGTTTCTCTTGCCAACAGTAATATAAGAAACGATGACAGAGGCGAGACGGTCGGAATAACAAGAGTCGGCGTAACGGTAGAAAAACTTAACAAAGAAATAGACAGGGTATCAAAAACCGTTGTTTTGCTTACCATAATAGTTGTTGCTATAACTTTGCTTATTTCTTTTTTACTTGTCAGAATTCTTTTTAATCCCATAAAAGAACTTTCTTTGGGAACCCAAAAACTTGCCGGCGGCGATTTATCTTACAGAGTGCCTCTGACATCAAACGACGAACTGAGCGATTTGGCTGAATCTTTTAACTCCATGGCACAGGACTTAAAAGGTTATGTTGACGAACTTAATAATGAAAAGCTGGATTTGATGCGTTTGAAAGCCATGCTTGAACAGCGAAGCAAAGAGTTGGAAGCAACTCTTTCTAAAATGCAGAATATGCAGGATGAATTATTGAAATCGGAAAAATTCGCAACAATAGGCCGTCTTGCTGCTTCTGTAGCGCATGAACTCAGAAATCCTCTGGCAAGTTTGAAAAATATATCTTATTATCTTTCTAAAACAGGAAATTTTCAGGATGAAAAAGCCCAGAAAATGCTGAATATGCTTTCCGCAGACGTTTCAAGGTCTAATAAAATTATTACGGATTTACTTGATTTTTCAAGGGCAAAAAAATTGAACAAGATAGATATTGAGATAGAGGATTTTATAGACAAATCAATAGCGAATGTTTCTATACCCGCCAATATCAAGATTGATAAACAAGTTGAGCATTTTAAAACCGTTATGGATCCCGATAAAATGACTCAGGTGTTAATTAACATTATTTCCAATGCCAGAGACGCGATGCCGGGCGGAGGCTTGATAAAAATATTTGCCAGACGTTCTCTGAAGTTCGCGGAAATTAAGATTGCCGATACCGGGATGGGAATGGATAAAAATACGGCGGATCATATTTTCGACCCGCTGTTTACAACTAAACTTAAAGGAATAGGATTGGGTCTTTCTATCGTAAAGGAAATAGTTGACGCACACTTTGGTACGATAAACGTTCAAAGCGTTGAAGGAAAAGGAACGGAATTTACAATAAGACTGCCTTTGGAGTAGAATTATATGGAAGAAAAAAAACTTAATATTCTTATTGCCGACGATGAAGAAGGATTGCGGTTTTCGCTTGCCAGTATTTTGGAAATAGAAGGTCATAATGTATTAACCGCGGAAAACGGGCTTCAGGCTTTGGATCTTGTGAAAAATACTGATTTTGATATCGCATTTTTGGATATAAGAATGCCGGAAATGAACGGCGTGGAAGTTTTTAAGGAAATAAAAAAAATAAATACGAAAACCATTGTAGTGATGATGACTGCTTACGCGATGAATGATTTGATAAGAGAAGCAATAAAAGAAGGCGCGTTTGCATGTATAAGCAAGCCTTTTGAAATAGAAGATATTTTGAATACGGTTAAGGAAATTAATACAAAACCCTCTGCTTTAATAGTAAGCTCCGATAATGAGACCATAAATTTTCTGGTTTCGAATTTAAGGCATTCCGGAGTTATGTCTATAATTGAGGAAAACTTAGAAAAAGCTTTGATGTTTGCAGACAGAAGAAAACCTTCTTTGATTTTTTTCGATTCTTTTTCACATAACAT
>WRFE01000051.1 GCA_009778965.1 Candidatus Endomicrobium labiotermitis
ATTTGTGACTCTTAGAAACAGAGTAAAAGAAGCATGGAGCGACATAGAAGTACAGATGAAACGCCGTTACGACTTAATTCCTAACCTTGTTTCGACGGTCAAAGGCTATGCCGCACACGAAAAAGGAACTCTTGAAGCCGTTATAACGGCAAGAAACGCCGCAATGGCAAGCCAAGGTTCTGTTGAAGATAAAGCAAAAGTTGAAAACGCGCTTTCCGGAACATTAAAGTCTCTTTTCGCGCTGTCTGAAAGTTATCCGAATCTTAAAGCTAACGAAAACTTTTTGGAACTGCAGAGAGAGCTTACCGACACCGAAAATAAAATACAGGCAAGCAGAAGATTTTACAATTCTAATGTTTTGGCAATGAATACAAAATTGGAAATGTTTCCCAGCAATATAATAGGAAATATGTTCGGATTTAAGAAAGAAGAATTTTTTAAACTTGATGAAAGCGAACAAGCTGCAAAACAGCCGGTGAAAGTTTCGTTTTAAGTATTTGCTGTCATTCCGGGCTTGACCCGGAATCCATGTTGTATAATAAATAGATTGCGGATCAAGTCCGCAATGACAACAACAGTCAGAGGAAAAATGGCTAAAATAACAACATACGATTTTATAGACGAAAACAAAAGAAAAACCATAATACTTATGGCTCTTTTTCCCATAACGCTTGTTATTATGGTTTATGCCGTTATTTTGCTTTTCAGCTTTATGTCAGGAGACGGACAAGGCAGCCAATATAATCCGTTAGACACGGCAAACCAAATGGCTATGCTTATTTTGCCGTTAGTTTCAGCCGCGGCAATAACATGGATTTTGATAAGCTACTTTTTCGGACAAAAAATCATTCTCTCAACTGCCGGAGCCGTTGAACTTACAAGCAAGACTGCCCCTGAAATAATAAGAATGGTTGAAAATATCGCTATTACTGCCGGACTTCCCATGCCGAAAGTTTACGCGATTAACGATAACGGAATGAACGCGTTTGCCACGGGAAGAGATCCTGAACATTCTTATGTAGCTTTAACTAAAGGCTTAATAAACAACCTTGAAAAATCCGAACTTGAAGCCGTGATAGCCCATGAAATGGCTCACATAGGGAACCGGGATATCAGAACTATGCTTATAATGATAGTCTGCATAAGTTTCGCGACCATCGTTGCCGAAATACTTTTAAGAATGGCATGGTTTAGACGCGGAGGCAAAAATAACGGAGCGCAGCTTCTTTTATTCGCTTTGGCAATAGCCTTTTACCTCTATGGTTTTCTTGTCGCTCCTCTTTTGAAATTCGCGGTATCAAGAACCAGAGAATTTCAGGCAGACGCAACCGCCGCTCTTATAACAAGAAATCCGCAAGGATTGATAGGCGCTTTAAGAAAAATATCAGGAAAATCAATGGTTGAATCTTTAAGAGATAAAGAAAGTATGTCGGCAATGTGCATAGAGTCACCTTTATCAGAAGATAAAAAGAATTCTTTTTTTTCAAAATTATCAGGTTTGTTCGCCACGCATCCGCCTATTGAAGCAAGAATAAAAGCTTTACAGGCAATGGACGGACAAAGATAAAAAATAGCTCAAAATATAAGGCAAAATCCGCGCTGAAACCCAGCGCGGATTTTTTATGGTTAAAACCGCATACACTCTTTTCTATGTCACCCTGAACTTGTTTCAGGGTCTGCTTTTAATTTTTTAAAGACACGATGCTGAAACGAGTTCAGCATGACACATTTTGAACATGACTTTTAAAAAACTCTCAGTTGTAAAATCTTTGCAAAAAATATAAAAACCAATGAAAATTCAACAAAATTAAGGTATACTGTTGTGATGAAGATATTCAGCAAAATATCTGTAAAACTTATAAGCTTAACCGCCGCTTGCGCGTTTTTTGTAACAAGTGTTTGCGGTTCTTTTGCTTACGGTATGGAATACTCTGACAAAAGCAAAACTTTTATCTTCAAAGATTTCTCTGTTGTACAAACTCCGGCAGACCTGTCAAAACCTGTTGTCTTTTTAATACAAGACCTGCATTGCCACAAAGAAACCCAAATTAAAATCGCAAATTTCATAGAATCCTCAGCCAACAAATACGGCATTCGCAGCGTATTTGTTGAAGGCGCGTCCTTAGAAGCGTCTCTGACAGGAAGTCTTTTAGAAAACATTGAAGATGCTTCTTTGAAACAAAAACTTATAGAATCCATGCTTAATAGCGGAAAACTTACCGGAGCGGAATACTATAAATTGACAAAAAATGGTACGGTGGCACTTATAGGCATTGAAGATGAAATCGCGTACAATCAAAATCTTGCAAGGCTTGAAGTCTTGCAGAAAAGCAAAAACAATATAGACAATATCATAAAAACAATGGATGCCAGATTGACAGACATCCAGACACAAAATCTTCACCGTGCGACTTTAAAAATCCTAAAACTTAAAAACAATTCTCTGTCAGGCAATATGAAAACAGCAAAATATAACCGCCTGCTGAAAAAATACCTGAACGATTCAAATATTGTTGAAAAATCAGAATATAATGATTTATTTTATACAACCGGCAAAATAAATATTAAAAAAACGCAGAAAGAAATATCCGGGCTCGCGAATTATTTAAAAGAAAATACTTCTTATAACCAATACAGCCAGATTATTAAAGAAACCGGCAATTTTTCAAATCTTTATGAAATAATGCCCGTTTTAAAAAGGTTGGATTTAAACATAGACATAGCGGCGCAATTTCCGTATTTAAATAAATATCTGACGCAAATAACAAAAAATGCTTCAACAGATTCTTACGCGATGCATTTGCTTTCCGAAAAACTCAAAAACAGTATTTTGTTTGATAAAGCTTTATCCCGGACAGAAACAGAAGTAATAATTCTGTCTGAAATGTATTTTGCTTTTAAGGCTCTTGTCCGTCAAAATGCCACAGAAAGAGATTATTTATACATAAACGGCTGGCAACCGCAGGCTTTTGCCGCTTTGTGGGAAAAATACTCCGGCGCTCCGTTAGATAATTTAACGCAAAACTATCTTTCGTTAAGCTTGGATTATTATGCACTTAATAATGAAAGAAATTTTATATTCGCGGAAAAGATATGCAGACAGATTTCAAAAAACAATGATAAATTTTCAATAGTTGTCACCGGAGGATTTCACGGCGAAAATTTAAAAGATATTTTGGAAGACAATGGAATTTCCTGCGTAACAATGACCCCTTTAATACATGGTTTGGGAGCGCATGATAAACTTTACTCAAAAAATATTCAATTACGGGAATTTATAAACGCTTTTCAGTTAAAATTATTTTTATCTTACGGCATTACGGAACAAATGAAACTGGCTTTTCTTGAAATTAACGATAATTTCAGGCAAAACGGAGAATTACAAAAAGCAGTGATTGATATTGTGGATGCTTATAACAAAAGCAATCCGGAAAATCCTATTGACGTTAATGCTGAAGACTTCACGGAAATAGCTAAAGACGTTTATGAAATGACTATCAAATACAGTTCCGGAGAAATCTTAAAAATTACTTTTTCTTCGGACAATGTTGAATTTGTCATTAATGAAAATAATGAACCTGTCGTCCCTGAACAGGAAAATACCGATATTCCTGTTGAAAATAACAATATTGGCGAAGACGACAAAGAACAAATTAAAAAAATTCTCGAGCAATATCCTGAGTTGGAAGGAAACGAAGAATTAAAATCCGGAATAACTAAAGTTTTTAACGTCTTGCTTGATTCCCTTGTTAAACGCGGGATTATTTCTCCTGAACAAAGAAAAGAATATAATCTTATTGTTTCCGGAACCGATGAAGCAAACGCTTTTTGCATACCGGCAACAAAAACCGTGGTAGTCACAAAAACAATACTGAATGAAATCAACTGGATATTAAAATATGAAAACGGCAGTTTGTACGAAGATCACTTAGCAGCTTTGCTGGCGCATGAAATAGAACATTCTCTTCAGGAAAGAATTATATATGACACTGAAAATAAAAATTTCGGAAAACAAGTATTGGCAAAAATTAAAGCGTCGGGACAAAGTAAAAAAAACGAATATGACTCTGATATATCTTCAATTGAAATAATAAGCGAAGCCGGCTATAATCCGCGCGCGGTAAAAGATATGCTTTCAGCACTTAGCGTATTAACATCGCTGGATTTTGACCTTTCGCACAGTCACCCTAATACTACGCAGAGGGCTAATAAAATCGCAACGCTTATAAACGACAAAAATACTCCCGTGACAAATTCCCACAAACCATACCAGCAAAATCTTTCGGATTTTTTCCCCGAAAGCAGTTTGTGGTATAAAATCAAAAACATAAACAATCTGGAAGATTTGTTTGATCTTAATATAAGTTTGAAAAAGATTTTAGAAAAATATATCGGAATTATAATGCCGCATATCGGCAAAAACAAAAAAAAGAAAAAAATTATAGATATTTATATTACAAAAACATATCCGGATCTTTCACAAAACCAGCGAGAATTTATTAAAACGCTTATGTATGACAGTTTTTATATGCTTAACAAGGAAGGCAAAAAAGACAGAGATTATACCGCAAGCAGAGCTTATAATCAGCTGACAAAGATAAAAAACTCTAACGAATATGAAAGTTTGCTTGAAATTCTGCTTGACGACAATACAGAAATTCACTATTATCCGACAATGCTGTTAGCCATGATATATTTAACGCAGATAAAATATAAGCTCGAAATAAATCCGGAACTGATTGAACAAATATCAGAAATTGACAGAATAACCCATTCTACGGAATACATGGCTAAATTACTTTCAGCAAAAGAACACATACAAATTTTAGAAACGCAGAACTTTTTTACCGCTAAAGAAGAACACACAAATGAAATATTGTTAAATCTGTTAAAGACAAGACATTTTAAAAACCTGCCTTTTAAAAAACAAAAGACATTTTTTCCTGATTTCAACAACAAAAGTTTCTATGGGCATTATTTTTACCAGAAAAATTTTGAATATGTCGCGGATTTTGTAGCAGAACTGATTTTTAAATCCGAAGAATCTCAAAATTATAAAATAAATGCCTTACAAAAACTTTATGAAGTTGATAAATCTCTAGCTGTTCTAAAGCACTTAGATACTTTGGAAAACCGTCCGTATCTTGAATTTGATGTTTCGCGCTTTTGTGAAATGCTTGATGACGAATACGACACTCTCCTTTATTATAAAGACTATTTTAACAATGCTCCTGTTGAAGAACTTAAAACCGTATTTGCCGAGATTGATAAGAAGATAAGAACTTCTAAAGACGCCGAAGAGGAAGACGAAGAAGATGAGGATGACGATAAAAACAGAAATAAATATTCCTATAAAATCGAACCGTTACTTCTCCTGCTGTATTTTAAAGAACGCGGATTTAACGCGCATATAGGCAACACATCCGAGCATAAAAACTCTCTTTCTACAACAGATTTTCTTAACGAATCGTTTTTAAGACACAATACGGATGATCTTATTAACAGCCTGAAATCGCAAGAGGTTAATTTAACTCCGGAAGATTTAGATATTTTGTTTAGCTACAACCCTCAATGGAGAGGCAGCTTATTTTTATTATTGTTCCTTTCAGGGCTGTTAAACAACACGGATTTAACAAACCATTTAGAAAAATTTCAGGTTTCATTTCTAAATTATTTTTACAAAGGCGCTTCTTTTAAAAAATCCGACAGACAAATTATAAGCGCGAAATTTAAAAGTATCTTTATGGAATCCGGCAAATACATGAGCGCGGAAACAATATTTGATTTCGACGATTTATTGAAAAACGATTCGTCAGACAGATTTGAACAAATAAAAAATACTGTAAAGCTATTACTGAACAATATAGGAATAAGAAATTGGAAACAGACTTTTGACAATATAACCCTGTATCCTTTGCTTAAATATTGGGATAAAGAAAATATTTTTACCGGTTTAGACAGTATTGAATCTTTAACAGAGGCTGCAAAAAGAATAGAAGATTTCTTTATCAATTGGGGAAGCCGCCATTTGAAAAACCTTGAAACAGAAAAACTGCTGACGCTGTATTTCTGCAAAATTTTGAATGCGGAGCCCCGTGAAACAAACTATGATTTTCTGTTTTATATGCCTTACGGCGAAGAAAAACGCACATATAAATGGTATGAACCTGAAGAAAATTTTGAAAATATAAAAGTTTCAAAAGAGCAGGCTGAAGAAATACTTTCCGCTTTTGCCGCGGTTTACGAATATTTACCCGAAGAACAAAAAAGCGCATTCGCGAGGCTTATATATAAATTATTTAAAAACAATTCTGGAAATCTGTCTTATTTTGAGACATTTGACGAACACTTAACGCTCATTGATAAACTTTGTCCTGAAACTTCCGTTTTAAAAGATGATTTTATTTACGAACTGCTGGAAAGTTTTGATATAGGAACAAAGAATTATTTAACTGTTAAAAACAAATTATCTTTTAACGATTACAGAACAAATTCCGACAGGGCAAACGTAAAAGCGCTGTTTATTGATATAGCGCAAAGCGCTTGCGGCGGCTTATCGGCAAAAGAAAAAGGCGAACTGTTACTTTGGCTGATAGATTCCCAAAAAAATAAAAAGCCCAAGCGTATAAGATATTTTGAAATTCTACAAGGCGTCAGCATTGACTATCTCAAAGAGAGTTTCTGGGCGCTTTCCCCGAATGAAAAATTTGATTTTTTATCGGCATTTCTTGAAGGAAGCGAAAGTCTTTTCAAAGAAATAAAATACCCGTCATTATCACAGGAACTGCAAAACCTGAATCCCGGCAAAGCAGCCGCCATAAAAAATGCTTTGGATGTTCCTAATCCTTCGGTTTCAGACTTGCCCCAGGGAATAAAAACGGATAAATCTGTTATCCGGCATTATAAAGAATACGAACAATTTTTAAAGAATATAAATAAGACCTTTGTAGATAAAACTTTCGGAAAAGATAAAGAAACTGTCGCGGAACTTACGTCCATTAAATTTAAAAATCATTCGTCTAACAGACAGGTAATGCTTTTAAACGACATAATAAGTTCTCTCTCTGTTAAAACGTCAGATGAGCAATTGACCGCGGCGCGAAAAAAAGCAAACTTCATAACAAGCTCGGCCGCGGCTTCGGGCACCGTAATAGTAAAAGTTATGCAAATAGCGGCAAACCAGAAAATGTTTGAAGATATTAAATCCGACGGCAAAGAAATAAACGAAGTGGTTTCCGGAATGAAAGGCGATAACGATCCGTTAAGAAAAACCATTGTTTTTGACACATTGGCTCAAACCCCTCTTTTTGAAAAAATAAAAACAGTAAGCAGACGCTTAGGTTCCGCGTCAATAGCGCAAACCCATTTAATTTCTTTTAACGAGCCTTTAACCGACAACTCGGGACAAAAACATTACGATACCGTAATAAAAGTGAAACGCCCCAGCGTAATAAAACACAGGGAAGAAGACTTTTATGTTTTTGAAAAACTGCTGCAATATTTTAAAATTAAATATCCGAAACTGGCAATGCCGTCAAGAGAGCAGTTGCAAAAAATCATTGATGAAGAATTGGATTTTGGAATAGAAGAAAGAAACACCGTGCAGCTGAACAAAAATATGAAATCAAGAAATTCCGATATACGTATGCCAGTAATTCTGAACGGTATAGAACAGCTGACAGGTAATGAAAATGAAAACAATTTCCTGCTTCAGGAATTTATTAACGGTAAAATCCTTGATAAAGCAAATGCCGGCGGAGAAATTTATTTTGAAATATTGAAAGAATTTTTTGCCGAAGTTTTTGAAGACGGATTTTTTCATGCGGATCTGCACGGAGCAAACATTATAATAGAAGATGACGGAAAAATAGTTTTTATAGATGCCGGCGCCTGCGGAAAAGTTGAAAACGATAAAAAACAAGTCCTTGCCGATATCTTTTTTGCGCTTATAACAAAAGATTTTGATATGTTTACCAGCGCGGTTAAAAGATATAGCCCCGCGCTTGCGAAAAAAACAAAAGATAAGGATTTTGTAAAATCACTAAAATCCGCATTCAGCGAACAAAAAACAGAAGCAAGATTTAATAATGTCTTTATCGCGCTGAACAAACTTGATGAAGGAATCCCGGAAGATCTACTTATGTTTTTTCAGGGTATCAGCAAAATAGGAAAATATTTCGATAAAGCCGGAAGAACGGAAGATTTTTTAAATATTCTTATGTCTTACAAATCAAACAAGAATGATATTAACTGGAAAGTGACTCTGTATCAGACATGGCAGGATTTCAAAAAAGAAGATTTCTCTTTAAAAAATACTGCGAATTTCACAAAAAGATACTTTACAGCAAGAGCCGAATTAAAAAAACTGCAGGAAACAGACAATGTATTTACCCCTCAAACTCTTGATGATTTTTGCGGTATTGTAAGAACCGCTTATCTTAACGGGGCTAAAACAACTTACACAAAAGAAGATTTAATGCGTTTTGTACCTGACGGGCAGGAACTTTCAATTGAAGAAAAAATTATGCTTTACACGACAGCCAAAATACTGGGAGCAGACATCGGCATAATAATAAATAACGATTTAGACATCAGCGGATTTAATGCCAAAACTCTTGTTTATTATATGCTGGCATTGTCTTTCAGTGAAAATTTCAAGGATTTTACGGCAAAAAAACAGCAAATATTAAAACAGCTTCAAAGCTTGTCCGCACAGCCGCAAAGCGATGCGGCAATAACCGCTCAAAAAGAATTAATAATTGCTCAAAATTTTGCAGAAAGTATGCTGTTATCAGAAGCGCCTTTATCTTACGATAAAACACAATATTACAGCCCTGCTACAGTTTCGGATATACTAAAAGCCTCTTAATAGATTGGGATGCCCGTATTAAGACCTTACGGGACAAGGACCGCAATGACAAGCAACGATGTGTCATTCCGGCCTCCGAGCCGGAATCCATTTTTAAATTAACGTGGATCCCGTATCAAGTACGGGATGACAAACAATAACTATAATTCATAGGTTCTGGCGACTTCGCGCAAAATGACTGATCTGTATCAATAGATAATTTCGTTATTAATTACATGCCGAAATATTTTTTGGCTTTGGAAACGTCTTTTGAGATTTGTTTTTTTAGTTCTTCCGCGGTTTTAAACTTCTTTTCATTCCTTATTTTCTTAATCAAGGTTACTTTGGTTTTTGATTTCTTCCAATTACCATTGAAATCCAAAATATGTGTTTCGGGAATGGTCAAGGGGACGGGGGTATTGACCAAAGAATGGTCAATACCCCCGTCCCCTTGACCATAACCATTTTCAAAAGTAGGGCGGGTTCCTATACTTGTTACTGACGGATAAATTTTCCCACCTTGAGATATTAGACTTACAAATATTCCTTTCGGAATAAGTTTTGATTTATCAACTTTCAAATTGACAGTAGGAAATCCTAATTTTTTTCCTATTCCTCTGTCTTTAAAAGGCATTCCGTTAAAAGAATAATTTCTTCCTAAAAATTTATTTACGTTTTTTATGTCGCCTTTTTCGATTAGCATACGTATATATGATGAAGACACCTGTTTTGAAGAAATTTTTAACGGTTTTATTACGTCAATTTTTATGCCATGCGTTTTAGCCTTATTTTTTAGCCAATCGGTATTTCCTTTTCTGTTTTTGCCGAACGCAAAATCCTGCCCGCAAACTATTTTCTTTGCGTTTAAAATCTCAACTAAAAATCCGTCAAAAAATTCATCCGGTTCAACTGACAGTATATCGGAAGGAACAGGTATAATTATAATTTCATCCACGCCGCAAAGAGAAAGTTCTTCGATTTTTTCGTCATACAAAGATAATAACCCGCTTACATTTCGAAACGGTCTCTCTAGCACTATGGCGACGCTTTTTAAATTGTCTTTTTTCGCATCGGACAAAGTTCTTTCAATAAGAAGCCTGTGTCCTTTGTGAATACCGTCAAAAGTGCCTATGGTGATTACAGATTTTTTGTTCATAACTATTAAATAGCCTCTGCAAGTTTTTCTAAACTTATTAATTTTGATTTTACAATTTCTATATTTTCAAGTTCATCAAATTTTAAAGCGTCGTTTACGTCAAAATTTCCGATTTTTTCCCTGCGCAATAAACTTACAACAGCGCCGCAGCCTAAAAAATCGCCTATATCTTTAGCCAAAGTTCTGATATAAGTCCCGCTTGAACAAGCTGTTCTCAAATCTATAACGCCGTTTTCATAAGATAACACTTCTATACTTTTTATGGTTACCGAGCGGGGCTTACGCTCGACTTCAATTCCTTTTCTTGCAAGTTCATAAAGTTTCATACCTTTATGTTTTATAGCCGAAAACATCGGCGGAATTTGCAATATTTCTCCCTCAAAATTCTTAACCGCGTTTTTTACCATATCAATATTAATATGCAAAAAATCTTTTTTTTGAATTACCGTACCGGCAAGATCTCCGCTGTCGGTTTCGGTTCCCAAAAGAAAAGAGCTCCTGTAAACTTTGTCTTGCTTCATAAACTTATCCTGAAGCTTAGTCGCGGAACCGACCATAATAAGCAAAAGACCGGTTGCAAGCGGATCTAATGTGCCGCAATGACCGGTCTTCTTTACATTCAAAACTTTTTTAACTGTATGAGCGGCTTTAAAAGAAGTAATCCCAACAGGTTTGTCCAAAAGCAGCATACCGGAAAAATCATTATAAATACGATTAGCCTTAGCCATTCAGCTTCTCTTTAAAAGCGTTTATAATCGTTTTTAAAGACTGCTTCATCCCTGAATTTAACGTACAGCCCGCGGCGTTTTTATGACCGCCGCCGCCGAATTTTTTAACAACTTCCAAAACGTCGAAATCTTTTACGGAACGAAAACTGACTTTTGTCGTATTTTTACCTACCTCTTTAAAAAGACAGCCAATTTTTACCCCTTCTATGCTCATTGTAAAATTTATCGTAGATTCCATTTCGTCTTCTTTCGCGCCGCTTTTTTTAAACATATCTTTCGTCAAAACCATATAAGACATTTTACCGTGGTAAACAGTATGCATTTGCGATAATGCCTGCCCCAAAAGTTTTACGCTCGCGAGAGAACTGTTTTCATAAATTTGTTTACGGACATATGCCGGCGAAACGCCGAAATCAAGAAGCTTAGCCGCGGCTATATGGGAATCAGGAGTTGTATTTAACTGCTGAAAACGTCCAGTGTCAGTCAATATACCGGTGTAAAGACATTCCGCCTCATCTTTTGTGAGCTTAATTTTCATATATTCAAAAATATTCAAAATAAGTTCCGCGGTTGATGACGAATCGGGAACTATATAATTTACGGTTCCGAAATTAGTAAACATCGCGTGATGGTCTATATTTATTATTCTTTTTGCCTGCGCAGGAGTTATTATATCTCCCATACGGGAAAAGTTTACGGATTCAAGTATTATGGCGCAGTCAAAAACTTCGCCCTTTTTAACGGATTTTTTTATTTTTTTTGCATCTTTTAGAAAATTTAAATATACCGGAATTTCATCAGCGCAATAAACTTCCGCTTTTTTTCCGAGTCTTTTTAAAACGGACTTTAAAGCCAATGCGGAACCTATGCTGTCACCGTCAGGTTTGACGTGACCCGCAATAAAAAAAGTTCCGGATTGTTTAATTATTTTTGAGATTTCCGATATTTTTTTCAAATCGGATTTAAGAATTGAGTTTTTCATAAGCTAGTTTTTGTTTTAAGCGAGAAGTATTTTGAGGTTAGGCGACGCTTGCGACGGCGAAACGTATCGCGGGAGCTGCGCGGGAATACGTGAGCCGACGCGTAAGGAAGCATAAACTCAAAAGACAAATCGCTACTTTTCTTCTTCTATTTTTTTAAGTAAGTCAAATACTTTTGAAGCTGTTTCATTAGTATCGTCGTAAGTGAACGTTATTGTAGGAGTACGCCTTAAATTTAACTTTAATGCAAGCTGATGTCTTACTTCTTTTGTATTTTTGGCAAGTATTTCCGCGGCTTGTTTTTTATCTTCTTCATTGCCGAAAACAGAATAAAAAATTCTGCATGTCTGCAAATCATCCGTAAGTTTTACGCTCATAATAGTTACAATCGCTACATTAAGATCGCGGATGTCACGGATAATTTCCGAAACTGTCTGCTGTATAAGTTCTCCGACTCTTGTCGAACGTTTGTATGATGTAGGCATATTAACTCCAATTACGAATTTCAAATTACGAATGACGAATAAACGTCAAACGTCTTTTTTTGTTATTTAGTATTTAACTTGGATCCCCGACTAAGGCACTCGGGGATGACAAAAGAAAGGATTAACATCCTGCTTTTGTCAATTTTCTTCCAGTTTTCTAGCTACTTTTTCAGTCGTAAAGTTTTCTATTATGTCGCCTGTTTTAATATCGGCGTAGTTTTCAAGACCGACTCCGCATTCATAGCCTTTTTCGACTTCTTTTACGTCGTCTTTCATTCTTTTAAGCGAAGATATATTTCCTTCAAAAACTATGACATTATCTCTCAAAAGCCTTACTTTCGAGCCTCTTTGTATTTTTCCGTCAATAACGGAACATCCCGCAATTGTTCCGAAACTTGAAAGTTTAAACACCTGTTTAACAACCGCTTTGCCGAGAATTTTCTCTTTTGTATCCGGCTCAAGTTTTCCTTCCATGGCGGCTTTAACGTCGGCAATTAAATCGTAAATTATTCTGTAAACGTTTATGCTTACGCCTTCTTTTTCGGCAAGTTTTTCAACGGTAGCGTCCGGTCTTAAATTAAAACCTACTATTAAAGCGTTAGAGGCAACTGCCAAAGCTACGTCGGATTCTGTAATCGAACCGGCGCCTCTGTGAATTATTTTAAGAGTTACTTCATTAGTTGACATTCTTTCCAAAGAATCGCTTAAAGCTCCGAGTGATCCTTGAACGTCGGCTTTCAAAATTATTTTTAAGTCTTTTGTCTGACCCGAACTTATGTCCATAAGAGAAAGATGGTGTCTGGGTTTCAAAGATGAAGCTTTGGCTTTATCTTTTCTGGACTGCGCTATTTCTCTTGCTTGCGACTCATGGTCTACGACAACAAACTTATCGCCTGCCTGAGGAGGCTCGTTTATGCCTAAAACTTCAATCGGAGTGCTTGGCGGCGCTTCGTTAAATCTTTTTCCGTGTTCGTCCGCCATCGCTCTGATTTTTCCGTAAGTCGTGCCTACTACTATATTATCGCCTACTCTTAAAGTTCCGTGTTGGACCAAAAGCGTGGCAACGGGACCTCTTCTTGAATCGAGTTTCGCCTCAACAACAATTCCGTCGGCTTTTTTGTCTGGATTCGCTTTTAATTCCATCATTTCGGCTTTTAGCAAAATCATATCCAAAAGCGAATCTATATTTATTCTTCTTTTCGCGGAAATATCCACCATTATTGCGTCTCCGCCCCATTCTTCGGGAGCAAGACCGTAATTGCTTAACTCCTGCCTGATTCTTTGCGGATCTGACGTAGGCAAATCTATTTTATTTACGGCTACTATTATAGGAACTCCCGCGGCTTTAGCGTGGTTTATGGCTTCGATAGTCTGAGGCATAACGCCGTCGGCGGCTGAAACAACCAAAACTACGATATCCGTAACCTGCGCGCCTCTTGAACGCATAGCCGTAAAAGCTTCGTGACCCGGAGTATCTAAAAACGTAACATTTCCGCCGTTAGGCGTTTTTACTTTATAGGCGCCTATATGCTGGGTAATTCCTCCGTGCTCCCCGCCTGCCACGTCGCTGCTTCTTATAGAGTCAAGAAGAGACGTCTTACCGTGGTCAACGTGTCCCATTATGGTAACTATGGGAAAACGGGGTTTAAGCGTCGCCGGATCTTCTTTTTCACTTTCTTCCGACTCTTCAGAATAAATTGAAGAAAGTTTAGCGTCATATTTAAATTCGTTTGCCAAAAGTATGGCGACATCAGTATCAAGTCTTTGGTTTATTGTAGCAAGGCTTCCCATTGAAAGAAGTTTTTTCAAAACTTCTCCGGGAGTAAGCTTCATTTTTTCGGCAAGCTCTCTTACCGTGATAAGTTCGTTTATGTGAATTATGCCTTTTAATTCTTTTCTTTTACGTTCTTCTTCGGCTTCTCTTTCCAAACGCTCTTTTTCAAATTTTTCTTTTTCGAGCCTTTCTTTTTCAAGTCTTTCAGCTTCAAGCCTTGCTCTTTCCTGCACAGCGCGTTTCTCTTTTTCTATTCTTTCCTTTTCGAGCTTCGTGCGTTCAAGTTTTTCTTTTTCAAGCCTTGCTTGTTCAATCTTTGCCTGCTCAAGCTTAACCTGTTCAAGTTTGGCTTGTTCAATTTTCTGTTTATTTACGTCAACCGTTTCGGTTTCAATTTTTATTTTTGTTTTTTTCTCTGCAGGAGTCACGGCAGCAGCAGTCTTAACAGGTTTTACTTTTGCCGCAGGCTTAGAAACAGGCTCTTTTTTTGCCGCGGGTTTAGCCGCTGCTTTAACGATTTTCTTAGCCGGTTC
>WRFE01000052.1 GCA_009778965.1 Candidatus Endomicrobium labiotermitis
AACTCTCCGGTATTTTTAAGCGCTCGCGGAAAACGCCTTGAACAAAGAACAGCAAGAAGAGTTTTGCATAACTGGTTTATAAAAGCCGGAATCTCAAAAAAGGTCAGCCCGCACACTTTAAGACACACTTTTGCAACGCATATTCTTGACCGAGGCTGCGACCTTAGAAGCGTTCAGGAAATGCTCGGGCATAAAAATCTTTCCACAACGCAAATTTACACGCACGTTACAATAGAAAGCCTTAAAAAAGTTTACGAAAAAGCACACCCGAGAAGCTAAAAGACAGAGGTTGGGAAGATGGGAAGTTGAGAAGATTAGCAACAGCAAAAACTTTAACGACCAGAGCTCCTCTCAGCATCTCAACATCTCCGCATCTCATCTTCTAAAATTTTATGAAAGAAAAAGACCACATATACCTATTAATGGAAGAAACAGGCTGCGACCGCTCCGAAGCGGAACTGGCGTTGTCTCTTTCTGAAAACAACATAGAAAAAGCCATTACAACAATCGGTTTTCTTCTAAAATTCATAACCGCTTTTAAAATTAAACTGATTTTTCCGCAGGAAAACATTTACGGGCTTATGCATATTGCTGTCAACACAAAAACCGGAGAACTTTTGCGTTTCAGCGAAGTATTTTCTCACAATCCTGCCGTATACGAAATTTCCGCGGCGGCAACAGACTGGTTTTCTTTTGAAAAAGCGATTTTTTCCGCGCGTCTTGACGCAGGCGCAATGGAAGACTACACGCAAAGCATAGATGAAAATTTTAAAACATATATGGAAAGGGCAGTAAAAGAAATTTCTGCAATAACTTCCGAAGAACTAAAAAGAATAATTAAATCTTTTTTTGATCCGAAACAAATCGAAATAGAAATCGTAAACGAAGAACTTAACCTTACCCAATATAAAAAACTCCCGGACTATGCGTCAAAACAAAACGAAACCTCTTTTACCGGATATGAACTGGGATTTGTAAAACTTGATGTGGAAATCTTAGAGGATTCAAAAGGAAAACCGGCAAAAAAAATAACAGAAGGCGATATGGTTTTATCTTTGATAACAGACGAAAGAGATATCGCCCATTACCTTGCCCATCTTATAGGCGGAAGAAAAGACGGCGCAATGATTCCGCTTCCCGCATCTGTAAAAAAAGTATCGTCAAAAAACAATGAATTTGAAATATACCTTCATTATGCCCCGTCAATAACAGGCATCGCAAAAATAAAAGGAAACTCCATTCTTAAGGTTTTAGAAACCCAAAACCGTCCTTGGTGGCGAAAGATAATACCATTTTAACGACAATTTACAATTAACGACCGCTGTTGTCGTTTATTTGTTCTTTGTCAGTTGTTATTTATTATTTGCTGTTCCTTCCCATCCGCCGCCTAATGCTTTTGATAATGAAACCACCGCAGCTAATTCGCTGTAGCGCGCCGAAGCAAGGCTCATTTGAGCCTGAAGTAAATTCCGCTTTACATCTAAAAGATTTATGGTGTCTATAAGACCGGCATTATATTGGTCTTTAGTAATATCATAGCTTCTTTGCATATCTTGGGTTTGCCTTAAAACAGCAGCGTAAACTTCCCTGGTTATACGATTGGCGTTTAATGAATCATAGACATCTTTGAAAGCGTTTTCAACGGTTTTCTCGTATGAAGCCAAAGCTCCTTTATACGCAGCTTGCGCTTTTTTATTTTGCGCCTTTATTTTCCCGCCTTCAAAAAGCGGCTGTACAATTCCGCCCGCCAAGCTCCATATACCCGTATCAAAAAGATTTGAAAGACTTTCGCTCGCGTACCCTGCTCCCGCTGTCAACGAAATATTCGGAAAATATGATGCTTTAGCAGTGCCGATTTGCGCATTGGCCGATATTAACTGTTCTTCCGCTTCCAAAACGTCCGGCCTTTTTTGTAAAACATTTGAAGGAATGCCTTCCGGAATATTCGGAATTAAAATTATTTCATTTAGCTTTTTACCTCTGGGAATTTTAGCTTCAACTATTTCGCGCGGAGTTCTGCCCGTTAAAACCGCCAAAGCGCTTTGCGCTTCCGAGACCTGCCTTTCCAAATCTTTTGCGGAAGCCTTCACGCTTTCCAAATCAGCTTCAATTCTTCTTAAGTCAAGTTCAGACGCAAAACCGGCTTTATATCTGTTTCTATATACACGGACGGTTTCGTTATCTGCATCAACAGTAGTCTTTGCTATATTAAGCTGCGCGTCAAGCGTTAACAACAAAAAATAAGCGTTTACAACATTTGCTGTAAGCGCAAGACGCGTTAAATCTTTAGCGGCTGTTGTAGCAAAATACTGGGCTTTCGCAGACTCATTCAGACGTCGTTGTTTTCCCCATATATCAAGTTCCCAGGAAATTGTCGGCTCGGCAATATATGTGTGCACGGGTGCTGAAAGAACAGCCCCTCCAGGCGTGACAGTGCCATAGGTAGTTTGTAAATTAAGATTTGCCGCAGGCATTACATCCGCTTTTGTTATTTTAAATTGCGCCTGCGCTTGTTCAACATTGGCTAAAGCGATTTGCAAATCTTTATTGTTTTCAAGCGCTTCAGCAACCAGAGAATTTAAAACAGGATCCTGAAACATTGTCCACCAGTCAGGTTTTATAAACGGATTTATATCAGTCTGATTATTTGACTCGGCAGGCAAATCCATAGCAGGCTTTTTATAATTCGGACCCATTAGACAACCGCCGAGAATAAATAATGGAAGCATCAATAAATAAATTTTTGGCATATATAACTCCAGTTTAACTAAAATTAATAGTTAATAAATAATAATTAATAAATGTTGGATTTTCGCTTTGCGAAAATGTTTTAATAAATTTCGCCTTTGGCGAAACTTCAAAATTATTAATTATTCATTATTATTTTTCTTTTTTTCAATCAAATAAAAAAACAGCGG
This sequence comes from Candidatus Endomicrobium labiotermitis, assembly GCA_009778965.1. Taxonomy (GTDB): domain Bacteria; phylum Elusimicrobiota; class Endomicrobiia; order Endomicrobiales; family Endomicrobiaceae; genus Endomicrobium; species Endomicrobium labiotermitis. The sequence goes on from WRFE01000052.1 coordinate 2,919, forward strand.
TATTAAAAGCGGGGCTATTATAGTTGCGCCCAACATTCCGCATACTACTGCAGTGCCTATTGAATGCCTGCTGTTCGCGCCGGCGCCTGTGCTTATAGCAAGAGGCAAAGTTCCTAAAATAAAAGCAAGCGATGTCATTATTATAGGTCTGAAACGCAGTTTCGCGGCTTGAAGCGCGGCATTAAAAGTATCCAATCCTTGCTTTTTTAGCTGAACGGCAAATTCCACTATCAAAATCGCATTTTTAGCGGCAAGCCCGACAAGAGCGACTAAAGCTATCTGAAAATAAATGTCGTTTTCCAAACCTCTTAAAAAAGTCCCGAGCAGCGCACCGAATATAGCAAACGGAACCGCAAGAATAACAACAAAAGGAAGGCTCCAGTTTTCATACTGCGCGGCAAGAATTAAAAATATCACGATTATTCCCAAAAGCAAAGCTTTAAACGACGCGTTTCCGACAAGCTTTTCCTGATATGTCGCGCCGGTCCACGCAAGAGCAAAATCCTGACCTAAAACTTTTAAAGCTATTTCTTCAAGAATTTGTATTGCCGTACCCTCGCTTATTCCGGCAGCGGGAACAGCTATAATTTTAGCGGCGGGAAAAACATTAAATCTTTCAACTGAGTCGGAACCTAAAACCGGTTCAAATTTTATAAGTTCGGACAGAGGTATCATTTCGCCTTTTGACGAACGCACGAAAATACCGTTTATCTGCTCTGGATATTTACGGTACTCCGCGGCAGCCTGAACCATAACATTAAAACTTCTTTCAAACTTTGTAAAATCGTTTACATAGTAAGAACCAAAAGTCGCCTGCATTGTTATATATAAATCATCAAGCGATACGCCTTTGGAAACGGCTTTTACATTATCTACCGTCATTTTATATTGCGGAACAATATTTGAAAAAGTCGTATTAATCCCCGCGATTTCGGGTCTTTTTTTAACGGCTTCTATAAACTCTTGTAATATTTGAGACAAAGCTACGGTACCGCTGTTTCCGCGGTTTTGTATATATCCTTCAAGCCCGCCCGTTGTGCTTAGACCCATTATAGGCGGAGGATTAAAAGCCATTACCAAAGCTCCAGGAACTTTCATCATGGCTTCTCTTTGAATATTTGCTATAGCCGCATCAACAGACAATGCTTTCGATGTGCGCTGATTCCATGGTTTTAATTTTATATAAGACGCCGCGGCATTCGGTTTTTGCGCTCCGCTTAAAAGATCACGCCCCGTAAAAAACAATTCAAAATTTACCGCTGGCTGGTCTAAAATTATTTGTTCCACCTGAGCAGTCATTGCCAGAGAAGCGTCAAGCGACGTGCCGGGATCCATTTCCACGGCAACCATAATCGCGCCCTGGTCTTCATTCGGAACCAAATTTGACGGAATTTTTTTAAACATAAACACGCTTAAGAATAATATCATAGACATAACGACTATTGCCGCCGGCAGACGCCTTATAAAAAAGCCGGCAATCGAAACGTATTTATTCGTTGTAGCTTCAAATAATAAGTTAAATTTTTTGAATAAACCTTTAGGATCTATATCTTTTTTCTTAAGCAGAATAGCGCATAATGCCGGGGTTAAAGTTAAAGCCGTCCAGCCTGAAATTACTACCGAAATTGCGATAGTTATTGCAAACTGCTGGTACATAACTCCCGCAAAACCACCCATAAAAGATATAGGAATAAAAACTGAACACAATACAAACACAATCGCTATTAAAGCGCTTTGGACTTCAGACATGGCTTTTATCGCAGCCTCTTTAGGCAGCAAATTTTCAACGCGCATTATGCGTTCTACGTTTTCAATAACAACAATAGCGTCATCAACAACCATACCGATGGCAAGAACTAATCCGAATAAAGTCAGCGTGTTTATCGAAAACCCTAATGCGTATATTCCGGCAAAAGCTCCGATTATGGAAATAGGCACAACAACGCACGGAATAAGCGTGGCTCTCCAGTTTTGCAGAAAAAGAAATACCACAAGAAAAACTAATAACACTGCTATCAGAAGAGTTTTTACAACTTCTTTTATTGACTCTGTTATAAATGAAGTCGTATCATAGGCGAGCTGATAAGTCATTCCTTCGGGAAACCTTTTTGATACGGAATCCATAACAGCCTGAGCTCTTTTCGCCGTAGCAACGGCATTAGCTCCCGGCTCCATAAAAATTGCGACGGGAACAGCAGGCTGTTTATTTATAGTGCTGTGAAAAGAATAAGTCAGAGGCCCGAGCTCAATATCCGCGACGTCTTTTAAAAGAAGAGTTGAACCGTCGGCATTGGCTCTCAATATTATCTGTTCAAACTGTTCGGGAGTTTGATAACGTCCCTGCGCTTTAATTGTAAATGTTTTTGAGACTTTATCCGTCATAGGAGCTTCGCCGATTATTCCGGCGGCGCGCTGCTGGTTCTGAATGCTTACTGCGGCAATAATATCGGAAGGGGTCAGTTTATGCTGGGCAAGTTTGTCCGGATTAAGCCATATTCTCATAGCGTAAGTATTTGCCGACAATACCTGCGCGTCGCCGACTCCTTCGATTCTTTTTAATTCGTCAACAACGTTTACAAGAGCATAATTCGCCATATAAGTGGCATCGTAAAGATTATCCGGCGAAGAAATTGAATAAATCTGAAGCATTTCCATAGATTTTTTTGTAACGCGGACTCCGGAACGCTGTACTTCCTGAGGTAAAAGAGGAAGAGCCTGCTGCACAAGATTGTTCACGTCAATTGTCGCCTGGTTAGGATCCGTTCCGATATTGAAATATATGGACAAAGTCATATTTCCGTAAGCGTCTGAAACGGAATTCATATACATCATATTTTCCACGCCGTTTATCTGCTGCTCAAGCGGTGCCGCGACAGTTTCGGAAATAACTTCAGGATCCGCTCCGCTATAAACGGCACTGACTACAACGGTAGGAGGCGTAAGATTTGGATATCTGTCAACCGAAAGAGAAAATATAGAAAGTATGCCTGCCATTAAAATCAGCAAAGATATAACAGTGGCAAAAATAGGTCTTTCTATGAAAAATTTTGAGAGCATAGCGCCTCCACGGCAATTACGAATTACAAATTACGGATTACGAATCAAAAACAAGAAAAATAAATTTTAATTATTTGTTGTTTCTTCCACACTGCCGGAAACAAGCGGAATTTGCGAAACGGGAATGTCTTTTATTATCACTTCAGTTTCTGTTTGAGAATAAGAGCCCGGAATATTTGCGGCAGTTTCAGGCTGATTTTTATCTTTTACCTGTATTGCAAATTCTTTCATAACCGGAGTTACTTTTTCACCTGGTCTGACTTTTATAAGCCCGTCTAAAACAATATTGTCTCCTTCATTAAGACCGCTTGCAATCATATAAACGCCGTTTTTAAGCTGTCCTTTTACGGGACGCGCTTCTAAAATACTGTTCTGGTTTATAACATAAGCAATTGCTCCGGCAGGAGTTTCCAAAACCGCGCTGTCCGGAACAACAAGCTCGTCTTTATAACTTACGCCCAAAAGATTCACACGGACAAAATGTCCGGGAATAAGAAGACGCTGCCCTTGCGGATTAGGCAAAACCGCCCTGACCAAAATACTTGAAGTGTCAGGATTTTCGCTGTTATCAAAAAATACTATTTTTGCATTTTCAGGATAAGCCGAACCGTCTGAAAAAACAATCTGCACTAAGATAGGAGAAACGTTTTTTTCATCGGTTATTATTTTCCCTTCGGTAAATTCTTTTGCCAAATTAACAAACTGGTTTGACGGAATTGAAAAGTTTATAAACATAGGGTCAGTCTGAACCATTGTAGTTAAAAGTCCGCTGTCGCCCGCAGGCAAAATAAGACTTCCTATTGATTGTATAGATATTCCCGTAAGCCCTGAAATCGGGGCGGCGACTTTAGTATATTTCAGATTCATTTTAGCGTTATCTACTTCCGCTTGAGCGGATTTAACGTTAGCCTGAGCAGATTTGTAAGCTGCAACGGCATCGTCATAATCTTTTTGGCTTATGGAATTTCTTTTGTGAAGATATTCCATTCTTTTATAATCGTTTTTTGTCTGGGTTTCAACGCTTTGAGCCTGCTCAAAAATTGCCTGGGCTTTTTCTAAAGCTATTTTATAAGGTTCATCATCTATCTGAAAGAGCTGCGTTCCTCCAGTTACGTAACTTCCTTCCTGATAAAGCATAGCTTTCAATATACCGCCGACTTGAGCTCGTATTTGTATCTCAAGAGAACCTGCCAGCTGCGCGGGATATTGCATATCAAAAGGCAAATCCGTTTTTAATACTTTAACCGCGTTTACGGGATAAGCCGCGTTTTGAGGAACATTTTTTTTATTTTTACAGGAAGAAACCGAAAAGACAAGAAAAACAGAAAAACAAAAAACAGAAAAAATCTTTAAAAATTTCATATATGTCCTCCAAAACAATTACAAATTAAAAAAATATTATCTACCGCATATTATACATAAATTGCTATTTAGTTTTTTTAAAATTTGATTTTGCAAAGCATTTGGAGTTTTTGCGACGCCTGCGACGGCGAAGCGTACGAGAGAAACAGTACGTGAGCCGGAGTATAAGGACGCAAAAAATTCAAAGGCGAAGCAAAATTACAATGGACGGACCATTATTCCGCGATTTCTTCCTTCTACCGGACATTGGTTTTGGCAAACGCCGCAGCCTATGCATAAGTACAAATCTACGATAGGAACATCTACTTGCTGACCGTTTATTATTTCAGGAACAAATTTTATCGCCTTATCGGGTATCGGACAGAATTCTTCGCATACAAGACAGCTTATTCCGTCTCTCCACGGAATACATAAATCTTTTATTATTTCGGCTTTGCCGATTCTGCGTTTCATTTTTTCTTCCATGGATAAAGCTTCTATTGCCTGCGTAGGGCAAACATGCCCGCAGGCATTGCAGTTATACTCGCAATAGCCTATATAGTTATCCATTTGAGGAGTCCATATTCCGTCTAATCCCGTTTCGGTCATAACAGGCTGAAGCCCGTTAGTAACACAGACTTTCATACAATTTCCGCATCTGACGCATGCCTGTTTAAACTTTCTTTCGGAAATAGATCCGGGAGGACGGATAACAGGCGATGAAACACTATTACCTGAAGCATACACTTTTCTGCCTGCCATATACAGAGCAGCCAAAACTCCGCTGCCCCAGAAAATAAATTGTTTTCTTGTAACGCCTTTGTTTTTGTCGTTATCTTCACTCTTCAGTTTTAACTCTTCAATCTGTCTGCACTGTAATGTTACGCAGTCCATACACATAACGCATTCGCTTGGAATATAAGTCCCGTCGCGTCTTATCGCATTTACCCTGCACATATTTTCGCATTTACCGCAATGCAGCTTACACTTTTGCAGATTAAGTTTAACGAAAGGTTTTACGGAGAGAATACCGAGAGACGCGCCAAGCGGACAAATATATCTGCACCAAAAACGCCTTTTATAAAGCACCAATAAAACGGGTATTATGAAAAACACAAAAAATAAAAAAGAATAGGCAAATGACATTTGCCTTGCGTCAAAAATATTGACACGCAAAAATTGATAAATGCCTTCACCAAAATTATAATTCATAATAGTGTACTGAAAAGTTTTATCAACCGAGGCATTTATAAAAGGATAAAAAGACAGACTCAAAAATCTGTTAAAAACGGTTATCGGCTCAAAAAGCCAGACTATCTGAAAACCCAAAACGGCAAGCGCTAAAAAGAAAACTAGTAAAACATACTTACTCATAAGCATTTTAGACGGAGCGTTTTCTCGCCATTTTTTAAAAGGCTTTACGATAAAAGCAAAACAATCCATAACCGTGCCGTAAGGACAAACCCATCCGCAAAAAACACGCCCGAGTACTAAAGCCAGAATCACAAATATTAACACTATCAGAAAAGATAGTATTACATATTGCGCAGCCAATGCCGCAAATGCGACAAGCGATGGAGAACTTAAAAAGAAATCTCTCGCGTTAATAAACTTCAACGGAAAACTTAATAGGAAAAATGAGGCGGAAATCAGAAAAAATGAAATTATTTGAACAGCTATTCTTAAAATTTTGATTTTATTCATATGTATTTCTTTTATTCTTTAATGTTTTGTATTGTCATGTTGAGCGAAGCAACGTAGTTGCGTAGTCGAAACATCTGCCTTTTAACTGCAGACCCTTCGACTTCGCTCAGGGGGACAAAACTGAATTTCCATACTCTTATCTTTAAGGAATAATTCTGTTTATTTATGTGTCATAAAATGACAAAAATTTATATTTTTTCGGTTCTTATATTTGCTTTTGGAGTATACTGCTGCCCTAAGCCGAATTCAAAAGAACGCTTTATATGAGGAATACTCATTCCCTCTATATTAAAAAAAGTTTTAGCGACAAAACTGTCCGCAAGGACCGGATCTGTTGAAGCAACAACCGTATTTTTTCTTACAACATCGGCAAGATTCCCGCCGCGCGGACCGCCCGCTGTCAAAATATTGAAAGCGTCTATAATGTTTAAATCGGGACTGACGAAATCAATAAGTTCAGGAAGTTTTTTATCCATTTCCCAATGCATTTGCGACCTTGCTCCGCCGGCAACTCCCATCATATTTTTAATTGAAAGCGTCAAAGTCCCGAGCCCGTGAGTTTTTGCTATAGGCACGTTTATAAAAACATCGCATTCGATAGCGTCTCTGTAAACAGGCCATCCCTGCAGTAAAGCATCGGCTCTGGCCATTTTAGCGGGAAGATATTTCCAATCATCCATAAAAAATACATTTGCACCGGCTTCTTTTGCCGCTTTCATAACGCCCGAATTTTCATAACTGAGTTTTTTATCGTTACAAGTATTATCAAAAACCTTTACGGTTTTCGCGCCGCTTTCAAAACACATTTTGATAACCGCTGCGGCAACCGCCGGATTTGTATTTGCGGCATATTCCGGCGTTCTGTTCCAGGACATATTTGGTTTTACGACTACCACATCGCCTGTTTTCACAAATTTACCCATACCGCCGAGAAGCTCTACGCTTTTTCTGGTTATCTGTTCCGGATCTTCGCCGGTAACCGCGGTTAAGTCGTATTGCGTAACAACTTCTCTTCTTTTCCTGGGGGCAATTGATTTTGTATTTTGCGCGAAAGCTTTTTTCGCAGTATTAGACGAAAACGCCAAAAAAGCGACGCCGGCAGCGAGAATAGTTAAAAAACTTTTTCTGGTAATCTTGCCGGATAAAAATTTTTTTGCTTTTGAAACAATTTTTTCAAACTTCGTTTGCTCTTTATTGTTCATAAACTTCCCCCCCGGGTAAAATTTTACTTTTGTAAACTATTTTTGAAAAAATAATCCCTATTTCGTAAAGAATTATCATAGGAAACACAAATAAACCTAAACTAAACGCGTCGGTTGTAGGAGTAATAACCGCGGCAAAAACAACCAGTCCGAAATACGCTTCCTTGCGTTTTGAAGACAGCAGACGCGGCGTTATCAAACCGATTTTCGTAAGTATAAAAGCAAGCAGCGGAATTTGAAATATTATTCCTCCGCAAAACAATAACGCGCATACAAAAGAGATATATGAAGATAATGTCAGCTGAACCGGAGAGTGTATCAAGCCTTGCGAAAGATTCATTAGAAAAGATATCGCGGGAGTAAGAACTATAAAATAAATAAACAAAACTCCGCAGACAAACAGCGTAAACGCCGCAGTCACCCATTTAATAACGGAACCATTTTGGCTTTTATCTATTGCGGGTTTTACAAAACTGAAAAGCTCCCAAAAAATAGGCAGGATTGCGACTGAAAAACCGGCAAAAACAGCAGTTTTAATATAAATAGTAACAGCTTCCGCGGGTTTTAATATTAAAAAATTTTCGATTAAGTCTTTTGAAGGAAGTTTGAGTATGTATAGTATTTTGTCAACGAAAATAAACGCTACTAGCGACGCAAAGATAATATATGCCGCACAGCGTATAAGACGCCATCTCAATTCTTCAAGATGACCGGTAACGCTCATTCTCATTTTGTGGTATTTATATCGTTTGAGTTTGTTTTGTTTTCTTCTTTTTCTTCAGGTTCTTTTGTCTTGTCGCTCATTCCGTCTTTAAATTCCTGAACGGATTTACCCAATGCTCTCGCAATGCCCGGCAGTCTTTTCGCGCCAAAAAGAAGCAGCGCTAAAAGCAAAATTACCACTAATTCCTGAAAGCCTAATCCGAACATAAACCCTCCTGAACTTTAAGTTTATATAATTTAACCAAATTTTGAGCAATTTTGACAGCTCAAAATGCAATAAGGCAAAGAAACAGGTATACGGAGAAACTCAACAAAAAACGGCAGCAACAAATTTATTTTTGTTACCGCCGTTTTTTGTTATTTATTATTTGTAAATTGTTAATTTCCGTTTACGCCGCTTTTAATATATCCTGAACGGTATTAATATTTGAAGGTTTCTTGTTTAATATATTATCCAAATTACCGTTATTGCCTACAGGCGGAACCAAAGGCTCTATTTGGACATATTTACTTAAAGCTCTTGAGATAGAAACAGAAAGAGAGTTTTCCTCTTTATCAGCCGATGTTTTACCGACCGCCACACTCAATTGTTCAACGTCGATTTTGAGATTTTCAATTGATTTTAACAATGCTTCTTTATTAATATTATTAAAAATTATTTTACCTTTTTTATTCGAGTATTCTTTAACGGTTTTAATGATTTCCGCAAGCAAATCATTATTGCTTTTTATGTCGGGGATATTAAGACTATCACAAGAAAGAACTAATGTTTCTATGCCGTCATAAGTATTCATAAATATATCAACATCGACCTGATTGCCGCCAACTGTCAAATTTACAGTTTTAACGAAACTGCTTTTTTCAGGAGTTAACGGACTATTAAGAATTACGGGCAAAGGCTTCATTCCTCTTTTACTTTTTAAGCGGGTCATTTGTAAAAAATGTTCCGGAGAGGCGGTATTATCATTAATAATATCCACAAAAACATTCTCGTCAAACATCCTATAAATATCCGAAGCGGATATTAATTCGGTTGTTTTAACCGCAATTTCTTCAACATCTACGGTATTAAAAGAAAGTTTTAAATCATAGAAATGTTTTTTTAACGTTGAAACTATCTGCGACTTCAATTTCAGCGTAGGGCTTATTATTTCTCTCTTTACAATTTCAGCGTCTGCATCGCCTGATTTAAACTCAACAACATCCAAAACCCCGTTTTCCATTACGAACACGGCTCCTTTACCGTAGTCCGGATAGTAGGTACTCGCAGCATTTTTATCTATAAAAATAAATCCGGGATTACCATAAATATCATACTCTATCTCATTTATTCCCCTTGCATCAAGTTTATCTTCAGGATTATGACCGACTGTAATGGCGCCTGCTATTGAGTTCCTGGCTTTTATTACAGTTATAGCTTCGCTTTTTATAACGTCCGATATATCATCTATTTTTGAGAGTTTATTCTTTTTACCGATAATATATTTGTTATACCACTCCGTTAAACTATTATGCAGCGCATAGTTGGAACATTTCTTTAAATCAACTTTTATTTTATTAATCGTTTCTAATACTTTTACCGCGTCTGTGTATGTCGTTCCTTTATATGTTATGGATATAGGCGTTCCTTCATTTTTTGCTTTTTCTGCGTCTTTCTCTATTTCCTCTAATTTGTTAACTATTTTATTTTCGGCTTTTTCAAAATCTTCAGAAAAATCACTCTCTGAAATACCGGAACCGTAAAACTTAATTAATGCCTCATGAATAGGTCTAACCCCTTCAACAGTATTATTTCTTGTGTCTTCTGTCTCTTCATAAGACGGCTTTTTCAAAGACATTTTTTCTAAATCTTTTTCTATCTCTTCAATACCTAATTGCATTACGGCAGATCCGCCTTGGTATTTTATACCCTTATACGTAAATTCTTTTAACCCCTGCGCTTTTTTAATTATAATCGGTTTGGCTATGGACTTGAAGTCTGCTTCAAGATTAGCCGGTTTTATTGCCGTTGTAACGTCCGCGTATATTGAATTTACTAATGCAAAAGGTTCATTATTTTCCGATAAATTTTCGGCATCTTTATAAGTCTTCATATCTTGAGATATCAGGTCAAACGCATCAAACACTTCTCTTCCTGTATAATGCTTTCCTTTATAAACAATACCTTTAATACGCTTGCCGTTTTTATCTTCTATCGGCCGATTTTTATCATTTAAAACTCCGTGAGTTATTATCTGCCCGGTTTCTTCGTCATAAGCCCCAATCGCAATATCGCCTTCGTCATCTATGGGAAGCACTGAATGTAAATAAATGTCACCGTTTGGAAAACGCTGGTAAAGATTAGCATTCATCGTAAGCATTGCCAAAAATTTTCTGATAAAAGAATTGGCCAAATAATTTACATAATTTATTTCTTCTTTTTTCTTTTTTAGTTCTATGGGCAAAATGTTTGAACCTAACTTTTTATTAAATTCTTCTGTCTTTTTATTAGATTCGTCAATGAGAATATTGTGGGCGGTTATCTCTCTAAGAAGTTCTTTTTTCAATCCTTCTCCCCATTTGGAATGCCTTAACCAGTCTTCACCATACCACGCAACACTTTCATACACTTTGGACATTACCGCCGCTATTATGGGGTAAGCATAATTTTTATTGTTTAATTCCCGTTCTATTTTATCTTCCTGCTCTTTTAAGACAATTCCCGCTTTCTCTTGTAAATGTTTTAACAGTATTACAAGATTTTTATATTCATCTTTATCCTTGTCTTCATAATTTCTTTCATAGTATATTATGAGCGCTTTAAGCTTATCAATGCGATCTTTCCACCAGTTTGGAGCCATTTTATACGCAGCTCTGAAACCCGTATACACGCAAATGCCTACATTATGTCCGTAAAGGTCTCTTAGCAAATCTAAAAGTTCCCCGCTTTTTTTATCTTTTTCATTTTCAAATATGCTTGAACCTGAAGGATTTGTTAAAATATCCTTTCCGTCTTTCATATCCAGCGGATATCTGAGCAATTCTTCAAACTCTTTTACTACATGTATTTTGTCAGAATCGTCATCTGTATTCTTTTTTCCAAGCACTGCCGGTTCAATCTGACTTTTTTGCCTTTTGTCTGCGAAATCTTCAAAATCATCATAAGCTTTTGTCCAAAATGCGCTTCGCAGCGCGAATGAAATATCCGGAACTTTATCTAAAATTTCAAGTTTTTTAAAATTTCTCTCAATATCAGCCTGTTCTTTTGCCTTGTAAAGCAGGCGTGTATTATAATATTCTTTTTCAAGAAAACGCACTACTTCTATGGGATTGTTTCCCAAACTTTGTTTTACGCGATTTAAAGCATCTATTTTTTCTTTTAGCCTCTTAACCTCGCCTGC
>WRFE01000053.1 GCA_009778965.1 Candidatus Endomicrobium labiotermitis
GCTATGGTTTAAAGCCGCGGGAGAATACGCGCTTCATGAAATGTTTGTTTTAAGAGGCGGTTACAGCTTACCGCTAAATAACGCAAACGATACTTTGGGCGACTGGTATCAAAAGAATTTGTCAGTCGGTTTTGGTTTTGAATACGGCTTTTTAAAAATAGATTATGCCTGGCTTCCTTTTGGAAATTTGGGAAGCACAAGTATGTTTTCACTTAGTGTAAGTTTTTAATAACAGGAATTAATGACAAACAAAAACAACCATGAAAAATAAAATTTTAAAAACATTTAAAGCCATTTTAGTTTTACTGCTGCTGGTTTCAATATCGGCGCCGGTTTATGCTGCCGTAAGAAGCAAAATAAGCGGCAGGCTTTTGCATGAGGCTTCACAGCAGCCTTCGTTTTCGCCTGCGGCATTCGGCAAATCGTCAACTGAGGAAAAAGATTATATAAATGTTTTGTTTTACCCCGTGAATAAAGACAGCAAAAACATAGACCTCTCGTTTTTTAAATCAAGAAATATAGAATATTTCAAATCACGCAGCTTTGTGCGCGCGAAAGTCCCGAAAACCATGATAAAAGATTTAGAAAATGTTTCGGGCGCGCAGTTTATAGACATTTCTTATAAAGCCAGAGCCTTGGAAATTTATTCGGAAGGAAGAAACTCCATAAACGCTTCAACATTTTATTTTAATAATGTAAACGGAGACGGCGTAAAAATAGCCATTATGGATATTGAATTTCAGGGTTACGCAGCTCTTCAAAGCAGGGGTGAGTTGCCGTCAAATTTAATAACCAAAGATTTTACAGGCGGTTATTATACAACTCCCTCTGACGCTCCGCCAATTGACCCTACTATAAGAGACGGTATTCACGGCGCGGCTTGCGCTGAAATTGTTTACGACATAGCTCCCGGCGCGCAAATGTATTTGCTTAAAATTGACTATGAAACATCTATGGAAAATGCTCTTGATTATTGCGTAAGCGAGGGTATACATATAGTAAGCGCTTCAATAGGATGGAGCATAGGCGACAGTTTTATGGACGGTACTGGTCCTATTGCCCAGCTTGCGGAAGCGGCGGTAAGCAGCGGGACTTTATGCGTATTTGCTGCCGGCAACGAAGCTACTTATTCATGGTTCGGTATGTTTTCCGACGGCGGAAACTCCGACGGTTATATGCGTTTTCCAAGCGGTGCTGATAATTTTTATTTGTATGTTCCGTTTGAAAACGAGGTTGTTTTTACCTGGGACGATTATGACGGCAGTACTATTGAATATATTATGGAAGTTTATGATCAAAACAACAATTATATATTATCAACGGAACCTATGTGGGCTTCGGGAAGCGTCCCTTGCGTTGCTTTTAATAATTTCTATACAAGCTCGACAAATTTCCGTTTTAAAATCAAGAAAAAAAATCCGACAGATCCTAATCTGCATTTCAGATTGTATTATCAAAACTGCAGGTTTTTGGGCAATCCGCTGGACAATATTAATCCCCAGTCAAGTTTGTCGTCACCGGCTGACGCAAGGTCGGTTTTAACCGTCGGCGCAATAAGTATCCAAAACTGGACATCTGGTCCCATAGAATATTTCAGTTCACGCGGTCCTTCAAGAGCAAACGCTAATTATCCGTACGCGCTAAATCCTGCCATAAAACCCGAAATTTGCGGACCTGACGGTGTGACAACCATATCTTACGGACAAAGAAATTTTTACGGTACGTCTGCAGCTACGCCTCATGTGGCAGGAGCTGCGGCGTTGCTTCTGTCGTTAAGTTCGTTTACATTAAACGTCGCGGATTTAAAAGCAGAGGTAATAAAATATGCGAAACCGGTAGGCACTTCCCCGGACAGCAATTACGGTTACGGAAAACTTGTGCTTGATACCTCAATCATACCGTGGGCAGCTGACGCGGGAAATATAGTTTGTTATCCGAATCCCGTAAGCATAAGCAAAAAAGGCTATATAAAAATTACAAATCTTCCGTATAACACGTCTTTTATAGAAATAAACGTATTTACGGTTACTGGAGAATTTGTAAAAACTTTCGGTCCTAGCGATGCCGTACCTGACGCAAACGGCAGAAAGACTATAACGTGGAATCTCAGAAATCAACACGGCAATTCAATTGCACCCGGGGTTTACTTTGTGGTTGTAAACACGCCTATAAATCAAAAAGTAGTCAAAAAAATAGCGATACAGAAGTAGTTTATATATTAAAAACTGAAATAGGAGTTTGTAGGAAAGGCCGATGATTTCGGTTTAAAGTAAAAACTTAATAGACACATTTTTTGGCGGAAGGTTAATGACTTTCCTCTGTTTGTAATAATACAAACACCATTTCAACCCAGAAAAGTGTCGCCACTATAAAGGGATAGTATGCCGTTTTCGGACGGCATATTGCCCAATGGCGACCTTTCTTTATGGAGTTGAAATGGCATATTGAAAGGTCGTCTTTTTTATGTAAAGGAGAAAAAACATGAATAGAAACAGTAATGCTTTGTCAGGGGAATTTTATGTTTTATCAAGGTTGTTGCGAAAAGGATTAGACGCTTCATTAACGCTTGGAAACACAAAGTCTGTTGATATACTTATAAGAAATCCCGAGACAGGAAAAAAATTTGATATAGAAGTTAAAACTACAGCATTGGAAAAAGAATATGGTGGGAAATGGGGAAAACATTTGTTTTGGTTTTTGAAGGAAGGTATTTTAGAGCGGAAAGAATATAGCGATAAATCTTTTTATTTTGTTTTTGTTTGGCTACAACCTAATGACGACTATGAAATTTTTATTGTCCCCGGCAAAAAAGTAATAGACTATGTTCGGTTTGCTATAAAGAAATCAACGGAATTAGGAGTTAAGAAAAATTATAATCTTCGTATAGGTGATGATACAGAATATGTGCTAGATAAAACAAAATACAAAAATAATTTTAATCCATTTTTTAAGGGAGCAATATAATGAAAAATAAAAATTCAACCCGAGTTTATTCAAGTGATGACTCTTCTGAGAAAATAAAGCAGAACTTTGAATATTATTACAGTAAATTATTGTTGAAATTTCCAGAATTAAAAGATGAAAAAGAAAAGAATAGGCTGAAACAAAAATCAAGTTATGGATTTTTTGAGATTTTTATATCGTTTGCATTGTCTATAATACTAACACTTATACTATTACCATCAATGCTTTTTATAATGGTATTATTTAACAATATAATTAGTTTGCCAGAAATCAATGATGATATTATGATTTTGATAATTGTTTTTAGTATTATAAGTTGTTTTGTAATGTCGGTTATTTTTGTAAAAAAGATAAAGTTGTCGAGATTAGAAAAGCCGCTATGCAAATGCGGTTATCCGTTACAAAAAATTGAAATTCACAAAGATTTAACTGATTCTTGGACGGAACATAGGGAACGAAAAGAAAAAGAATATGCAGGTAATAATAAATATCGTATAAAATATTATAACGACGAATATAAAATATATGAATATTCTCATGCCTATGAGTGTCCTCATTGTAAAAAACAAGAACACAAAACATCAACTTTGAAAAACAAGGTTTCCTCAAAACTTATATCTGTCATTAAGTAATATTTTTGATAGTTATAGAAACAAATCAGGCGTTTTTGAGAATTCAATTATAGAACTCTTAAAAACGCCTGATTTTTCAAATGCTTTTGTATTAAAATGAAACTTATTTACTGATGGTGGAGGTAGACGGGATTGAACCGACGACCTCTTGCATGCCATGCAAGCGCTCTCCCAGCTGAGCTATACCCCCATACAACTTCAATTAAAAATTAATAAAGAACAATGAATAATTAACTAAAATTTCTCTAAAGTCCGTTAATTATATAAAAAGATATCGTTCTTGTCAAAATTTGTTAATTTATGTATAATTTTCAAAGTAAATTTGAGATAAAACGGGGTATTAAAATGATTTATTCGGAATACATTAGCCGTGAAACAAAAGGCTATACAGATATTTTTGACATTACCGAAGATGTTAAACGCATTGTTCAACGCTCCGGTGTTACTAACGGATTGCTTACTATTGCGGTTACAAGTTCCACTTCGGCGGTATCAACGCTTGAGTTTGAGCCGGGCCTTGTCGCAGATTTACGAAAAGCATTAGATATAATTGCTCCCGAAAAAGGCGTTTACGCTCATGACGAAAAATGGCATGACGGAAACGGTTTTTCTCATATACGTTCTTCTTTGGTAGGCACATCAAAAACCATTCCTATAACGGCAAAATCTCCGCTGCTTGGTACATGGCAGCAGATAATTTTAATTGATTTTGACAACAGACCGAGAAGCAGAAAAGTTTTTGTACAGGTTTTCGGAGAATAAAAAGTGACATTAAAAGTTATAGCAGGAGACGCCCGCGGGAGAATGTTAAAAACTTTGCCGCAGGATGATTTATCTATACGGCCGATGCTTGGCAGGATGAAAAAGTCCGTCTTTGATATTATACAATTCAAAGTTGCGGGCAGCGATTTTCTTGATTTATTTGCCGGGGTCGGGTCGGTAGGCATAGAAGCTCTTTCAAGAGGAGCTAACAGATGCGTTTTCGCGGAGCTTAGCGATACATCTTTAAAGCTTATAAAGCACAATGTAAATATGCTCGGTTATAATGACAGGGCGGAAATTGTTAGATGCAACGTTATAAAAGATTTTGAAATGATTCAAAGGAAGTATGACATTGTTTTTATGGGTCCTCCTTATAAAGACGGTGATAAAAAAGCGCTTGCGCTGACTTATCCCGCATTGCAAAACGTTGTCCGCTATGACATATTAAAAGAAGATTCGGTTTTAATAGCGCAAAAACATATGAAAGAACCCGTAGGAAAAGTAGCCGGGCTTGAAAATTACAGAACTGAAAAATACGGTGACACAGTTGTTCTTTTCTATAAGAGAAGTTAGGGAACAAACGGTTGTTGGCTTTGCCGCATTAATGCGGCTATGAGTTGGAAATTTTTAAAAATCAATTGAGGACTGTCCGAAGCGGCAACCGTAAAGCCGTTATATGCCGCAAGTTTCGCAAATTGTTTTAAAAATTTTTAACGAATGCATTTCAGCGGCGGGCGTTTTTGATTACTTTTTGCGCTCGTGCAAAAAGTAATTTGGGTGCAGGGCGAAGCGCCTGCAAGGATATTTATGACTTGGGAAGATTTTAAAATAAGTTATTCAAGAATAAATTCATATTTGTTTTGCCCTTACAAATATAAATTGGTTTATGTTTATAATATGCATATTCCGATTAATCCCGATATAACTTTCGGGCATATAATACATGCCGTTCTTGAAAGTTATCATTCCAAAAACGGGAGTACGCTTGAAGAGTTGATGGAATGTTATGATGAAAACTGGAAAAACGACGGTTTTAAAGACCCGATAGATATTTTTGAATATTACGAGCGCGGCAAGGTAATGCTTGAAAATTATTATAAGTCTTTTACGCAGTCCGAAACTGAAATTTTATATACGGAAAAATCTTTTGACGCCAATATCGGAAAGTACAGATTTATAGGAATTATTGACAGAGTTGATAAATATCCGGATGGCAAATACGAAGTTATGGATTATAAAACGCATGCCAAGGTCTGGACGCAGGAAAAAGTTGATAATGATTTGCAGCTGACAATATATGCGTATGCCTGTAAAAATGTTTTCGGATTGAATCCTGATAAAATATCGGTTTATTTTTTATCGGAAAACAAAAAGATATATACGCAAAGAACGCCGGGGCAAATAGAAAACGCAGTGAATTTGTGTCTTGATACAGCGGGTAAAATAGTGTCCGAAAGTTTTGACCCGGACGTTTCAAAATGCCCGATGTGCGATTTTAAAAATAAGTGTAAATTTTCAACAGCGAAGGAAAATAAAAACGAGGAAGAAAAATGAAACAATTAACAGTAGTGAAATTCGGCGGAAGTTTAACTAAGAATCCTAAAGCTCAAAACAAGTTTTTAAAAGAGCTTGCCGAGATTTCGCGAAGACAAAATATAATTTTAGTTCACGGCGGCGGTCCTGAAATAAATTTTCTGCTTGAGAAATTTTCAATAGCAAGCAGATTTGTTAACGGATTAAGATTTACCGACGCGCCTGCTTTGGAAGTAGTGGAAATGGCTTTAAGCGGAAAAGTGAACAGAGTGCTGACTACCGGTCTTATTAAAAACAAAGCGAATGCCGTAGGCATTTCCGGAAAAGACGGAAAAAGCGTTATTTGTAAACAGGTAAAATCTTTGGGTTATGTCGGAGAGCCGGTAAAAGTTAACAAAAAACTTATAGAAGTCTTGATAAAAGCGGACTTTTTGCCTGTGATCGCTTCAATAGCCGCCGACTCAAAAGGCAATGTTATGAACGTTAACGCAGATACTTTAGCTACCGCTATAGCCGTTGCTTTTAAAGCGGATAAACTAGTTTTTCTTACAGACGTTGCGGGAGTTTTAGATAAAAGCAAAAAAACTATAAGAGAAATAAAAGTTAATAACATTGAGCCGCTTATAAAAGACGAAACAATTACCGGCGGGATGATACCAAAAATAAAAGGCTGCGCTGTTTCTGTGAAAAAAGGCGTGAAAGAAGTTTGGATTGCCGACGGCGTCAGCGGAATTAAGAACATTAAAGGAACAGTCATAAAGAAATAGCGTTTGTCATTCCGGGCTTGATCCGGAATCTGCGTTGTTAAATGAAAAATGAGGAAAAAATGAATATAAAACAATCTGAAAATAAATATTTTATGCGTACTTATAAACGCAATGATTTAGTTGTAAAAAAAGCAAAAGGACAGTTTTTGTGGGATGACAAGGGAAAAAAATATCTGGACTTTTTTTCCGGAATAAGCGTGTGTAACCTCGGACATTTGAATAATGCGGTTGTCAAAGCGGCGAAAAAGCAGCTTGATTCTTACGCGCACGTGTCGAACTTGTATTACGCGCCTGTACAGATAGAACTCGGAGAAGCGCTTTCTAAAAAATTTGATAAGGTTTCCGGAAAAACTTTTTTGGCAAATTCCGGAGCTGAAGCAAATGAATGCGCCATAAAAATAGCCCGGAAATTCGGATATATCACAGGCGGACGGTATGAAATTATAGCGTTTAATAATTCTTTCCATGGAAGGACCGTTATGACGCTCGCCGCTACGGGACAAAAGAAATTTCACGAGTATTTGAATCCTTTGCCCGAGAAATTTGTTTTTGCGGATTTTAACGATATAAACTCCGTAAAGAAACTTATAAATAAGAAAACGGTTGCCATAATGATTGAGCCGGTTCAGGGTGAAGGCGGAATTAATGCCGCGGATAAAAGTTTTTTAAAGGAGCTTCGTTCCCTTTGTGATAAAAACAATCTGCTTTTGATTTTTGATGAAATACAAAGCGGTATCGGGCGTACCGGTAAGTTTTTTGCTTTTGAGAATTACGGCATAAAACCTGATATAGTAACGCTTGCGAAATCTTTGGCAAACGGTTTGCCTTTGGGTGCGGCTATAGCGTTTGGCAAAGCAGCGGAAGTTTTTACTTACGGCGATCATGGCTCCACATTCGGAGGAAATCCTGTTTCCTGCGCGGCGGCTTTTGAGGTTTTGAAGCAGCTTTCGCCGTCTTTTTTAAAGAAATCTATGCAAACGGCAAAATATTTGCGTAAAAAACTTGAAGTTTTAAAGAAAAAACGCGCAATAATAAAAGAAATCAGGGGAATGGGTTTTATGCTAGGCATTAATCTTTCAATTGCCGGCGGAGACATAGTTTCTTATTGCCTTAACAAAGGTTTGATAATAAACTGCACCCAAGACACTGTTTTAAGGCTTTTGCCTGCTTTGACAATAACTAAAAAAGACGTTGATAACGCGGTTAAAATTATTGACGAAGCCTTGAGTAAAGCTGCCGTATAAATAATGCTATAATATAAAAAATTTAAGGAGTCATCTAAAATGGCAAACGCAGGTTCTGTTAAAAAAGTAGTTGTAGCATATTCTGGCGGGTTAGATACATCGATAATTTTATCGTGGATTAAAGAAAATTATAAATGCGAAGTCATAGCGGTATGCGTTGACGTCGGTCAGGGAAAAGAGCTTACAGGACTTAAAGAAAAAGCCAGAAAAACCGGAGCGTCAAAAGCTTATATTATAGACGCGAAAAAAGAGTTCGCGACCGATTATATTTTCCCCGCTATTAAAGCCGAAGCTTTGTATGAAAATAAATATTATCTCGGGACTTCGCTTGCAAGACCCGTTATAGCGGCAAAAATCGCAGAAATCGTTAAAAAAGAAAAAGCTGACGCGGTATGCCACGGCGCGACGGGAAAAGGCAACGATCAGGTTCGTTTTGAACTTGCGTTTAAAGCGTTGATTCCCGGAGTAAAAATAATAGCCCCATGGAGAGAGTGGAATATACGTTCAAGAGAAGACGCGATAAAGTATGCTGAAAAAAGAGGAATTCCTATTCCCGTTACAAAAGCGAAACCTTATTCTTCCGATGCCAACCTGTGGCATATTTCCTATGAGGGCGGCGTTATGGAAGATATGAAAAACGAATATGACGAATCTATGTTTCAAATGACGGTTTCGCCGGAAAAAGCGCCGAACAAAGCGGCTTATGTTACCGTAGCTTTTGAAAAAGGGATTCCCGTATCAATAAACGGCAAAAAACTTGATCCTGTAAAACTTATAGAAACGGCAAATGAAATAGCCGGCGCAAACGGTATAGGCAGAACCGATATGGTTGAAAACCGTCTTGTTGGTATGAAGTCTAGGGGTGTATATGAATCGCCAGCAGCGGTACTTTTATATGAAGCCCATCATAAACTTGAAGAGTTGGCTTTAGACAGAGACACTTTGCATTATAAGCAGGAACTTTCGCATAAATGGGCTGAACTTGCATATTACGGTTTGTGGTTTACGCCTTTAAGAGAAGCTCTTGACGCGTTTATCGACAATACACAGAAGTATGTTACGGGCGAAATCAAATTGAAACTTTATAAAGGCAACATGACGCCAGTTTCAAGAAGCGCGAAATATTCTCTTTACTGGGAAGAACTTGCCACATTTGAAAAAGATGAAGTTTATAATCAAAAAGACGCCGAAGGATTTATAAACCTTTTCGGTTTACCGGCTAAGGTTCAGGCGCTAATGAGAAAGAAAAAATAACGGTTTCAATATTTGGTTTACAACTTCATCACGCGTCGGCTCATGTACACTCCTTTGCTAACAACGGTACACATCGCCTAGCGCTCTTCGTTTCAGCTCAAATATTAAAACCTGACGACTACAACGTTTTGCAGGGGAGATTAATGAAAAATTTGGATTTTGAACAATTTATCGGATCGTTTTCTTTCGACGGCAGGCTTGCCGAAGTAGATATTTTAGGTTCAATCGCGCATGTTGAAATGCTTGCGAAATGTAAGATTTTAAAACGCGCGGAAAGCTCCAAAATAGTTGCGGGGCTTAACTCCATACTTAAAAGTATTCGCAGCGGCTGGACTTTGCCAAAAGAAGAAGACATACATTATGCCGTTGAGAAAGAGCTTATAAGAAGAATAGGTCCTGTCGGCGGAAAAATGCATACGGCAAGAAGCAGAAACGATCAGGTCGCTACTGATTTAAGGCTTTATTTGCGCGATAAAACCGATGAATTTATAAATCTTATCAGCCAATTTCAGCAAATAATGATCAAAAAATCCGAAGAAAATGCAAATATCATAATGCCGGGTTTTACTCATTTGCAGCCTGCGCAGCCTGTTTTGGCTGCTCATCATTTGCTTGCTTATGCCTGGATGATGCAGCGCGATAAAGAAAGACTTTTAGACTGCCGTAAGAGAATAAACGTTTTGCCTTTGGGCAGCGCGGCTCTTGCAGGAACATCGTTTAAAATAGACAGGCATTACAGCGCAAAGATTTTGGGTTTTGGCGGTGTTTGCGAAAATTCTTTGGACGCTGTAAGCGACAGGGATTTTGCGATAGAGTTTGTATTTTGTATGTCTGTAATTGCTTTGCATCTTACGAGATTTTGTGAAGAAATAATACTTTGGATGAATCCCGAATTTTCATATATTAAAATTGCCGATAAATTTACGTCGGGTTCTTCAATAATGCCGCAAAAAAGAAACCCGGATTGCGCGGAAGTCATAAGAGGGAAATCCGGCAGAGTTTTTGGCGATTTATTTGCGCTGCTTACGATAGTTAAATCTTTGCCTCTTACTTATAACAGAGATTTGCAGGAAGACAAACCGCCGGTTTTTGACGCGGCTGATAATGTTAAGCTTTGCCTGGAAGTTGTTAATGAAATGACGGCAAGTATAAAGTTTGTAAAAGAAAATACATTGAAAAGCGCTGAAAAAGGTTTTATCGCGGCCACGGAAATAGCCGACTATTTGGCAAGAAAAGATATTCCTTTCAGGGAAGCGCACGGCGTAGTAAGAAATATAGTCGAATACTGCGTTAAAAATTCCAAAACTTTGAATTCTCTTTCTTTGCAGGAGTACAATAAATTTTATCCGAAAAAGTACCCGATTTTTGACGAAGATATTTTTAAATTTATAAATCCGGCTAATATAATATCTATGAAAACTTCTTATGGCGGAACTTCCAAAAAATCAGTCGCGAAACAAATTTCTTTAATGAAAAATATTTTGAAACGGAACGTAAAATGAAAAGAGCTTCTTTTTTTAGAATTTTTATTTCTTTGATCTTTGTTTTTTCGGCAGCGCCGTCTTATGCGAAAAATTATGAAAGAATATTGACGGAAGATTCGAGCGTGCAAACGGCTTTGGCGATTAATCAGGATATTTTGATCAAATCGCAAAACGTTGAGGCTGCAAAACAAAGAATAATAGAATCAAAGTCTTTATATTTTCCTAAAATAGATTTAAATCTGAATGTTTCAAGGTTTAATAATTCAGAACCGATGATAATTATGGGTGACCTTTCTCCGTCGCCTGTATATTTGCCCGGTCTTTATAAAGATATTTATTTTTCAACAAGGCTTTCGGTTAAGCAGAGCATTTATAGCGGCGGCAGAATAAGAACCACAAATAAACTTGCCGAAATGAATATGAATAAAATGAAAAACGAAGAACATCTTGCGAAAATGCGTGTAGTCAACAACGTAAGAACCGTGTTTAACGACTGTTTATTTTATAAAGAAACAATAAGATATCACAATTCTCTTTTATCGGGCAGAGGTTTATCCAGAGCGGAAGCCAGAGAAACGGAAAGAAATATTGAAATAGCACAATTTAATTTTGACAGGGAAATGCTCAATCTTTTAAGCGCAATAGGTCTTGAATTAAACACGATTGCCGATATTTCTGGAGATTTTAAACCGCAGATTAAAAGTTTGGATTTAAACCAGTGTATTATTTTGGCATATCAGTTTAAACCTGAAATACAGATGACGCAGTATCAGGAAAGTATGGACGGACTTATGGTAAATCTTCTTACGCAGCAAAGATATCCTACTATTTCAGTAGGGGCTGCGCAGGAATGGCTTGGAGACAGAGTAATCGGCGACGAAAGCAGCTGGTATGTCGCTTTAAACGCAAATATTCCGATATTTGACGGCGGTGTGTTTGCCAGAAACAGGCAGGGTAAAATTAATACGCGCGAAGCAACTTTAAAAAGATCTCAAATCGAAGAAAATGTCCGGCTTGAAGTAAGTAAAGCTCTTCTTGAATATAACTTTTGGAAAAGGCAGGCAGTCTCGTCTAATCTTTTAGAAAGATCCGGCAATTACACGTTAGCCGATTTGGAGATAATCCATAATTTGAATAGAAGCTACTTCGCTCTTGAACTTGCCGTAGGAGTTCAACTTGATTCGTACTAATCGTCTATTTATTAATCATTTAGATTTCCTTACACTTAAATCCATTATTATTTTAATATCGGTGTTTTTTTTATGTATTCAAACATCGTTTGCGTCTTCTGTTTTTGATTTTGACGAAGAAGAATTTACCATTAATTCCATGTGGAACAGGGTGCTGGAGCTTCCCAAGGAAAAAGCGCCTAAAATAGCGCTTGTTCTAGGCGGCGGCGGAGCAAGGGGTTTCTCTCATATAGGCGTTTTTAATGTTTTACAAGCTGAACAGGTTCCCGTTGATTTGGTTGTAGGCACAAGCATAGGCTCCATAGTGGGCGCTTTTTATTGCGCCGGAATGCCTATGTCTAAAGCCGAAGAGTTAGCCAAAAATTTCACATGGAAATCCGTATCGGATATAAGCGCTACTTCTATGCTATCTATGCTTTTTACCGAAAATCTTCTCTCAAATGAAAAAATCGAAACTTTTTTAAATGAGAATATAGGCGATTTGCGTTTTGACCAGCTTCAAATTCCGATGGTTTGCGTGGCTACGGATTTAAATACCGGCGAAAGGGTTCTTTTAAGGGACGGAAGCGTAAGTTTTGCCGCAAGGGCAAGCGCTACTTTGCCTGGAATTTTTAAACCTGTCGAATACAGACAAAGATATCTTGTTGACGGAGGTTTGTCTGAAAATGTTCCGGTAAATATCGCAAAACTATTTGATCCGGATATTATAATAGCGGTAGCGGTTTCCGCAGATATAAGCAAAAACAGTACCGATAATGTTTTTGAAACGTTAATGCAGTCTATATATATACAGGGAAAAGCTTTAGACGGCGAAAATTTGAGGCAGGCGGACATTATTATACGTCCTGAAGTCGGCGAGATAAGCGCCATAGATATGGCGGGCGCGTATGGCACTATAGAAAAAGGTTTTATTGCCGCGAAAAAAGCAGTAAAACAGATAAAAATAGCGATAATAAATAAAACGCTGGAGAAATATTTAATTGAATAAAATACGAATCTTACTTATTGTCTGTTTTATGTTATTTCCTTTTTTATCGTTTTCCCAGGATTTTGTGGAAAGTAAAATTTCAGGTTCCGAAATAAACGAAATATATACTTCTGTATATAATGCTAAAAATAAAAAAGAAAAGACTGCTTTAACCGAACTTCTTGCCGAAAAATTTATCGAAAAAGAACAATATTCCGAAGCTGAAGACATATATAAAGATTTGCTTGGCGCAAATCCTTCAAAGAAGAAAAGATTTGAATATTATCTGAAAATCGGCGATATAGCCGTTTTGGAAAAAAATTATGCTTTGGCGTTGGATTATTACGGCAAAGCAAAGTCATTATATAAAAAAAATGTAATGGTAAATTCTAAGATGGGCGATGTTTTTTTGATGAGTAATTTATACAACCTTGCCGAAAGAAGCTTTTTAGAGGTTCTTTCTGTAGACAAAAATTACCGATACGCCAAAAAAAGGCTGGGCGATACTTATTTTCAGCGCGGACTTTATTCTAAAGCCTTAAGCTATTACGAACAAATAAACAATGCCGAGGATGATAAAGAACTTATTATAAATATGGTTGCAAGTTACAGAAATATTTCAGAAACCGATAAGGCGTTAGCCCTTGTTCGCGAATATTTGTCAAAAAATAACGCCGCCGAAATATTTTTTCTTTCCGGTTTGCTTCATTCTGATAAAAAAAATTACGATTTAGCCGAAGAAGATTTCTTAATGTCTATAAAACTTGATGAAAATAATTTTACGCCTTCCATTTATCTGGCTTCAATTTATTATGATGCGGGCAAATATAAACAGGCTAAATTTTATGCGGACAAAGCTTATTTGTTAAATTCATCTTATGCCGCTACGGATTTACTCAATGCTAAAATATCATATAAAATGAAAAGAATATATGATGCCAGGCGTTATGCCCATAACGCATTTATTAAAGCCAAAACTCCTTTCATGAAAGAACGCGCCCAGCAGTTAATAGCATATTTACAAGAAATAAAGTAAATCAGCATTTTTTATTTTTCACAAAAAAATCACAAGAAAGACTAGCAGAATATATAATAATAGGCTAGAATGATAAAGCCATAGAAGTCATGTTGTATTTGTAAGGTAAAAGGAATATAGAATGGAACAGTTAAAAAGCCCGGTTATTTCTATGTTAATTCGAGGAAAGCTTTCTTTGTTGTCGATAAAGAAAGCAGCTGTTCTTTTTATATTGGGAAGTATGCTGGTGAACGGATTCGCATATGGAGCGACGGAAGCAAGC
>WRFE01000054.1 GCA_009778965.1 Candidatus Endomicrobium labiotermitis
AAAAGTTACGGAAACCCCAACACTTGATTGCGGCATAAATATCCTTTCCGGTGTAAGAAGCGGCGTAACGGGCGGCTTGCAGGCGAGGTATACGTTTTAACGACGATAGCAAAAGTGTATGCCAAATAACGAACATTCCGATAGTACATTGACAATCAATCTCATAAATTTTATAATTTATCTGTATTTCCCTCAGATTAAATTGTAAAAAAAAGCATGATTTTATTAATATATAAAAATTTCAAACGGAGAAAAAAATGAAAAAGGTATTATTAATTTTTATGGCATTGATGTTTATGTTTAGTGTTAAATCGTATTCCGCGGATGTTTCGAATTTTGGCGATTTTAAAACCGCTTATGAAGCCGGCGGAACGCAAGACATAAATTTAACAGGAGATATTGTTTTTGCGGTTCCCGGGCTGGGCACAGCATTTTCGCCTCTGGATATGACTATTTCCGGAAACGGTAAAACGTTTTACGGCGTTGATACTTTCCAAGGTTTAAGATTAAACACAGGCGACCGGTTAGCGGTAAAAGACGGTGTGACATTTGTTGGTTTTTCAGGCAGCGCGGTAAACGCGAGCGTATCAACAGCAACATTTAGCGCGATATCTGAAGAGATAATATTTGCGGAAAATAACGCGGCGGCAGACGGCGGCGCGATCTATGCTGACAGATCTGATATGGGATTTAGTTCTATAAACGGAAGAGTAATATTTCATTTAAACAATGCAGACGGCAGAGGCGGAGCTTTATATTCGGATGGGTCTGCATTGAAGTTTGCCACGATATACGGACAACTATTTTTCAATAGAAACACTTCCATGCTTAACGGAGGGTCTGTATACGCGAGAGATTCGGTAATGGAATTCAGCGCTATATACGGACAAATAATATTTAATGAAAATAATTCAGACAGCCACGGCGGCTCAATATATATGGAAGACAATTCATCGGCAGATTTTAACGCCATATACGGAGCTATAATATTCAGCTCAAGTTCTGCAGGCGACAGCGGCGGAGCGATTTATGCTTCGGCAGGTTCAATCATTAATTTTAACGGAGATACTGGCTTTGAGTATAACAAAGCGGTCAGCTCCGGAGGCGCATTGTATGTAAATCAGTCAGAAATAAATTTTGAAACCGGAGTGCATTTCGGAACTAACAGCGCGAGGCTCGGCGGCGCAATATTTTTGGCGCCGGATACAAATTTTGTATTTAATTCAACGGCGACATTTATCGGAAACATTGCGTCCAGCACCGGCGGAGCTATATATGTTTCCGCGGGATCGACGTTAGAATTTACTCACAAATACGGAGGATATGTAGATTTCAGTTTCAACAAAGCTACTTCTACTCACGGCGGCGGCGGCGCAATATACAACAGAGGAAATTTAACGCTGAGCGATATAATATTCACGTCAAACATGGCCGGATATAGAGGCGGAGCCATATATAATGACGCCGCGAATATGGATATAAGTTCTGTTTCGTTTATATTGAACAGCGTAAATACGGCGCTGAGTAATTCCGGCGGCGGAGCGATACTTAATATCAGTAATATGGGCACAGCCGCGACAATGACTTTAAGTAATGTAGAATTTTCGTCTAACTCCGTAACAGGCGGATCCGGCGGCGCAGCTTTGTATAACTATTCTTTTTTTTCATACGCGGGAATGGTTTTGGATAATGTAATATTTACTTCCAACAGCGTAAGCGGCGCCGGCGCAGGCGGCGGCGGAGCGATATCTAATTATTATGGCGGATTGGCTTCATCAGCGGTTGTAACTTTAAATAATGTTTCATTTATTTCAAACACCGTAAGAAATATGAATGGAACCGGCGGAGCAATATACAACAGAAGTATCGGCGCTGTTCCCAGCGCTAATGCTTTTTTGAATATTACGGGAACAACTTTATTTATCGGGAATGCGGCGTCATTCGGTTATGGAGGGGCTATACATAATAACGGACGCGTAACAATATCCGGTACCGTTGAGTTTATGGGAAATATGGCTCATTATGCCGGTGGCGCTATATATAATGACGCTCAAGGCGCCAGCGGGGCTTCAACCATAACATTTAACACAAACAGCGTAATATTTACGTCAAATTCGGTAAATTTTGCCGGAGGCGGCGCCATATATAATTACGGAAGAATAGACACTGCGAATTCATTCGGGACAATGCTGTTTACGTTTAACAGGGCTCCTGACGGAGGCGCTATATACGCCGTATCAGGGACAGACAATTATTTAGTAAATGTTGCGTTTAGAGACAATACGGCGACAACCGGCAGCGGCGGAGCGATATGGAGCGCAGCAGCTAATTTTGAATTAACAGGTACGACAGAGTTTGCCAGAAACCAGGCTGTTTCCGGCGGAGCGATATACAATAATATGTCTATGGGTTCTTTTCGACTAATTGGCGCAACGCAGTTTAACACAAACCGGGCAACAAACGGCGGAGCAATTTATACCAATGGTAATGTGCATATGAATAACAATATACAATTTAACGGTAATATAGCGACAAGTTCAGGAGGCGCTATATATCTTGCAAATAACTTTAATGCAGGCTTATCGGGTTCCGGTCCGGTAAGTTTTTCAGGAAACACGGCGGGACTTGCAGGAGGGGCTATATATGCCGCGGGAGGCTATCCTGCTCTGTCAAATGCCAGTTTTAGTATTAACACTGCGCCAAACGGCGGAGCTATATATACTGTGAGTAATTTTAATTTAACAAGTCCGAATTTTTCAGCTAACAGAGCAACAACCGGCAGCGGCGGAGCAATATATAATTTGAGTACGTTAACTTTTTTCGCTTCCGGCGGACAGTTCTCAAATAATATAGCGGTAAGTTCCGGAGGAGCAATATTGAACACAGGGTCCGGATATATATCATTTAACAGCGGGTCAGCAGTAACGTTCTTTGCGAACAGTTCGACCGGCACATACGGAGTCGGCGGAGCTATATATAATGATGTCAGCCGTAATGTAAGCATGTCAGGAAGCGTTTTGACATTTATGTCAAATACTGCAGTATCAAGCGGCGGCGCAGTTTATAATGCCGGAACATTTAATGCAACGACGTCAAATCTGTCATTTAGTATGAATTTATCATCATCCGTTGGCGGAGCAATTTATAATATAGCGTCAGTATCTATATCAACGTCGCAGTTTAATCAAAACACGGCGGTAAAAGGCGGGGCGCTATATACAACCGGCAGTTCAGCTTTAGCAACATTCGGCGGGGTATCGTTTACAGGCAATGAGGCCAGCGCAGGAGGCGGCGGAGCTGTATACGCGGATGTGTCAAGAGTAAATTTTAATTCGGACGCGTCGTTTACAGGTAATAAGGCATTAACTGACTACGGCGGAGCAATTTACGCGAACAGATCGACAATGAATTTTAGCGGAAGTTCAAGCATAGTAACTTTTAGTTCAAACACGGCGTTAACGGCAGCGGCAATATATATGACCGGCTCCAGCGTAACATTTAATGTTGGAGAGTTAGCGTTTAATTACAATAATTCGATCAGCAGTAATGGTGTTCTGTATTGGGATGATGAAACGTATTTAAGTTTTGGCAATGCAAACATAACTGCAATAGGCAACCAGTCTGAAAGCGGCGGATTTTTATATTTGCAAGGCAAGGAAGTAAATTTTAACGGTACTGTATTGATGGCAAGCAATACGGCAAGAAGCGGATTCGGCGGCGCGGTATATTTGGAAAATTCGACAATGAGTATTACGGGCGCATCCGCAACGTTTAGTTCAAATACGGCAGAAGCGGCAGGCGCGATATATATAAAAGGTTCAAGCGTAACGTTTGACGTAGCGGAGTTAGCGTTTAATTACAATAATTCGATAAGCAGTAACGGCGTAGTATATTGGGACAGTAATTCATATTTAGGTTTTGGCGACGCGAATGTAACGGCGATAGGCAATCAGTCAGAAAGCGGCGGCTTTTTGTATTTGCAAGGCAAGGAAGTAAGTTTTAACGGTACGGTGCTGATGTCAAGCAACACTGCAAGATCAGGCAGCGGCGGAGCATTGTACGGAGACGCGGCGACCATCGTAAATTTTGGAGGAGATGTTGTTTTTTACGGAAATCAAGCGCAGGAAAACGGCGGAGCAATATATTTGCAGCAAAATGCGGTAACTTTTGGATCTGACGCAATGTTTGCCGGAAACAGCGTTGTGGCAGGCAACGGCGGCGCAATATATATGCTGACAAACGAATACGAGTTTAACGGAGAAGCGGTATTTACCGGAAATAAAGCGTTAAGCGGTTTGGGCGGAGCCATATACGCTGAAAGTTCGACAATAACATTTAACGATATATCTGAATTTAGCGGTAACGAAGCAGACTTAGGCGGAGCATTATATATAGGCGCAGGCGCGATAGTAAATGCGGGCGATGTTAAGCTTACAGGCAATTCAGCGGCGAGTTTTGGCGGTGCGGTATATATGGAAGGCGCGGACGAAAATCTTGCGGTTATGAATATAATAGCGACGGATGAAACCGTAATAGAAAATAATACAGCCGGAGGAAGCAACAATACTTTCTATTTAGATAAATACGCGCGGTTAAATCTGGAGATAGTAGCAGACAGCACAATGACAGTAGGTTTCGGAATAATCTCAAATGACGAAGATACGCAGATAACAAAGACCGGTTTGGGAGCTATGATATTTGACGGCGAAGACAGCGAAATAAACGGAAGATTTAATATTTATGAAGGTTTGGTAAGAACGCATTATGCGTTTGGAACAGGCGATATATATTTTGATAACGGAACGCTGAACATAACAGATGATGTAACAATGGTAAACAATATATACGCGCTGGATATCAATTCAATAATAGATTTGGACATAAATGAAGATACGGTAACTACAATAAACGGATTTATCGGTGAAGGCGGAATCGGAAATTTTGAGAAAAACGGACTTGGTAAAATAGTTATATCGGGAGCGGGTTCAAATATAGGCAATACATCCGTTAATTTCGGAGAAATGCTGATGCTGGCAAATGATTTCGCTTCAGACACTTTGACGGTACAAGACTCTGCAATATTAAGCGGAACCGGCGGAATAATAGGAGAAGTAACAAACTACGGGCTTGTAAAACCGGGATATGTAAGCCCGTATGATGTATCTTTCGGCACACTGACAATAACCGGAAAATATATAGAACGCGGCGATATATTTATAAGATTAAATGAAGGAACCGCAGGTTCTGAAATAGTGCCTGCAAACGACAGACTCAGAATAAATGGATCAGCGGAAATCTACGAGGAAAGTTTTATAGATTTGGATATGACGCGCGGTTTTGAGATTTACAGGAGATATAATGTATTGGAAACAACTTTAGGGGTTGACGGAATATACAGCGGACTTAAAACAATATATCCGTCGTTTGACATATTAATAGGCAGTGACACAAACAATGTGTATTTGTACATAAAAGATATAGAAACAGATTACGTAAATATCCCGGGATTAGATCATAACAATACGGAAGTGGCAAAGATAATAGACAAAATAACAAACAGCGGAGATCCGGATAAAATAAACGATTTATCAAAAATAATAGGAACAATGGACCCTCTGGATGAAGCCGGAAAAATGAGAGTAATGGAAGAAGTTGCGGGAAGTATATACGCTAACGCGTTGATGATAAGCGCTCACCAGATGAGACAGGCGTATCACAGAATACTTGACAGAAGAGACAGCGGATACGAAGGGTATAATATGTGGGCAGGTATATACGGTTCGCAAAAGAAAATGGAACAAGACTCTAACAGCGGAGACTTTAAAGCAAGAAACGGCTATTTGATATTGGGATTAGAAAAATACGGAGAAGACAGCAATTCAATAATGGGGTATTATTTAAGCGCGGGTCAGCATGATACGCATCAGAGAGATGACGTCGTAGATATAAATGATTACAGATTCGGTTTGTACGGAGGAAGATTCAGCGGAGACTGGACATTTAGAGGCGAAGTGAGCGCAGGCTACCAGCGGTATCAAGGAAAAAGAGTTCAGGCATTGCTACAATCCAGAACTGAAAGCGAATATGACGGCGTTAACGTTAACGCGAACGCGGAAGTGTTTTACAGAATATTAGAAGCCGACGTATTTAATTTAAGTCCGTTTGCGGGATTTGACGGAAGTTTTATAAGAACAAGCGGATTTAAAGAAAAAGGATATGACAACGCTGCGGCAGTGCTGACGGTAAAAGCCAAACAGTTTGAAATGTTAAACGCGGTGGCAGGCGTAAGAGCAGAGAATGAAGTTGGAATACTGAGATGGTACGGAGAGCTGGGAGCCAGATATAACTTAAGAGGCAGCAAAGGTCAGTTTAACGCGACGTTAAACAATTTGGATGATGAGATGAATATATATGGAGCAGGAAACAGTTTGTTGTCAGGAAAAGCGGAAATAGGATTTAGCGCTGATATATGGAGAGGAGTAGAAGTATTTGCAATGGGTTCTTATGAGAAAGCGGAAAGATTCTATCAGGTAGTAGGGGAAACGGGAATCGGATACAGGTTTGGCGGTCCAAAGAAAAAGGAACCGGTAAAAGAACAAATAACAGATAGTAACGCCAAAATTCCTGCTGATGAAATAGAAGCGGAAGAGGACGCCATACCGGCGGCAATAGCAGCATTGAAAAAGCAGATAGAATTAACAAAAGTGTTATTTGATTTTGACAAGTATAATTTGAATTCGGAAGCCAAACAAGCTGTAGAAGAAATAGCGGCGGCGTTGAAAGAGATAAGAAAACTTGACAGCAGTATAACAATAATACTGGAAGGACACACGGACGAAGAAGGAAGCAATAAGTATAATGACGTGTTATCTAAGAAGAGAGCTAATACCGTACATAAGAAGTTAATGGAATTGGGCATAGAAGCGGATATGCTGGAAAAAGAATGGTACGGGAAAACAAGACTTATAGAAACCAGCGGAACAGACAGAGCCAGAGCGCAAAACAGAAGATGCGAAGTAGTACTTAAGTAAAGACAATTACGAATTCAAAATTACGAATCAACGACAGCGGCAATTTGATTTTTGCCGCTGTCGTTTCAGTTTGGGTGTCATTGCGGACTCCGATCCGCAATCTATTCTTCAGTTATGAGATTCCGGATCAAGTCCGGAATGACAAATTAACTTAAAATTAATTTACCATAGCGTTGTCTGTTTTGTCGTCATTGCGGCATCTTGTTGTAAATCGTAGATTGCGGGTCGGCTCCAGCAATGACGCTAAGCGTCAGTCGTTGAATTTGCTTGAAAAACATGAACGAGCGCAATTCAGCGCCAAAGCAAATAAAACGAAAGAAAATAAATTGACTTATTCTGCCAAAATTTGATAAACTCTTAAATCTTGTGCCAAATAAACACCAAAAATATTCAGGGGGAAGTAATGTCAAGGTTGAGAATATTCGCAGTTGTTAATTTATGCTTTGCTCTTATGTTGGGCGCTTTTACAGGTTGTACGCCAAGAGAAGCAAAACCTAAGGCCGATGTTGTAATTTGGCACTGGATGACAGACAGACAAGCCGCTTTTGAAAAACTTACCGAAGATTATTATAAAGAAACAGGCATAAGAGTTTTATTTGAAACTTATGCTCCTACGGATGTATATAAAAATAAAATTTCCGCTGCCGCTACCGCAAATCTTTTGCCCGATGTTTTTAATCCTATGGGTGATAAAAAAGAAGTTGCCGCATACATAAATGCCGACTTTATAGCCGATTTAACCGAAGAAATGAACATAGACGGCTGGAAAGATATTTTCTTTGAAAAAGCTTTAGCGCAAAATACTTTTGAAGCCGGTAATGAGTGGAACGTAAAACCCGGTATATACGCGGTGCCTCTCGATGTAAACTCCCTTATGATTTATTACAACAAAGATTTATTTAAGCAGGCGGGACTCGATCCTGAAAATTATCCTAAAACCTGGCCTGAATTTATAGAAGCAGGCAAAAAATTGAGGGCCGCCAATATTCAGCCTTTTGTGTCGGGTTTTGGCGAAGGCTGGCTTATAGGCGCTTTCGCGCAATCGTATCAGTGGAATTTATTCGGAAGAGACGGTATTATTAGCGTTTTGGAAGGTAAAACTCCTTATACTGACGCCAGATGGGTAAGAATATTCCAGCTTTTTGAAGAGATGAGAAACAACAGACTGTTCGCTTCCGGAATAGTGACAATGGTAAATAAAGACGCCGAAAGAAGTTTTGCGACCGGCAGAGCGGCAATGGCGTTTAACGGTTCTTGGGGCGTCAACGTATATAATTCTATGAATCCGGATCTTAACTACGGCGTTATGCCGCCTCCTTATTTGCCTGAAGGAAAATTCCCTCTTTTGCTTTTCGGGGGAGAAGGCTCATCATTTTTTGTAAACGCAGCTTCACCTAATAAGCAAAAAGCCATAGACTTTTTAAGATGGATGACCCAGTCCGGACCGCAGACTTTCCTTGCGAAAGAAACTCTTAATATTCCTTCAAACAGAGAAGTCGCGCAGGATTTACCGCCTGTTTTAAGAATTTTTTCCGAAAATATTAAAAATACGTTTGAACCTTTGCCTAAAGTAGAATCATGGCAGGTAACTAATTTTATCAATATTAACTTGCAGTCTGTTATTATAGGCGAAAGAACTCCTCAGTCGGCAGCAGCGGAAGTTCAGGCTGAAAAAGAAAGACAGATGAAGGGAAAATAATGAAACTTACGCTGAAAGAAAAACTTGGAAATTTTTCGTTTGTTATTCCCGCGTTAGCGCTATTTTTAGTGTTTAGTCTTTACCCGATACTGAGAACGTTTGAGCTTAGCGTTTTTCAGTGGAACGGTATAGACAAAGATATGGTTTTTGTGGGACTTGCGCAATATAAGCATATCTTATTTAACAATCCCGCTTTTTGGAAATCCATGACAAACGCCGGTATTATTACGCTTTTGGCGTTAACTCTCCAGAACGGTCTTGCTTTGCTTTTGGCTCTTCTTGTCACAAAAAACATCAGAGGGGAAAATATCTACAGAACCATATTTTTTCTTCCTCCGGTTTTGTCGGGCATAGTAGTAGGCTTGATTTGGAAATTCGTATTTGACGGAAATTTCGGTATTTTAAATCATTTTCTTGCCGGCATAGGTTTTACTAATTTTATTGATTACGCGTGGCTTTCCGAGGTTAAAACAGCCCTTTTTTCTGTCGCCGTAGTGCACATGTGGAAAGGTTTCGGATACGGTTTCATAATACTTCTTGCGGGACTTCAGACAATTCCGGTTGAACTTTACGAAGCAGCCGAAGTTGACGGCGCGGACGCGTGGCAGCAGTTTAAAAATATTACATTTCCTCTTTTAATCCCTATTTTTACGATAGTTACAATTCTTACTATTTTAGGTTCGATGCAGATATTCGATTTAATCTATTCAATGACCAGGGGAGGCCCTGCCGGGCATACCCATGTTCCTATAACCAAAATTTACGAATATATGGCTAACGGCGAGTTTGGTTATTCTACCGCTATGGCTGTTATATTCGGGTTAGTCTTGCTTATAATCTCATTTGCGCAAATATACGCTTCAAAAAAATTAAATTACGATAAATAGGAAAATGTAATGACCATATATAAAATAAAAAAAGTATTGAACAGCACTCTAATCCACGCAATTCTTATGTCCGTAGCGCTGACTTGCGTGTTCCCTGTTTTTTGGATGATTTCATCTTCTTTAAAAACACAGGATCAGATTTTTAAAAGCATGTCTCTGTTACCGGGATCTTTGCTGGATATTTTTAGCTGGAACTGGTCTAATTATATTGTAGCGTTTGTAAAAGCCGATTTCGGTTTTTACTTCTTTAACAGCGTTTTTTATACTGTTGTCGGCGTATTTTTTATAATTTTGATAGCTTCCATGGCGGCATACGCTTTCTCGCGTTTGCAGTTTTTCGGCAAAAATGTTTTGTTCTATATGCTTATAGCCACATTGCTTATTCCTATACCGGGCGTTTTTGTGCCTTTATATCTTCTTTTAAAAAACTTAGGGCTTCTTGATTCAAGAACCGGTCTTCTTTTATGTTATATAAGCAACGGTTTGGCTTTTGCCATATTCCTGCTTAAAGGATTTTTCGACCAGCTTCCCAAAGAAGTGGAAGAAGCCGCTTTAATAGACGGCTGTTCGCGTTTCGGCATATACTGGAGAATAGCGCTTCCTTTGGCAAAACCCGCTATAGCAACGCTTGTTATAATGAATTCTCTTAC
The DNA here is from genome assembly GCA_009778965.1 of Candidatus Endomicrobium labiotermitis. Taxonomy (GTDB): domain Bacteria; phylum Elusimicrobiota; class Endomicrobiia; order Endomicrobiales; family Endomicrobiaceae; genus Endomicrobium; species Endomicrobium labiotermitis. The sequence continues at coordinate 10,268 of WRFE01000054.1, forward strand.
GATTTGGAATGAATTTTTGCTTGCCTTGGTTGTTCTGCAGGATAAAGCGAAAATGCCTATACAGAGAGGATTGATGGTTTTCCAGGGAACGTTTATAACCGATTATCCTATGCTTATGGCAGGTCTTACAATTGCCACTATTCCGATTGTTATAGTGTATTTGTTGATGCAGAAACATATTGTTAAGGGTATCGCTTCAGGCGCTCTAAAAGGCTAAAAACAACAATTAATAATGAATAGTTAATAATTAATAATTTTGGAGTTTTGCCTAAGGCGAAACATATTAATAAATTTTCGCTTTGCGAAAACACGACAGCTATTCACTATTAATTGTTAATTATTAATTGTCGTTAATTGGTGTTTTATGTCTATAAAAGCCGTAATATTTGATTTGGGACAAGTCATTTTCAAATTTGATTTGTCAAAATTCATAAATCAATTCTTAAAAAAAACTCCCCAAAAAGAAAGTACGGACGTCAACAAAATCATATTAGAATTTTCTAAAACCGCATGCCTTTACGAAACAGGAAAAATTTCGTCTTTGGAATTTTTCAACAATCTTGCCGAAAAAACCCAATACAGCGGAAGTTTTAACGAATTTTCCGTTATCTGGAACAATATATTCAAATTAAACGAAGAAACCCTCGAAATTATAGCCGCTTTGCGGAAAGAAAACTATCATTTAGCCATACTTTCAAACACAAATGAACTTCATTTTGAATTTTTAAAAGAGATGTATCCCGGAGTTTTCGCTCTTTTTGATAAAATTTTTCTTTCCCATGAAATGAAAGAAAGAAAACCTGATGACGCTATTTATCAAAAAGTCATAGAATACTACGGCGGTGAACCTTCAAGTCTCTTTTTTATAGATGATTTGGAAGAAAATATTCAGGCGGCAAAAAGAAACGGCATTACAGCTTATATTTTTACAACAGCATTAGAGCTTAGAAATAATCTGAAAACGGAAGGAGTTATAATATGATAGATTTCGGCGTAAGTCCGGCTAAAGAAAAAGCGCTTTATGAAAAGTTTGAAAAGTACGGCATAAAAGAGTCCGATATTGAAGAAAAGTTTATAAGATCGTCCGGCAAAGGCGGACAGAATGTAAACAAAGTTTCAACCGCGGTTTATTTAAAACATTTGCCTACCGGCATAGAAGTAAAGTGCAGCAGGGAAAGAACCCAGGGCATAAACAGATTTTTGGCGCGCCGTCTGCTTGCCGAAAAAATAGAAGAACAGGTTTTAGGAAAATTATCTGAAAAACAGCAGTCAATAGAAAAAATCCGCAGGCAAAAAAGAAAACGTTCAAAAAGAGCCAAAGAAAAAATGCTTGAAGAGAAAAAATATACTACCGAAAAAAAAGAGATGCGCGAGAAAGTTGATTATTGACATTAATTCCCCTTTAAGATAAAGGGGTGGCGGGTGAAACCCGACGGGGTATGTGAGTAACAATGGATTGCTTCGTCAAGGACATTGTCCTTTCCTCGCAAAGACGACATAGTTTTGTCACCCTGAGCCCTGCAGCTACATGCAGTGTAAACTCCGTCGAAGAGTCTGCCGTGCGCTGGTATGTGTCATTGCGGGTATCGACCCGCAATCTCGTCGTATATGTCATTCCGGACTTGATCCGGAATCTTGTCATATGTGTCATGCTGAACTTGATTCAGCATCTCATGCTTAAAATCAGATTGCGGCATCCCGTATTACAACCTTACGGGACAGGCTCCGGTCGTAATGACGAATCGTACACACGGACTTTATATGAAAAACAATAAAACAAAAGCAGATTATCTTGGTCACAGAAAACGCCTTAAAGAAAGGTTTAGCGAAAAGAACCTTAAGGATTTTGCCGGTTACGAAATTCTGGAATTCGCGCTGACTTTCGCAATACCCCGTAAAGATACAAAACCTTTGGCAAAAGAGCTTATTAAGAAGTTCGGCTCTTTGAAACAGGTTTTAGACGCTTCCTGCGAAGAATTGCAGACAGTTAAAGGCATATCGGAACACACATCCCTTTTTATATCATTTTTAAAACAAACGGCATTGCTCTACAGATATCTTGAAATAAAAGAAGGCGAAAGCCTTTCTTCACCTCAGGAAGTCGTAAACTACCTTATTTCCGCTTTAAGCGGCGAGAAAATAGAAAAATTTTGCGCCGTTATGCTGAATTCGGGCAATAAAGTTATAGAATGCGTGGAACTTGAAAAAGGGACTGTAAATAAATCCGTTGTAATGCCAAGAAAAATAGCGGAAGCGGCATTGAAATATAAGTCGGCTTCGGTAATTATTGCGCACAATCATCCGGGCGGAACATTAAAACCTTCCCAAAACGATATAGAAGCGACAAAAGCCGTTTATTCGGCTCTTAAGAGTATAGACGTCGCGCTTTTAGACCACATAATAATATCAAACGGAAATTATTTCAGCTTCAAAGAATACAACTTGATATAAGCTGTCATTGCGGCCGGAGCCTGTCCCGTAAGGTTGTAATACGGGATGCCGCAATCTATAATTTACGACGAGATTGCGGATCAAGTCCGCAATGACGAGAATGACAGACATTTATAAAAAATGCTAGAATAATTTTACTTTAGCCGCTAAATGTGTAAAAAGGAGAAAATAATGTCCGTAAAACACGTTGCCGGAAAAAAGTCTGAAAAATCGGTGCTTCTCTATGCTTTAACCACTTGCCCATGGTGCAGAAAAACTAAAAGTCTTTTAACTGATTTAGGCATTGCGTATGATTATCTTGACGTTGATTTACTCGCAGGCGAAGAACAGGACAAAGCAGTTTCCGAAGTAGAAGCCGTAAATCCTCAAGGGGGATTTCCGACCCTTGTCATAAACAAAACAGAAGTTATAGTGGGTTATAAACCGGAAGAAATAACAGCAGCTCTGGCGTAGAGGCTTTGTCTTTTTCAATTTTACTATGTTATGCCGCTCGTCGTTTACACGCTTTGCTTGATACGTAAACTTCCTCGCGGCAAGCCTTGTAAAATTAAAAAATTCTTTGCCAAAATAGTATTCATATATAAAAAGCCCGTTTTAAAAAAAGCGGGCTTTTTTATTTTGTGAAAATCAATATATAGATATATTTAGTTAATTTTCTGCGATATATTGTGTTGAAAGGTTGACTTTCTGATGGTTTTTTATTAACATAAGCGAGTTGTTAAAGCATAAAGTACTATCTAAGGGAAGTAAGGGTGAAAGTCCCTCGCTGGTCCGCAACCGTAAAGCCGGAGCGCTTAGACAGTATTAAATCTTACGAGACTAGGAGCGTATTATGGAACAGATTGTAAAAAGAGACGGATCCGTTGTAGATTTTAACGAAGCAAAAATTACCGCGGC
>WRFE01000055.1 GCA_009778965.1 Candidatus Endomicrobium labiotermitis
ACAGCGTTTATATTTTCAAAAATAGTTTTATTAATACCGTACCGTTTTTCTGTAAACTGTCTGGGCAGATTTTTCGGAACTTTAGCGTATTACTTTGCGTGGGGAGCGGTAAGAAGAGCAAAAAGAAATCTTAAAAGATGCTTTCCGGAAAAATCAAAAAAAGAAATATCGGATATAACAAAAGAGCTTTTAAGAAACCAGGGGAAAAACTTTTTTGAGCTTGCCAATTTTCCGCGTATGGATTCCGCTTTTATAAGAAGTATATCGAGTATAGAAAACCAGCACCTTATAAAAGAAGGGATAAAAAAAGGCAAAGGAATACTTTTTGTAAGCGCTCATACAGGAAACTGGGAAATAACTGCTGCCGCAGTCGCGGACTTTGGCGTTCCGGTAAATGTTGTAGCAAAAAAAATATATATAAAAGAATTAAACGATATGCTTGTCGGTTACAGGACAAGTAAAAACGTTAAAGTTATTTTAAGAGACGAACCGGACACAGGCAGAAAATTGTTAAGGGCTTTAAAGAAAGGCGAAATAATAGCTATGCTTATAGACCAGGACACAAAAGTTCCCGGTGTTTTTGTAAAATTTTTCGGCAGGGATGCGTGGACTCCTTCAGGGCTTGCTGTTTTGGCTTTAAAAACCGGCGCTAAAGTTTTAATCGGTCTTGACCAGCGCATAGATAAATACGGACATAAAACAGTAGTCAAAGGTCCGGTAGAAATAACGCCGTCCGGCGATTTTGACAAAGATGTTGTTGCTTTAACGCAAAAAACATCTGATATTTTGGAAGAACATATAAGGCAATATCCCGAACAGTGGGTATGGTTTCACGAGAGATGGAAAACACAAAAAGACAAAGTGAAGAGTGGAGAGTGAAAAGTGAAAAATAGAATCACTCTAATTGGTTTGTTTATTGTTTGCGTTGTTTTTTTTGCCGGCTGTAAGGCGGAACAAACAGTTATAGAAGAAATGCCGCCTATGTCAGAACAGGCGGTTGAAAAATTTACAATAACTGAAACAGAGTCAGGAAAGCTTAAGATGATTTTGGAGTCCGAATCGGCAATAATAAACGAGGATAAAAAAATTGCTTATCTGAAACTTCCTCGCGTTAAATTTTATCAGGACGGACAGTATTCATCAACCCTGGTTTCGGAAAGCGCGACAATTAATCTTGAAACTTATGATATATCGGGACACGGGAAATGCACTGTTGATACTGTAGATAACGAGCATTTACAGACTACAAATCTTCAATACAACGCGAAAGAAGAAAAAGTTTACAGCAAGCATGATGTTGTTATAAAAAGACAGAATGAAACCGTTTACGGAAAATCTTTTGAGGCGGATACAAAACTTGAAAAAATTGTTATTAAACAACAAAAAGTTATTCTTTCTAATACCGGCGTTTAGCGTTTCATTAATGCTATGCTTGTTTTTTACCGTATCCTACGCGCAAAAACCTGCAGGCAAAACTGTTGTCACAGGCGATATTCTCGAGGTTTTACAGAGCGGTGAAAAAATAATTTCTAAAGGCCGTTCAAAAGCCGTAAACGATAAAAATACGGTTACAGCCGACAAGATGACTTATATCAGAAAAGATTCTGTTTTGACAGCCGCAGGCAATGTCAAAATTTTTTCAAAAACTGATGATGGCGAGCCTGTTGAAGCTTATGGTTCTTATGCTAAGTATAATATAGAAACAGGACAGGGAAAAGTTTGGGGCGCTAAAACCAGCATAAAGTATTATCTGAAAACCTCAACTGCGCCGTTTATTTTGAAAGCGCATGAAATTATTTTAAACGGGAATAAGGAAACGATAACCGCGTATAAAAATGTTGAAGTGATAACATCTTCAGGCGTTATATATTCAGATAATGCTTTGTTTGAGAAAAAAAATGAAGCGGTATATTTTAATAAAGATAATAAAAGACCCTCGGCTGATGTTCATTATGACGGACGTAAAGGTTTTTACGAAGCGGATAAAATGACGTTTTATAATTCCGATGATAATAAAAAAATAGTTATGAGCGGTTCTGTTGCCGCAAAAATTGAAATGGAAGATAAACCACAATGATACTAAGATCCGAAGAATTATTTAAGAAATACAAATACAGAATGGTGGTTAACGGTATAAGCATAAGCGTTAAACAAGGCGAAATTGTAGGTTTGCTCGGACCTAACGGCGCCGGAAAAACTACGACTTTTTACATGACTGTCGGTTTGATAAAACCTTATGACGGCAGTGTATATCTCGGCGATAAAGAAATAACCGATTGGGCTATGTATAAAAGGGCACGCGCGGGTATAGGCTATTTGGCTCAGGAGTCGTCAATTTTCAGAGGCTTAAGCGTTGAAGATAATTTAAATGCCATTGCGCAGATGCTTCCTGTTTCAAAAAAAGAGCAGAAAAACAAAGTTGACTCTTTGCTTGAGGATTTCGGGCTGACAAGACTTCGTTCTCAGCTTAGCGTTACGTTGTCCGGCGGAGAAAAAAGAAGGCTTGAAATCGCAAGAGCTCTGGTAAATGATCCGAAATTTTTACTTTTAGATGAACCTTTTGTCGGTATAGACCCTATAACTGTTGACGATATTCAAAAGATTATAAGAAAACTGAAAGAACGCGGTTTGGGGATACTGATTACGGATCATAATGTGAGAGAAACGCTTGAAATTATAGACAGAGCGTATATAATATACGAAGGAAAGATCCTGCTTGAAGGAAGCGCCAGAGATTTGCTTGATAATCCTCAGGCCAGAAAAGTATATCTCGGAGATAATTTTAAGATGTAAGAGTTTGTTTGTTATTCCTTAAAAAGCTGGAATCCATTGAAAAATCAGTAAGAATTTAGTATAAATGAAAAAAAGGAGAGAACCATGCAGATTAACATTACGGCAAGACATTTGAAGCTTACGGACGCAATTGATTCTTATGTTCGTAAAAAGATTTCCAGATCCGGCAAATTTTATGACGGCGATGATGTTTGGGCTCATGCGGTTTTATCGGCGGAAAAAAACAGGCAGATCATAGAAATCAATTTTCACGTAGGAAAACTTACTTTCAGAGTAAAAGAGCAGTCTCCGGATTTATACGCCTCAATAGACCTTTCAGTAGATAAACTCGAAAAACAGTTAAGAAAACAGAAAGAAATATCCAAAATTCACAGAAGAAGCAACCTTAAAGCGGCCAAAGTAAAAAAAGCCGTGTTTGATGAGGTTTTTTCCTATGATTCAATGGAAGATTCAAGGACAAAAATTTCTGAAATTAAGAGATTTGATTTGCGTCCCGAAAGTATAGATGAGGCAATTGAAAGCATGGATACTTTAGGATACAGAGTATATATGTTTTTGAATAGAGACAGCGATAAAGTAAACGTTTTATACAGAAATGACAGCGGTTCGGTAGTCCTTTTGGAACCTGAAATGTAATTTTAAACATAAAATATAAGAAATTTTTGGAGGCAGACAAAATGAAGATTATGGATTTTTTAAATTCCGACGCGATTATAGTAGACTTAAAGGCTACCGATAAGAAATCGGCAATCGTCGAATTGGCAGAAGTTCTTAAGGATACTAAAAAAGCGAAAAAAATTGACGAAATTATTGAAGTGGTTCTTGAAAGAGAAAAACTCGGTTCCACGGGTATAGGTCAGGGAGTCGCGATTCCTCACGGAAAAACCGATCTTTTGCAGGAACAGGTCGGAGTGCTCGGTATTTCTCGCAAAGGAATAGAATTTAATTCTCTTGACGGAGAACCGGTTCATATAATTTTCCTTTTAGTCGGACCTGTCGAAGTCGCGGGACAGCATTTGAAAGCTCTTTCAAGAATTTCAAGACTTTTTAAAGATAAATTCTTAAGACAGGCTATAAGAGACGCAAAAACTAAGGAAGATATTTTAAAAATTATTCAGCAAGAGGATTCATATTAATGCCGTTTTTGTATGCAGGCGATCTTCTTAAGGAAAAAAGCGAAGAACTTAAGCTTGAGCTTGTCGCAGGACACGACGGGCTTGACAGAAAAATTACAGTTCCGGACATAAACAGGCCGGGACTTGCTTTTACCGGCTATTTTGAGCATTTTCCTTATGAACGTACGCAGATAATAGGTATAGGCGAATATACCTATCTGAGCGATTTAGAACACTCAAAACAAGTAGAACTTTTAAATAAACTTTTCTCGCACCCCAACGCCACGTGCTGCATTCTCACCAGAGGACTTGAAGCTAACGAGGCTATGATTGAGGTTTTTTCCGCTTTAAAAGTTCCTTTGATGAGAACTTCTCTGAGCTCTTCTTCTTTTATAGGGGATTTAATCCATTATCTGGACGGTAAACTTGCTCCTTCCGTGAAAATACACGGAGTGCTTACAAATGTTTACGGTCTGGGAGTTCTTATAATAGGAAAAGCCGGAATAGGAAAATCCGAATGCGCTCTGGAACTTGTAAAAAGAGGGCATATGCTTATCGCCGACGATATAGTTAATATCAGAAAACGTTTCGGACGGGCTCTTATAGGTAACGGTATTGAAATTACTAAAAATCTTATAGAAGTCAGAGGCGTCGGAATTATAGACGTAAAAAACATTTTCGGCGTCGGAAGCGCTCTTGAAGAGTCGTATATTGAGCTTGTCATCAAACTTGAAGAGTGGGAAAGCGTTAAAAAACACGAAAGACTTGGAATGGAAGAATATTATACTGAAATTTTAAGCGTGAAAGTTCCCGAAATTACAATTCCCGTAGGGCCCGGAAGAAATCTTGCCGTTCTTGTTGAAACAGCCAGTTTAAACCAAAGGCTTAAAAACAGAGGCTATTTTACGGCTAAAGAATTAAGCGATAGGCTTGGCAAGGAAATTGGCAAAAACAAGTCTTAAATTCGTTTTTTTGTCATCTATAGGAAACAAAAAATGAACAAATTTTTTATAATATCGGGAATGTCGGGAGCCGGCAAAAGCCAGGCTTTAAAAATATTTGAAGATTTCGGTTTTGTCTGCGTTGATAATATGCCTCTTCAAATGGTCGCTGGTTTTATAGATATCTGTCTTAAAAATACCGCTAAATATAAAAATACGGCGATTAGCGTTGACTCACGCGCCGGACAAGATTTAGAATCCTTTAACTGCGTTTTAGAACTTATAAAAAAGAAAAAAATCAATTACAGAATAATATTTTTTAACGCCGCAGATTCGGTTTTAATAAGGCGTTACTCGGAAACGCGCAGAAAGCATCCTATGGGAAAATCCGTGTCCGAAAGCATAGCGCTTGAAAGACAGGTTATGAACAAAGTTTTCGGAATTTCCGATGAGATTATAGATACTTCCGATATGACCTTGGGTGAGTTGAGAGAAACAATTTCGAAACTGACAGGCACGGAAACCGGTAAAAACCGTCTTGATTTATCGGTAACGTCTTTCGGCTATAAATACGGTATTCCCAGCGACGCGGATATAATTTATGACGTGCGTTTTATAACAAATCCGAATTATGTTCATAATCTTAAGTTTAAAACTGGCAGAGATAAAGCCGTTAAAGAATACATAAAAAAACAAAAAGAGTTCGGATCTTTCTTTAATTTATTTTCAAAGCTTATAGAAAACACTCTTCCCGGATATATTAAAGAAGGAAAAAGTTATCTGACAATAGCGATAGGCTGTACCGGCGGCAGACACCGTTCGGTTTATACCGCGGAAACATTAGCAAAATTTTTAAGAAGCAAAAAATATAAAGTGAAACTGAATCATAGAGACATTTTAAGAGGAAAATAAAAACAATTACGAATTTCAAATTACGAATTACGAATGAAAGACAAAAAATGTAATTTAGTTGTTGCCGTTGATTCGTAATTTGTAATTCGTAATTTGTAATTGATTTCATGGATAATTTAAAAATAGCCGCGATTGGCGGCGGAACCGGACTTTCCACTCTTTTAAGAGGGTTAAAAAAATACAGCGGAAATATTACCGCTATAGTTAATGTTGCCGACGATGGCGGGAGTTCAGGGAAATTAAGAGACGAACTCGGCGTCTTGCCGCCCGGCGATATAAGGAATTGTCTTGTAGCTTTGTCGGAAGAAGAAAGTATGATGTCCCGGCTGTTTCAATACAGGTTTCCGGCTAAAGGAACTTTATCGGGGCATTCTTTCGGAAATCTTTTTTTAACCGCGATGTCTTCTATTTCAGGAAGTTTTGACAGCGCGATAGCAAACAGCGGGGAAGTTCTTGCTATAAGAGGAAAAGTTTTGCCGGTTACTCTTTCGTCGGTTGTTCTTGAAGCTGACCTTGAAAACGGGAAAAAAATTTCCGGTGAAAGCAATATCGGAAAAGTTAAAGAGAGAATAAAAACAATAACTCTTAATCCGGCGTTTCCTCCGGCGGCTCCGCAGGTTTTGGAAACATTAAAAAATGCCGATGTAATAATTTTAGGACCCGGTTCTTTATATACTTCAATAATCGTAAATCTTTTGGTTGGCGGCGTAGCCGACGCTTTGAAATCATCAAAAGCGTATAAAATATATGTGTGCAACATTATGACTCAGCCCGGAGAAACGAAAGATTATACATTGTCAGACCATGTACGCGCGATAGAAGAACATACATACAAAGGCGTTATAGATTGTATTCTGGCAAGCAGCGGAGAAGTTCCCGAAAATCTTGTAAAACGTTACCGTAAATACGGAGCTGACCAGGTAAAGATAAACAAAACAGGCGTTAAAACTATAAAAAGCAAATTATTTTCCGATGAAAAATATGCCCGTCACGATTCTGATAAACTGGCTAAAACGCTGATTAAAATAATTAAAGAAAAATCTGGAATTAAGGATAACAAAAATGATTAAAATTGTTATTGCGGCTCACGGAGAACTTGCGAAAGAACTTGTTAATTCAGCTGAAATGATTGCCGGAAAACAGCCTAATTTATATTCCGTAAACAGGGGTGCGAATGACAGTCTTATGCAAATGCAGGAAAGAATAGACGCTCTTTTAAAAAGCATAAACGATGATGACGGCGTTTTAATTCTTACCGACATGATAGGCGGAACGCCGTGCAATGCTTCTGCTCCTATGTGCAGGGCATTTAATACGGAAGTCTTGGCAGGCGTAAATTTACCTATGGTTTTGTCGGCAATTTTTGCCAGTAAAACTGTCGGCAGCGCCGCTGAACTTGCCGATAAAGTATTACATGACGGTCAAAAAAGCATAATAAACGTAAAAAGACTTTTGCTTAGCAGAATGAAATAAAGGCAATTACGAACAGACGGTTTGTTGTTTATTCGTAATTAGTAATTGAAGTCTGGGAGAAAATATGCCAATAGTTCTTGTAAGAATAGACGACAGGCTTATTCACGGACAAATCGTTCAGGGCTGGCTTAAAAATATTAACGTGGATAAAATATTTGTTGTTTCCGATATAGTTGCGCAGGATTCAATGCAGCAGATGCTTATGTCGATGGCTGTTCCTTCAAACATTGAGCTTGAAATTAAAAATGTCTGCGATTCTGTGCAGCCTGTGATATCCGGACATAACGAGAAAACCAGAATAATGATTTTGGCGTCTAATCCTAAAGATGTTTTGCATATGATTGAAAACGGCGCGCCGATTAAATCCGTAAACGTAGGAGGAATGCATTTTGTCAATGGAAAACGCCAGCTTTTATGCAATCTTTCGGTAGATGACGACGATGTCAGGCATTTATATAAAATTTACGAGAAAGGCATAGAAATAGAAGGACGGGTTCTTCCTGCTGACGAAAGAGCGAATATAGTTACAATTATAGAAAAAGAATATAAAGAAATTTGCAAGGAACTAAAATGAGTAAAGTGAAATTTATTTTTTGCGCGCACAATCATCAGCCGATAGGAAACTTCGGTTGGGTTTTTGAAAAAGCCTATCAGGTGGCATACAAACCTTTTATGCAGGTAATGCTTAAACATCCGAAAATAAAGTGGAGTTTGCATGCCAGCGGCATGCTTTGGGAATACATATCAGGCGAGCATCCCGATTACATAAAAAATGTTAAAAGACTTGTTGCGAACGGAACTCTGGAAATTCTTTCCGGAGGTTATTACGAACCTATATTATCGACTATTCCCGACAGAGATAAAGCCGGACAGGTAAAAAAAATGACGGCTTATTTAAAAGATAAATTCGGCTGCGAGGAAGCCGGCGGCGTTTGGCTCGCCGAAAGAGTTTGGGAACCGTCAATGGCGAAAGTTTTGTCTGAAAGCGGCATAAAATATACTGTTTTGGACGATGCGCATTTTGCTTCGGCAGGTATGGACGTTGATTCTTTGAAAGGTTATTATACGACTGAGGAACAAGGACATCTTTTAAATATTTTTCCGATAAGCCAGAGATTAAGATATCTGATTCCGTTTCAGGACGTTGAAAAAACTATAGAATATTTTAAATCGCTTGTTGAGCAAAATCCTGATTCTGACCCTATTGTAGTTATGGCTGACGACGGCGAAAAATTCGGTATGTGGCCCGGAACAAATAAACATGTTTATGAAAACGGCTGGCTTGAAAAACTTTTAACCGCGATAGAGGAAAATTCCGATATAGTTGAAACCGTGACTTTTGCAGATGTTTTAAAAACCGAAAAATCTTCCGGCAGGGTTTATTTACCTTGCGCGTCGTATTTTGAAATGTCGGAATGGTCTTTGCCGAGTTCCGCGCAGCAAAAATTCGAAGATGTTTTGCACAGGTACGGCGGTGATCAGGAAGCCAGAACTTTCTTGCGGGGGGGATTTTGGAGAAACTTTCTTACAAAATATCCCGAAGCAAACAATATGCATAAAAAAATGCTTTATGTAAGCGCTAAAATTGATAAATACGTTAAAGATAAAAAACCGCACGCCCAGCAGGCGCTTGACAGTTTATACGCGGGGCAATGCAACTGTTCTTACTGGCACGGCGTTTTCGGCGGACTTTATCTGCCTCATTTAAGAAAAGCGGTTTACGGAATGCTTTTGAAAGCAGAAGATTTTTATAATAAATCTTTATTAAAAAGAGCGCGCTGGACTGTTTTTGATTTTGACTGTGATGTAAACGATGAATATTTATATGAAAGCAAAAATCAAAATATATATATAAGCCCGTCAGCAGGCGGAACTATATTTGAGTGGGATTTTTTTAGCGTAAATCATAATTTTACCGATGTTTTGACAAGAAGATGCGAGTCGTATCACAAGAAACTAAGGGATAACATAAATAACGCCGTGCTCGCGGACGATAATGAAAAAGAAGTGCAGACGATTCACAGCGACGCGGTTAAAGTCAAAGAATTTGGTCTTGAAAAATATCTGGTTTATGATTCTTATAAAAGAGCTTCTTTAGTAGATCATTTTCTTGTTTCAGACATAAAGTATGAAGATTTTGCGTTTTCCAGATATGAGGAAAAAGGCGATTTCGTTTCTGCTTGTTACGGCTGTGAAACAAAAGGTCTTAAAATCGTTCTTTCCAGAAACGGTAAAGTCGGAAATCAGAATGTAAAAGTAACAAAAACAATATCTCCTCATTCAGGCGGTTATAATACCGAATACGAGATTATAAATAATTCAACGGAAAATCTTGATATATGTTTCGCGCCCGAACAAATGTTTGCCTTTTCATCAAAAACCGGAGATGATACGGCGGATTTAAAAGAAATGAAAGTTTGGAAAAGATACGATGATTATTTAAAAATAGAGCTTGAATTAAAATTTTCCGAAAACTGCGATTTATTTGTTTATCCCGTGGAAACGGTAGCTCTTTCGGAAAACGGATATGAAAAAACATATCAGGGAACATGCGTTGTTCCTTTATTCAAGTACAGTCTACAGCCTGAAGAAAACATATGTTTTTCTTTTGATACGTCAATAAATTTAAAATGACACTGCGGTTGCGCACAGTGTAAATTCCGTTTAAGGTAAAGGTTAAATGATAATAGAAAATATATTTGTTTTGGCATTTATTGCGGCATGGTGCAGCGCGGATGTAACCGCTTTTGGGCAGTTTATGATATACAGGCCGATATTTTGCGCGCCGCTTATAGGTTTTTTGACGGGTGACGTAACTTCCGGGCTATGGCTTGGAATGATTGCGGAAATGGTTTGGATAAACGCCGTTCCTTTAGGCGTAGCCGTTCCCATAGATATTTCTTTGATTTCAATGCTTTCCACATTCTGGGTTAATAAATATTTTCCCGGTATTCAGGAAGCTGCTATATGGAGTCTGGTTTTTGCGATACCTTTTGCGTATTTATATAAAGAAATCGATATAGCAGGCAGAAAATTTAACATAAAAATTATGCATTGGGTTGAAAGAGGAGTTCAAAAAGATAAAGAATCCAGAATAAACCTGGGTATATTTTTCGGATTATTTTTGTTTGTTTTAAGGCTGTATATTTTTTATCTTATAGCAATGGGTTTTATCGGAATTCTGTACCAAATGATTTATTTGCAGTTTCCGGCGTTTATGGTTGCCGGTTTTAAAAAAGCATGGTTTTTGCTTCCTGTTTTAGGTTTTGGCGCGATTTTGCATAACTTCAGAAATATTAAAGTGCCGTTTTTGGAGTCCAGAAAAAAATGTTAAAAATAATATACACAAAAATGTTTATTAAGTCTTTTTTTGTACAGGCTCTATGGAATTATGAGAGGCTTCAAAATATAGGTTTTTTGTTTGTAATTAAGCCTTTTCTGGATAATGCATATCCTGACAAAAACGAGAGACGCGAAGCGCTTATGCGTCATACGGGTTTTTTTAATACGCATCCTTATATGGCAAACATAATTATTGCCATTACGGCAAATACGGAAGCCAAAATGGCAAAAAATGAAACGATTGCCGCTGATGTAAATTTAGTGAAAAGTTCTATGGCAGGACCTCTTGCGGCAATAGGCGATTCGTTTTTTTGGGGCACTTTAAGACCTCTTGCGGCTTTTATATGCGTATTCATGGTAATACTTTTTTCGCAAATTTCTGAGTTCGCCTCTTTGGATTATGGGATTGTTATACCGATTTATTTTCTTATTATTTACAATACCATTCATATTCCTTTAAGATATTGGTTTATGTTTTCAGGCTTTAAACTGGACAGAGAAAGTATAGCGTTGCTTTCAAAATTTGAATTTAAATATTTATGGGAGATGTTAAGATACACGGTGTTAGCCGTGATAATAGTCTCAATAATATTATATTTTAAAGTTTTCGGGTTTGGACCCGTAAATAAAAATTTTTTTGGAGCATCATTTCCGGACGCTCTTATATACGGCGCGGTTTTGGTGTTATCCTTTATTCTCGGCAGATTCAGTGCTACTTTTATGGTCTATATGATCGTTTTGGCATGCATTGCAATGGCCTATTTAGGAATGTAAAATGAAAGAAAAACTTATTACCGTATCAAATAAAATGGGGCTTCACGCAAGACCCGCTGCTTTGCTTGTCCAGACAACTTCAAGATTTAAATCTTCGGTTAAAATTCTGAAAGATGATTTTGAAGTTGACGCTAAAAGCATAATGGGCGTTATGACTTTGGCCGCCGCTTCCGGATACGAATTAAAATTTGTTGCCGACGGGCCGGATGAAAATGAGGTTCTTGACGCGGTTGAAAAACTTTTTAACAACGGGTTTAACGAATAGGAGAAGACATGCCGGTTAACGATGAAATAATATTAAAAGGCGTAGCCGCTTCGCCCGGTATTGCCATAGGCAGAATTTTTCTGCTGGAGGATGACGATTATTTCCTTTTGCAGAAGAATATTCCGACGAGCGAAATCGGGGCGGAATTGGAGCGCCTTAACGTCGCCGTAGAGAAAACAAGAACGGAATTAAAAGCTACTTACGGTAAAATTAACGACGTTTTAGGCGAAAACTACGCTAAAATTGCCGACGTACATCTTTTAATTCTTGACGATCCGATGATGAATAAAGACGTTGTCTCTATGGTCAATGAAGGCGTTAACGCCGAATATGCGGTATTTAAAGTTATTGAAAAAATAGTAAAGTCTTTTGAAAGCATAGAAGACGAATATTTCAGGGAAAGAAAGCAGGATATTCAGGATGTAGGAAGAAAAATAATAGCGAATTTGCTCGGGAAACAGAAAAAAACTCTGGCAAATTTATCAGAAGATTCAATAGTTGTCGCTCGTAATCTTACTCCGGCCGATACCGTTGCCATAAGAGAAAGGCTTGTAATAGGTTTTGCCACCGATATCGGCGGTAAAACTTCGCATACCGCTATAGTAGCGCAAGGGCTTGAAATCCCTGCTGTCGTAGGGCTTAAAAACATTTCCTCGCAAGTTCGTTCCGGAAACATTATTATAATTGACGGAAACCGCGGCTACGCGATTTTAAATCCTTCCGAAGAAACCGTTTTAAAATATAAAAAACAGTATGACCAGCAGTCCAAAAAAAATAAAGCGCTTTTAAAAATAAAAGATTTGCCGGCGGAAACGCTCGACGCGCACAAAGTCGCCCTTTTTTCAAACATAGAAAATGCAGACGAACTGCAGTCGGTTTTAAATAACGGCGCGACCGGCATAGGGCTTTACAGAACCGAATTTATGTATTTCAACCGCAGCGATATGCCTACGGAAGAAGAACATTTTGAAAATTATGTAAAAGTAGTAAAAGAAATGGGCGATTATCCGACTATTATAAGAACCATAGACTTAGGCGGCGATAAAATGAGCCGTTTAGGAATTCTGAATGTCGGTACGGAAGCCAATCCGTTTATGGGTTTAAGAGCAATAAGACTTTGTCTCAAATATCCTGAAATGTTTATTGCCCAGCTGAAAGGTATTTTAAGAGCATCTGCTTACGGGAAAATAAAGCTGATGTATCCTATGATATCGGGCGTTGAAGAGCTTAAAGCCGCAAACAGAATACTTGCCAGAATTATGACGGAATTTAAGGCTAAAAAAATAAAATTTGACGAAAATATTGAAATAGGAGCTATGATAGAAATTCCTTCCGCCGCAATGATAACAGATGTTATTGCGCGCGAGGTTGATTTTATTTCAATAGGCACAAACGATCTTATACAATACAGTCTGGCAGTGGACAGGATTAACGAAAATGTTGCTAATCTATACGATCCGCTCCACCCCGCGGTTTTAAGGCTTATAAAGCTCATAATTGACGAAGGACATAAAGCGGGGATTGAAGTTGCGATGTGCGGGGAAATGGCTGGAGATCCTTATTATACGCCGCTTCTTTTAGGGTTTGGGCTTGACGAATTCAGCGTTTCGTCTGCGCAGATTCCTAAAATCAAAAAAGTCATAAGAAGCGTTTCTTTTGAAGAAGTTAAACGAATTGCGTCAGAAATATTGAAAAGCGGCGACAGAGACGCCATTGCCAAAATTATGGCAAAAATTAAATTAAGCTGACAAAAGCAGGTTGTGATTCCTCTCTTTTGTCATACTGAGGAAGCCGCAGGCTGACGAATGTATCCAGTATGTAAGACAGAACTTAGCATTGAGTTATTAAAAAATA
>WRFE01000056.1 GCA_009778965.1 Candidatus Endomicrobium labiotermitis
CTGTTATAAAAGAGAACCCAGAACAATGGTTTTGGTTTCATAAAAAATGGAAAACGCCGCCGGAAGAAGTTGAAATGATGCAAAAAATAACAAAAAAAATTCCCCTTTAATATAAAGGGGTGGATTGCGAAGCAAGACGGGGTATGTGAAAAGATAGGGCATAAAAAAATTGTAGTATGTGATTGGAGTTAAAAATGGGCAGAATAATGGGAATTGATTACGGTTTAAAAAGAATCGGTATAGCCATGACCGATATAATGCGTATTATGGCGAGCCCTTTTGATACCATAGAAAGCAGTATTTCAATAAGGAAAAACGCGGCGGCGATTATTGAAATAGCAAAAAATAACGATGTTTCGGAAATAGTCGCGGGACTGCCGGTAAATATGGATGGAAGCGAAGGGGAAATGGCTGAAACAGTCCGGAAATTTATATCTGAAATAAATTTGATATCGGAAATACCCGTTGCCGTTGTAGATGAAAGACTTACAACAGCCCAAGCCGAAAGAATGCTGATAGAAGAAGCCGATGTTTCCCGCGGAAAAAGAAAAGGTCTGAAAGACAAAATTTCCGCAGCAATAATTTTGCAGCTATATCTTGATCAAAAGAACTTGATATAAAGCCTTTGCCGTCATTGCGGACTTGACCCGCAATCTATTGTTTGTCCCATGTTGTCTCCCTGAACTTGTTTCAGGGTCTAGTAGTTAACGACGAGATGCTGAAACAAGTTCAGAATGACACTCTTTAAACAAGTCTGGAATGACAAGGAAAGTTGTTGATTCGTAATTCGTAATTTTGAATTTGTAATTGGAGTTTTTGTGCATTATATAATTGACGGCTACAATGTAATAAATTCAAACGATATGTTTATTGCTTCTACTTTAGAAGGCAGGCGAAACAAGCTTATCGAGTTTATTTCGGTAAATAGACCGCACGGAAGTTTGAGAAATTCCGTTACCGTTGTATTTGACTGTAAATCAAAAAATCCGTATGAGTCAGACGGTTATAATAAATCCCATTACGGCAGTATAGAAATAATTTTTAGCGACGGCGTGGTTTCAGCCGACGATATTATTGCCGAAATTGCCGATAATGCCAAAAATCCTTACGAAATAATAATAGTTACAAACGATAAAGGTATAAGACGCAGAACCGCTCCAAGCGGCGCTAAACACGAAAGCGTTGAAATATTTTTGTCAAAAGGATTTAAACCTAAAAATGCCGAAAGAGCTTCGGAAGCGGCTTCAATAGGCGTTAAAGAAGAAATAAACGAGGAGTTTGAAAAACTGTGGCTGAAAAAACGTTCGGAAAAATAATAGCGGCTATTATCGGTTTATTTATCATATTCAGTTTTGTCTGGTATTTCAGCCTTTCAGATGCCAATGTTTCCATAACCGTCAAAAGCGGGGACGGCGTTTCAACTGTCGCTTCGGTTTTAAAAAAGAATAATCTTATTCTTTCCAAAAAACTGTTTATGGTATGGGCAAGAATATCAAAATCCGAAAATAAAATTAAACCCGGCATTTACGAGTTTACCCAAAGAGACGGAATGTTTAGTATATTAAGGACTTTAAAAGAAGGTTCAAAAAATGTTGTTAAATTTACAATCCCCGAGGGCAGCAATATAAAGCAAACTGCCGAAATTATCGCCTCTAAAACAGGAATAGACAAAGACAAGTTTATAAAAATTGCTTCCGAACAAAAATTGGAAGGCTATCTTATGCCGGAAACTTATTTTGTTGATCCGGCGTCGAAAGAAGAAAAAATTATATCTATTATGCGCGCGGAATTTGATAAAAAAGTTACTCCGGAAATGTATGAAAGAGCAAAAGAGATAGGTATGTCTATGGAAGATGTTATTACGCTTGCGTCAATAGTTGAAAAGGAAGCTGTAAGACCGGAAGAAAGAGCGCGTATAGCCGGCGTTTTTCATAACAGGCTGAAAAAAAGAATACGGCTTGAATCTTGCGCCACGGTTTTGTATGCTTTAGGGGAAAATAAATCAAGGCTTACTATAGAAGATACGGAAATAAATTCACCTTATAATACTTACAGACGTTTTGGGCTTCCTCCCGGTCCTATAGCAAGTCCGGGAATAGAATCGATAAAAGCAGTTTTGTATCCTGAAAATACAAGCAGTTTGTTTTTTGTTTCCGCAGGGGCAGGAAGGCATTTGTTTGCCGACACTCTTGAGGAACATATAAAAAACAGAAACGCGGTAAAAAAGAAGAATAAAGATAAATAATCCGGTGTAGTCATTCCGTTGAAAAACGGAATCCACGTTTGTTAGAATAGATTGCGGATTAAGTCCGCAATGACGATAATAAGAAGGAATTATGACAATAAAAAAAGTTTATTTAGACAACAGCGCCACAACGCCTGTAGATGCGGAAGTGGTAAAAGAAATGCAGCCTTATTTGTCTTCGGTTTTCGGTAACCCGTCGAGCTTTCATTCTTTCGGCAGGGAATCAAAAAACGCGCTTGAAAAAGCAAGGACAAAAACCGCCCAGTCATTAAATGCACAGCCTGATGAAATTATTTTTACGGGCTGCGGAACGGAAGCCGACAATATTGCCATTTTCGGGGTTTTAAACGCATATGGTAAAAAAGGACATATAATAACCACGCAGATAGAGCATCACGCGGTGCTGTATTCGTGCCGTCATTTACAAAAAAACGGTTATGACGTTACTTTTTTACAGGTAGATAAAGACGGCGTTGTTTCTGTTGAGGACGTAAAAAAAGCTATCAGAGATAATACGATTCTTGTAACTATAATGCACGCCAATAACGAAGTAGGCTCTATTCAGCCTATAAAAGAAATCGCTGCGGTTTTAAAAGAAATCAACAAAGAAAGAAAAGACAGAATATATTTTCATACGGATGCCGTGCAGACTGCAGGAAAGCTTTCTATTGACGTTAAAGATTTGGGAGTTGATTTGCTTGCCATTTCGGCTCATAAGTTTTACGGACCGAAAGGCGTTGGCGCGCTTTATGTAAAAAAAGGCGTAAATATTTCTCCCGTTATGTTTGGCGGACATCATGAAAGCGGACTAAGACCCGGAACTGAAAATGTCGCTTATATAACAGGGCTTGCGAAAGCTTTAGAAATTTCCATGGCAAAATTAAAAGAACATGACGAGAAGATTTTATATTTAAGAGAAAAACTTAAAAAAGGAATTTTAGAAAAAATTCCTGAAGTAACTATAAACGCAAGCGGCGAGAAAGCAGTGTCCGCAATATTAAACGTCAGTTTTAAATATATTGAGGGCGAATCTCTTCTTTTGAAACTTGATATGAAAGGCATAGCGGTATCTACCGGTTCCGCCTGCGCATCGGGTTCTTCGGAACCGTCATACGTTTTATCGGCAATGTGCGCCGAACCTATTGCCGCGCAGGGAACTGTAAGATTTTCATTCAGCTGTTATAATACCGAAGAAGAAATAGATTATGTTCTTGATGTGTTACCCGGTATTGTCGAAGATTTAAGAAAAATGTCTCCGGTGTGGAACAGAAAGACAATTACGAATTAAAAATTACGAATTACAAATCAACGCCAAGCGGCATATTGTTTTTTATTCGTCATTTGTAATTCATATTTTGAATTTATCTCTATTGCCTTGCTAATATTTGCTAAAAAGAGTAAAATATAGAAAAATTATTTTGGAGGGAACAATGTATATAAATTTTGCATCTGACTGGCCGGCTTATATTTTTATGGCGGCATTTTTATGGTTTATGACTTATGTTATAATGAAAGGACGCAGCCAAGAAGACGTTTCCGTTAAGGCTATTCCGGAAACAAAAAAGGTAAAATAAGAGGTCATAAATATGCGTAAAATCATTTGTTTTGCCGTTGCTATGCTTGTTTGCGCCGCGCCTGTATTTGCTTATGATGACGATGAAGATACAAAACAAAGATCGGAAATCGTTTTAAAACTTGAAATTGCTCCTGCGGGACAGATAAACACAAAAAATTCTATTACTCCCGGAGTTTCTTTCAGCGGAGAACAAATAGCCGATAATAACGGATTCTATATTGCCGCAGAATATTATTTTTATCTTTTCAAATTTTTGGGTCTCGGCTGCGGTCTAAAGCAGCAGTTTGAAAGGCATATTAAATATTTTGGCGATTTGAGCATTACTAATTTTTACTTGGCAGTTAAGCCAAAACTTCAGCTTAGACCGGAAGCCAAAGGCAGCAAGTGCAATGAATTTGTGTATCTTCTTTTTCAAGGCGGATACGGCATTTTAAACAGCGAATATAAGCTTAAACACGGCGGAGCGAATATTGATACTTCAACGGAAAACGGTTTGTATTATGCCGGCGGTATAGGGTTTCAGCTTAACAGTTTTATATTTGAAATTCTTTTTTGTGTAAATGAATCTAAAATTAAGGGCAAAGAAGCTTGGTCCGGAACCATGGACGCGACATATACTACCACTAACTTAAACGTAGGTTACAGGTTTGGTTTTTAGAAACGCTGCGGAGGCGTAAAAATGGCTGATAAATTTTCTTTTGACATTGTTTCGGAAGTTGACTTGATGGAAGTTGAAAATGCCGTTAATCAGGCATTAAAAGAGCTGGCGACCAGATTTGATTTTAAAGGCAGCAAATCTTCCATAGAATTTAATAAAAACGATAAAAAAATAACACTTGTTGCTGATGATGATTTTAAAATGAAGGCTCTTAAAGACATACTTGAGGGGCGTTTCGCGAAAAGAGGCGTTTCGATAAAATCGCTTGAGTATAAAGCGCAGGAAAAAGCTTTTGAAGGTTATATAAGACAGGTTGCGGAAATAATTTCCGGACTTCCGTCGGACAAAGCGAAAGAACTTGCCAAAATTATAAGAGATTCGAAAATGAAAGTTCAGACGCAAATAGACGGCGCAAAAGTGAAAGTTATTTCTACAAAAAAAGACGACTTGCAGCAGGTTATAGCTTTTTTAAAGCAGACTCCTTTTCCTTTGCCGCTGCAGTTTACAAACTACAGATAAAGAATATAGGATAGCTTCTAAACATCGGTTTTAAAGGCGGTTTCTATGTCAGTTCATAAAGGCAAACTACTGATTGTTGATGATGAACAGGGAATAAGAGAACTTCTTGTAAGCGAGTTTTCTAAACTGGGTTACAGTGTTTTCTTCGCTGTAAACGGCGAAGACGCGATTTTAAAACTGCAAGCCGAAAAAGCCGACCTTATAATTACCGATATGAAAATGCCTAAAGTTGACGGCGTTGACCTTCTGAAATTTGTTAAAGAACACTCTCCCGAAAGCGAAGTTATAATAATTACCGGATATGCCACTGTGGAAAACGCGCTTGAAGCAATGCACCGCGGTGCGTACGATTTTATACAAAAACCTTTTAATATTGACGAACTTGTGCAGCTTGCTGAAAAAGCAATGGAAAAAAACGAGCTTAAAACGCTGGTTTCGATTTACGAAGAAGCAAACAGTCTTTTTTCTCATTTAAATCTAAAAGATCTTTTGCCGGCTGTTTCCGATGCCGCGAAAAAAATTACCGGTTGTCTGCGCGCGTGCCTTTTTCTTCTTGATAATGACGGGAAAATTTTAACTTTTTGCCAGAACGATTGCGGCGCGGATAAAAAAGAGGTTGGAAAATTTGTTTCGGATGTATATTCTGATGAAACCAAACGTGGCGAGCCCATATTTTTTGATGCAGTTTCTGCTCCGCAAGAGTATAAAAGTATATTTGTCCCGAAACTTGACATAAAGTCTGTCCTGCTTTATCCGATGAGTTTAAGCGGAAAAATAACGGGATATTTGTTTTTAACTAAAAGTTCACAGTTTTCGCCTTTTACAAAAGCCGATTTGAAAAAGATTTCAGTGTTTGTTTCTCAGATTTCGCAGGCTGTTAATAATGCGCAGGCTTTTGAACGTCTTTCATCTAATAACGCTTCCTAGAAAGCTTTCGGAAAAATCCCAAATGTCATTTAAAAATAAAATTATCAATGTTAAAGCGGAAAAAATAGTTTTTCCGGGACGTTCCCTTTGCAGATGCGAAGACGGAATAGCTTTGTTTTCCGAAAGTCTTTTGCCCGGCGAGACCGCCGATGTTTTTGTGACCAGAGATAAAAAAACTTTCAGGGAAGGTTTCGTAAAAAATATTACGGAAAAATCTCCGGAAAGAATTGAGCCTGTATGCTCATCTTTCGGACGCTGCGGCGGATGTACTTTCCAGAATACCGAATATAAAAACCAGATAAAATACAAACAAATTTATACGGAAGAACTGCTGGGTGTTTTTGGCGTTAAAATAAACAAAATTTTGGAAAGTCCCGAAGTTTGGCATTACCGCAATAAAATGGAATTTAGTTTTTTCAGCGTCTATGATGCTGACAATAATGCTGTGCTTTCCTTAGGTTTGCATCAGCGCGGTAGTTTTAACAAATATGTTTCCGTTCCTCCTTGTTTTATCGCGGACAAAGATTTCCTTAAAGCCGCGGAAATAATAAAACGCTTTGCTATTGAAAGCGGACTTCCTGCTTATAACAATAGAACGCATGAGGGATTTTTCAGGCATTTGGTATTAAGAAAAGCCGTGAATGCAAACCAATTGCTTATAAATCTTGTTACAAATGCTGCGGATTTAAAAAAAGAATTTTTTGAACCTTTTGTAAAAGAACTTTCGGAGTTTGCCGGCAGTATATATTGGACGCAAAACGGCAGATTATCGGATGCTGTTGTAGTGGACAAAATAGAGCTGCTTTACGGAAACCCTTGTATTACAGAAAGATTAAATGTCGGCGGGGAAAATTACAGCTTTAATGTTTCGCCGTTTTCATTTTTTCAGACAAACTCAAAAGGCGCGGAAATTCTTTATAATGAGGTATTACGTTTGTTAAATCCGTCAAAAAATGAAGAATTGATTGATTTATACTGCGGAACTGGAACCATAGGCATATCTCTTTCGAAAAATGTGAAAAAAGTTATAGGAATAGAGCAAGTTCCCCAGGCTATAGACGACGCAAAAACAAATGCGGCTTTAAATAATGTAAACAATACAGAATTCTATGCGATGACAGCGGAAGAATGGTCGAAACAGCAGAATAAATACAATTACGAATTACGAATTACGAATTACGAATCAATAAAGAACGACAAACTCTCTATTGTTGTTGATCCGCCCCGAAGCGGATTGACCAAAGACGTGATAAAGTTTTTGCTTGAATCTAACGCAGGCAAAATAGTTTATGTTTCCTGTAACCCTTCCACCCTTGCCAGAGATTTAGCCGCCATTGCGGAAAGCGGACTATATACTATAAAAGAAATAACTCCCGTAGACATGTTTCCGCAGACCTACCACATAGAAACAGTTGTCCTTTTGGAGAAAAATAATACTTAATTATAAAATATTATAAAAACTAAAAATAATTGAAAAATAAATGTGTTTTTTATTTTGATATTTTGTTTTTTGAAAATAAAGCTTGACATATTATTATAAATATGTATAATTACTAACATTATGACAAGACCATCACAGAATATTGATAAAAAGTTAATAGAGATCGGAAGAAAAAAGATGATTGAGAACGGCATCTCAAGCATCAGCATACGTTCTATTTGTATAGAAGCCGGCGTTAATCTGGGAATGTTTCATTATTATTTCAAGTCTAAAGAAAATTTTATAAAAATTTTGTTAGAAAATCTGATACAGGATTTACAGAATTACTGGTTTAAAGAAATGGAAAGTTTGTCAACTCCGAAAGAAAGACTTGAAAGAGTTCTTTTTTTAAACGCGAAATTATATAAAGAAAAAAAAGGCGTTGTTGAAACTATGCTTAAAGGTTTCGATTTTTCGAACGAATTTTTTATTAAGATGATAAAAGAAACTCACAAGATAATCTACGCTTTCTTTTTTACTCTGATGAATGATTGCAAGAATGACGGCAGTCTTGATAAAAATATAGACAATTATAAGCTTGTTTCAATATTGTTCGGCGCGACTATGAATTATGCTAAGTATTGCGCGGAGGTATTTGCCGGCGAGCAGTATGATGAAGAAATACTGCATATGATAAATCTTTTAATGGAAAAATGTAAATAAAACAGATGATGAGAAGATGAGAAGCTGGGAGGTTGGGCAAAGGCAAGGATTTTTGTCATTACTCAATATTCAAACTTTTAAACATTTCATTTTCTAAAAATGGGAGAAGGGTATGAAAAAATTGAAGTTGTTGGCCGGTTTTATGGTTTTGTTTGCCGTGTCTTATGCTTATGCGTCCGAAAGCGTTTTAACTATGCAGGAATATCTTAATATGGTCTCGGAGAAAAACAGCGAACTTAAATCGGTTCAATCTAATATTGACGCGGTTAAGGGTAAAATAGCGGAAATTGAAAGAACGTATTCTTATTTTCTGTCCGCAGGCGCGAATTATGCTTATGACGCGAGCGGAAAGCCGTATTCATTTATTTCGGTAATAGGCAATCTTTCTAATTTTACTTATGACGCCAGTTTAAGCAGGCAGTTTGAAACCGGAACGCAGGTCTCCGTTGGGCTGCAGGGTTCTCACTGGAACTATAAATTTGATTTCGGCGGCGCGGATTACAGCGTAAGCGATATTTCTCCTTTTGTAAGGTTAAGCCAGTCTTTGATTAAAGATTTTGACGGCGGCGCCACAAAAGCGTCTATAGCGCAGGCAAGAGCAAGCGCAAACTCTGTTCTGTATTTACTTGAATACAGAAAGCAGAGCATTTTGCTTAATGCCAGACTTGCGTACTGGAATTTGTCTTATTCACAGACTGTAATAGACTACAGACAGGCTTCTTTGGACAGAACGAAAAAGATTTTGGAGTGGAACCAGAGAAGATATAATATGGATTTGGCGGAAAGGTCTGATATGCTTCAGTCCCAGGCAGCCGTAAAAATGAGAGAATTAAACCTCAGGCTTGCCTATGAGGAAGAAACAAGATCTAAAAGAGTTTTTAACCAGTTTTTGGAAATTCCGGACAGTTCTGCCGTTATTTACAATGTAGAAAGGTTTGACAAAATAGATATGAGTTTTGTAAACGCTTCTGCTCCTAACAGGAGAGGAACCAGATTTGATGTTTTATCAGCTTTAGAAGACGTTAAGAGCGCGGATTTCGCATCTCAGGCGCAGGAAAGAAACATGGGAGCAGATTTGGTTGTCGCCGGACAAATCGGAGCCAACAGTGCTTACGGAGAACTGGCGAACAAAACGAACAGCCTTTCGACAGGCGGTCCAAGCTTTGCCGTCGGGCTTCGCTACACTTTGCCTTTGGATTTTAGTTTGAGAAAAGATATAAACAAAGGTTTTGAATCGGCGAAGATTTCATCTCAAAAAGCCGCCCAGTCTGCTGCGGTAAGAGAAAATACAGATTGGCTTTTGCTTATGGATAATTGGAATAATGCTAAATTCCGCCTTAATTTAGCCAGAGAAATACAAAAAATACAGCAGGACAGAAATAATGAAGACCAGGATCTTTTGAGAAGAGGCAGAAGCACGACATTCTTTGTTTTGCAAAGCGAGCAGGATTTGGATGATGCGAATTTGTCTGTTTTGCAGGGAAAGCTGGAACTTATAAGTATATATGAATTGGCAGAAGCGTTTTATAACAATAAATAAGAAGGTGGGAAGTTGAGAGGATGAGAGGTTTAGTAACGACTTAGTTGTTGCTCAACATCTCACCTTCTCAACATCTCATCATCTGCTGTTAAAGGAGATGTTATTATGAATTTGGCAAGATTGGCTATTAAAAGACCTACTTTTGTTTTTTCCATTCTTATGGCGATGCTTGTTTTAGGTTTAGTTTCCTTAAGCAAGCTAAGCGTAAGAATGTTTCCTGATGTGGAATTTCCGTATGTGGGAGTTATAACGGCTTATCCCGGCGCGGGCGTTAATGAAATCGAGCAGCTTGTTACAAAACCTATTGAAGACGCAATGAGCGGCGTTTCGGGGTTAAAGCACGTAATGTCTATAAATCAAGATAACGTTTCCATTGTTTTCGGCGAATTTAATCTTTCAAAAGATCCTGAAATTGCCGCGCAGGAAGTCCGCGATAAAGTAGGGCAGATAAGACTTCTGCTTCCTGACAATATAAACGAACCTATTGTAATGAAAGCCGATATGGACAATATGCCGCTTATTACATTGGTTTTGAAATCAAACTATCTTACGCCGAAAGAACTTTATGATTTTGCCGATGATGTCGTTTCAAAAGATTTTGCGCAGGTTTCAGGTATTTCGCAGATAGGTATAGTCGGCGGACAAAAAAGAGAAATTCAGATTCAGGCAGATAAAAATAAGCTCAAAACCTATGATTTGACTTTGGGTACTCTTGCGGCAAGAATACTTGCCAATAGTTTAAATGTTCCCGCGGGAAGCGTCAACAGAGGTCCTACCCAATTGGCGTACAGAACCATGGGTGAGTTTTTGTCAATTAAAAAAATCGGCGACGTAGTCGTAAATTTTATGGGCAATGACCGTCCTGTGACTGTCAGGGACGTGGCAAAAGTAGTAGACGGAGTGCAGGAAGAAACTTCACGCGCGAGACTTAACACCAAAGATGATGACGGAGAAATAAAATCAGAAAACGCTTTGATAATTCAGCTTTACAGGCAGGCTAAAGGAAATGACGTTGCTATTTCCGACGAAGCCCAGGCAAAACTTAAAGAATTAAGCGCTAAATATCATGAAATGCGCGGCAATCCGGAACTTGCTTTAATTAACGATACTGCGCGCGGCGTGCGTATGAATATCGCGGATGTGAAAGATACTATTTTGGAAGGTATTTTCCTTGCCATTATAGTTGTTTATTTCTTTTTAGGCAGCTGGCGCTCCACTGTTATTACGGCTCTAGCTTTGCCTAACAGTTTAATAGGCGCTTTTTTATTTATGTATATCTTCGGGTTTAGTTTGAACGTTATTTCTCTTATGTCTTTGGCTCTTGCCGTAGGGTTGTTGATTGACGACGCGATTATTGTGCGTGAGAATATTTTCAGGCGATACGAAGAAGGGGAAGATCCGGTTACATCCGCAATTAAAGGGACAGACGAAGTTACTCTTGCCGTTGTGGCGACAACATTAGCTGTTATCGCGGTATTTTTTCCGGTATCTTTTTTAAGCGGTATAATGGGTCAGTTTTTCAGAGAATTTGGTTTAACCGTAGTTTTTGCCATGTGTATATCTTTATTTGACGCTTTGACCGTAGCTCCCATGCTGTCGGCATATTTTATTCCGTCAAAAGACGCGAAATTTAAAAAGAATCCGTCAAAAATCAAAGCGGTTTTTGCTTCGGCAGGAAGTCATATAGTAAAAATTTTCAGGGCTATGACGGTAGGCTGGTTTAATCCGGTTTTCAAAGCCGTCGAAGATATATACGTAAAAACAATCGGGTTTATATTAAAAACAAAAGGAATGAAGCTTGTTACATTTGGGGCGACTCTTTTTATTATAATATGCGTTATTTTTGCGGTAAAGATGGGAGCTTTAAAGCTTAACTTTATGCCTTCTTCCGACTGGGGCGAATTTAACGTAAATGTCAGAGCAAAGCCCGGAACTTCTTTAGACCGTATGGATCAATATTCCAAAGAAATCGAATTATTCATTATGAATCAGCCTGAAGTGGAATTGGTTTCTGCGTCAATAGGTTCGACCGGTATGTACGACAGTCCTGCCAATGAAGCGACTTTGTATGTTAAAATGCACCAGAAGTCTTCAGAAAAAAGTACTATAAAAAAATACGTAAAAGGCATTATTGCTATGTTCAGAAGTTCCGACGATGTCAGAAATACCGCTCAGATGAAAGATTATTTAAGAACGGTTTTTTCCGAAAAATACGGAGATGAATTGAATTTTTCTTACTTAAAGTCAGGCAGTCTCGGAGGAGGCCGCAGCGAATTTGTTGTTGAACTTACCGGCGCGGATGTGGATAAGCTGTATTCTGTAGCTCAGGTTTTAATGAAAAGATACGCGGAGATTCCTCATTTTGTAGATATAAGATCTAATTATCAGCCCGGAAAACCTGAAATACAGATTCAAATGGACACGGATAAAATGGAAAGCTTCGGCGTAAGTTCCGTTATGGCCGGTAATGAAATAAGAGGAATGATAGACGGTATAAAGGCCGGAAAATTCCGCGAAAACGGAATGGAATACGATATAAGGGTTAAATTTCAAGACGATCAAAAAGATATTGCCCAGATTTTTGACAATATTTATATTAACAACGTTAACGGCAAACTTGTCCGCCTTAAAAATGTGGCCCGTTTGGAAATGGTGGACGGACCTACGCAGATATTCCGTAAAGACAGAGCGCGTTTTGTTTCGGTTGAAGGAAACTTGTCTGCAGGCGGAACTATCGGAGCGGTGCAGGGTTTAGCGTTTAAGATATTTAATGAAGAAAAGCTAAAGAATCCGGATTGGGCGCATATAGAACTTAGAGCTTCGGGCAATGCCGAAGAAATGGCAAATATGGTGCAAAGCATAATGATAGCCGCATTGCTTTCGTTAGTGTTTATTTTTATGGTGTTGTCTTCGCTTTACGAATCAGTAATAACACCTTTTACCATTATGTCTGCCTTGCCTTTAGCTATAGTCGGAGCGATTTTGGCATTGATAATAGCGAGGCAGCCTGCGGATATGTTTACACTGATAGGTATGATAATGCTTTTGGGTATAGTTGCCAAAAACTCCATTTTACTTGTGGACTTTATTCAACAGAGAATGAGGGCAGGACATGTCATTGACGATGCGATAGTTATATCGTGCAGAACGAGGTTCAGACCTATTCTTATGACTTCTTTCGCCTTAATAGCAGGTATGCTTCCGACAGCTTTGGGTCTTACCGAAGTCGGCAGTTTCAGAAAGGGTATGGGTATAGTAGTTATCGGAGGTATTATAAGTTCTACTGTTTTAACATTGATAGTAGTTCCTGCCATTTTTGAGTATATGGATATGTTAAGGCGCTTCCTAAGAAGAATATTTAACAGACCTGAACACAGAATGGTTGATCTAAGCGATGACGAGCTTAAAAAAATGGATCTTTAAGCTACTATAATTACGAATTCAAAAATATAAATTATAAATCAACGAACGGCAAAAGGTAACTACTACTTTTTGCCGTTTTTAAATTTCACAAATATTTTACAAGGAATACTAGCGGAATACACAATAATAGGCTAAAATAATAATACAAGCTAGGAATCAACAAAAGGAATATAGAATGGAACAGTTAAAAAGACCGGTTATTTCTATGTTAATTCGAGGAAAGCTTTCTTTGTTGTCGATAAAGAAAGCAGCTGTTCTTTTTATATTGGGAAGTATGCTGGTGAACGGATTCGCATATGGAGCGACGGAAGCAAGC